>CAXTVW010000043.1:0-23439 GCA_964247675.1 uncultured Acetobacteraceae bacterium
ATCACACCAAACCACCCGCGCAGGGCATCTGAAACGTAAACCGCGTCTCGTCCGCCGTCGAAGTCACGCCCAGCACGCCCGCATGTGCGCGCGCGATCTCGGACGCGATGTGCAGACCCAGCCCAAGACCCTGCTGGTTGCCTTCCAGGACACCGCGGGAGAACGGCTCGAACAGATGCGCGATCCGATGCTCCGGTATCGGTTCGCCGCCATTGGCAACGGAGAGGCTGAACACGCCATCCTTTGTCCCGGCCTCGCACAGGATCGGCTTGGCGGAGCCGCCGTAGGTCACGGCGTTGGAAAGAAGGTTCGAGAACAATTGCGCGATCCGGTTGGCGTCGCAGGTCACCGGTTCGGTTATGGAAAATCGGCTTTCGATGATCCGGTCCGGAAAAGCCGCGCTGATTTCGGACATGATCTGCCGAAGCACCGGATCGAGCTCGACATCGCTTCTGAGCCGGACAGGAATACCGCCCGTGAGCCGGCCTCTGGCGAGATCGAGCATGTTTCCGACCAGCTCGGTCATCCTGTTCACGCTGCCTTGCATCAAGTCCAGGACATAGTGTGCCCGCTCGGGCAGCGGCATCCGGAGAAGCAGGCGCATGCCCGAGTTGATCGCAGCAATCGGATTGCGCAGGTCATGGCCGAGTATGGCAATGAACACCTCGCGCAGCTCGGCAATCCGGCGCTCGTTGACGAGATCCGCACTGGTCTGGGACAGCCGGCTTGTTGCATCGATGTGGTAGGCCAGCAGCTCGGCGAACAGCTTGAACATGCCGATAACCTCCGGCGTGTTCAGCCGCACCGGCGTCGGATTGATCGCGCACAGCGTCCCGAAGAAACTGCCATCCGGCAGCATGATCGGCATCGAGATGTAGCTCTGGAAGCCGTATATGGCCGGGGTCGGATGTTTGCTGTACACGGCATCTTCGGCGGTGTTGTCGATGATGACCGGCTCGCGTGTCTTGCGTATCTCGTGGCAGATGGTGGTCTCCACCTTCAGCTCGCCGCCCGGCTGGAGGCCGAATGCTATGTCGTCCTTCACGCCGCAAGCGATCCAGCGCCCTTCGGTCACGCGCGCGACGGCCGCGAAACCCATGCCGGTCGTGCGGCACACCACGTCCAGGATGGTCGGAACGGCTTCTATGCGGCCGATCGTATCGACGCTTTCCTGGGCATCCTTGTCGAGCATGGGCTACAGTGTCATCCGCGGTGATGATGGCCACGCGCCATAGCACCTTTCGACGGTTGGCATAAAAATCTGGCAAAACTTTGTCCGTCAGCCGGCATTAGCGAGAGATGAACGATGCGCAGAAGACGGTAATCGTAGCCGAGGACGAAGTACTGACCCGCATGCTGGCGGCCGAAGTGCTTTCGCAAGCCGGGTATGGCGTCATCGAGGCCGCGCACGCCGACGAGGCGCTGGCGATCCTCAAGGCCCATGGCGGCCAGGTTCACCTGCTGTTCACGGACATACACATGCCCGGCGGCATAAGCGGTCTCGAGCTTGCGCATATCGTGCGCCATCACTGGCCCAAGGTGGCCCTCGTCATCACCTCTGGCGAACACGTGCCGGACATGAGTGACCTGCCCGCGGGCGGCGTCTTCGTGGCCAAACCCTATGACCTGGAGCACGTGGTAGCCCACGTGCAAACCCTGACGGCGCCTTGATCCGTTCCACCAGGTCCAGCCGGGCCTGGGCGCGCAGCCTGGACACGCCAGTTCCGCGTAGGCCGAGTGCCCGCCCGCCGGCGCATGACTCGCCCGGCGTCGGCCATAGGGTCGTGCCGGCCTACATCCACCCCCGCGCCCGCACCACCTCCAGCGTCCGGTCCAGCGCCCCCCGCACGCGCGCCACCAACAAATCCGCCTCCCCTTCGCTCAGGACAAACGGCGGCGCCACCAGCATGCAATCCCCGGTAGCCCGTAGGATCAGCCCAGCCTCATAAGCAAAATCCCGGCACAGAACCCCCACTTCCCCAACCTTACCAAACCGAGCCCGCGCCGCCTTGTCCGGCGTAAGCTCCAGCCCCCCCATCAACCCAACCATCCGGGCCTCCCCCACCAACGGATGCTCTGCCAGGCCAAACCACAACCGCGCCAGGTAAGGCCCGATCACCCCACGCACCCGCTCCACCAGCCCCTCCCCCCGCAATATCGCCAAATTCGCCAGCGCCGCCGCCGCACAAACCGGATGCCCGCTGGTGGTATATCCATGATTGAAATCCCCCCCAGCCTCCAGCACATCCGCCACCGCGTCGCCCACCATAACCCCGCCCATCGGCAGATACCCGCTCGTCAACCCTTTAGCCACAGTCATCAGATCCGGCGAAAACCCGTAATGCTGGCAGCCGAACCATTCCCCCAACCGCCCGAACCCGCAAATCACCTCGTCGCTCACGATCAGCACATCCCGTTCGCGACAAATCCGCTCCACCTCCTGCCAATACCCATCCGGCGGCATGATCACCCCGCCGGCCCCCTGCACCGGCTCGCCAATGAACGCCCCCACGTTTTCCGCCCCCACGGCATCGATAGCCCGCCCCACCTCGCGCGCCGCCCAAACCCCGAACGCCGCCTGGCTCATCCCCCCACCTTCGCCCCACCACCAAGGCTGCGCCACATGGATCACCCCCGGTATCGGCAGCCCCCCCTGCCGATGCATCCACCCCATCCCGCCCAAACTGGCCCCGCCGATCGAGCTTCCATGATACCCATTCACCCGCGCAACAAACGCGCTCTTCCCCGGCTTTCCCCTCAGCGCCCAGTAATGCCGCACCATCCGGATTACCGTGTCATTTCCCTCCGATCCTGAATTCGTAAAGAAACTTCGCCGAAACCCCGGCGCCAACCCGCCCAAAACCTCCGCCAATTCGATCGCCGGCCGCGTCGTCGATTTGAAAAAATTGTTATAGAACGGCAACTGCGTCATCTGCGCGTAAGCAGCATCCGCAATCTCCCGCCGCCCATACCCCACCGCCACGTTCCACAACCCGGAAAACGCATCCAGATACCGCCGCCCGTCCACATCGGTCAGCCACACGCCGTCGCCATGCGCGAAGATCCGTGTCCCCTCCGCATTCAACGCCGCCGTATCGCTGAACGGATGAATGTGATGCCGCGCATCGATCGCCCGCAGCCGGTCGGAATCACGCATCGAAACCTCCAATCGAGTAAGGCAAGCCGTTCTTTTTTGAAAAAAAGAACCAAAAAACTTTTGCTCCCTGTCGGCGACCTCTCTCAGCACCCGCGACAAAACCCGAAAGTTTTTTGCTTTCTCAAACGAAACCCCCCTTCCTTTCTTCCTCATTCATCAACCAACCGTGTCAAACCTTCCCCTGTCCCCCCGCAATCGGCTACAACACCCGTTGCAGGAGTTCGCATCCATGAAACCCGTCATCGGCGTGGTCGCCGACGTCAACACCGCGTCCAAACACACCACCCACACCGTCCAGCACAAATACCTCGCCGCCCTCACCGAAGGCGCCGGCGCACTCCCCCTCATCATCCCGGCCCTTCTCCCCAACACCACCGAAGCCGACCTGGCCCAACTCCTCGCCACCCTGGACGGCCTCCTCCTCACCGGCGCCCTCAGCAACGTAGCCCCCGCCCGCTACAACGCCCCCCAACAAGACCCCGCCTCCCCGTCGGACCCCGCCCGGGACGCCACCACCCTCCCCTTGATCCGCCTCGCCGTCTCCCGCGGCCTACCCACCCTGGGCATCTGCCGCGGCTTCCAGGAGATCAACGTCGCCCTGGGCGGCACGCTCCACCAATCCATCCACACCACCCCCGGCCTCGCCGACCACCGAGACGCCCCAGGCACGCTCGCCGAACAATACGCCCCCGCTCACGCTGTAACCTTCACCCCAGGCGGCCTGCTCCACAGCTTCACCGGCATGGACACCGCCCGGGTCAACTCCCTCCACCACCAGGGCATAGACCGCCTGGCCCCCACCCTCGCCATAGACGCCACCGCCCCCGACGGCCTCCCCGAAGCCATCCGCCTGAAATCCGCGGACACCTTCCTCCTCGGCGTCCAATGGCATCCGGAATGGCTCCACGCGGACGACCCCCTCTCCACCGTCATCTTCCGCGCCTTCGGCACCGCCGCCCGCGCCCACCAACGCCACCGCGCCCCCGCCTTCGCGCACGCCTGACCCCACAACAACGGAGCAAGTTTAATTGGATCTCACCGCCCCGCCGCCGCCCTCCACCTACAGCCCCCACGCCCACACCCTCATCCCCGGCAAACAAGCCCCCTCCGTCCTCGAAGCCTTCGTCGTCGACGTAAACGGCATCGCCCGCGGCAAATGGGTCCCAGCCGAACGCATCCCCGAAGTCCTCGCCAACGGCGTAGCCCTCCCCCGCAGCGTCTACGCCCTCGATGTCTGGGGTTGCGACGTCCCCGAAGCTGGCCTGGCCGTTGGCACCGGTGACCCGGACGGCATCTGCATGCCGGTTGACGGCACCCTGCTGCCCGTCACCTGGCTAACCCGCCCCACCACCCAGGTCCTCCTCTCCATGCGCCAGCAGGACGGCACCCCCTTCTACGCGGACCCCCGCCAGGTCCTCGCCCGCGTCTGCGCCCGCTTCGCCACCCTCCGCCTCACCCCCATCGTCGCCACCGAACTCGAATTCTACATAATCGACCGCCGCCGAACCCCGCGCGACCCCGTCTCACCCCCCAGCTCCCACGAAGGCCGCTGGAACGGATGGCAAACCCAGGTCCTCTCCATCGCCGAACTCCACAGCTTCGAACCCCTCCTCGCCGACATCTTCCACGCCTGCGAACGCCAGAACCTCCCCGCCGACACCGTCGTGCGCGAAAACGGCCCCGGCCAATACGAGGTCAACCTCAACCACGTCCCCGACCCCCTCCAGGCCGCCGACCACGCCTTCCTCCTCAAACGCATCGTCAAAGGCGTCGCCCGCCAACACGGCCTGGACGCCACCTTCATGGCCAAACCCTACGGCAACCTCGCCGGCAGCGGCATGCACGTCCACATGTCCATCCTCGACGAGCTCGGCCGCAACATCATGGCCGAACCCAACGGCGCCCCAACCCCGCGCCTCCACCACGTCACCGGCGGCATGCTCGCAACCCTGCCCGACTGCATGCTGCTCCTCGCCCCCCACGCCAACTCCTACCGCCGCCTCACCCCAGGCGGCCACGCCCCCACCAACGTCACCTGGGGCCTGGACAACCGCAGCGCCGCCATACGCGTCATCACCGCGGGCCAGGCCACCCGCGTCGAACACCGCGTCGCCGGCGCCGACTGCAACCCCTACCTCGCGGTCGCCGGCGTCCTCGCCGGCGCCCTGCACGGCCTCACCCACGAAATCGACCCAGGCCCCCCCATCGACGGCGAACAACGCGAAGGCTACCCCATCCTCCCGGTAAACTGGGACGACGCGATCGACGCCTTCGACGCCAGCGACGTCATGGGCGAACACCTCGGCCTGGACTACCAAGACCTCTTCAGCGCCTGCAAACGCCAGGAACAAGCCGAATTCCGCAGGCGCGTCACGGACGTGGAATACGACGCGTATCTGCAGTCGGTATAGGGCAGGAGCGCGCGCTATGGGGTAAGCGAAGGCAAGGCGAGGGCTCTGCCCCTCGACCCCGCTGGGGCCAGTCGGCCCCAGACCCCGGCTTCGCCCGATTTTGACGCTTCTGCACGAGTGTTCGGCCAGCCGGCAGTTTTCGCCAAAGTCTTATTACGATAAGATCAGAATTGAATTACTCCTTGTGGCCGCCGCTGGTTCGATTTGATCGACAAGCACGGACGGCCGAAGTGGTTTCGTTTTTGTAACCACTTGCTTGGGAAAGACAACGATGACAGATACGTCCGACATCGCGAGCAACAGTCTGTTTGATGAGTCGGAGCTTGCGTCTCTCTTTCAGAAGATCGCTTCCCGCATGCAGGAAATTCACAATCCCAGATCAAGGGAATCCCTCAGAGCGCATCTGCGCTCCTTGGCACGATGGGAACAGGAGCCCAACGACTACCCCGTTACCGATATCCAGTTCCCGGCGCATGTAACCGTAGCCTTGGCCGTATGTCACCCGGAATGCGGCCGTGCCGAGTTCATTGTGGATGGAAGTACTCAAGAGTGCCAAAGTTGTGGTGGTCTGATGTTTCGAACGACAGATCATGGTTACTGCCGAACCTAGCCTCGCAGCGTTGCCCGAGGTCGAAGCCAGGCGCGAAGCGAAGTTTGAGAAGTCCGCAACCCAACCAAACATTCCCCCGTGGCTACTCGCCCCAAACCCCAACCCAACACCCGACCTTGCCAACCCTCCCACACCCCGCCCAACATCCCCGGCACGCCAAAGCAAAGGCACCCCATGGCCACCACCAAGCCGCACCACCGGCCGCCACCCCAACACCATCCCGCCGCGCCCAAAGTCGTGGCCCCCGCGCCAGTCGACATCGCCACGCTCGCAGACGGCTACACCCTGAAAGGCTATCCCACCGCCGCCGCGATCAAACGCATCACCGACAACACGCTGAAACAAACCCGGACCGCATTCTTTCGCGGCATCGTCGCCGCCCAGCCAATCGCGCGCCGCGGCATATATGATTTCGTCCTTCGCCCCGATGTCTTCGCGCGCCTGCAAACCGAAGCCCCCGCCGCCGCTTCCGCCGTAACCCAAGCAGCGCAAACCGCTATTTCCGCCCAGGCGCTGCCCGCGCAACTGGCACCACAACCCGCAACCGCCTGCCTCATGCCCGGCGCCATGATCCCCGATGCCACGCTGGCCGACGCCGCAACCGCGCTGCACCAGTGCGGCCTGATCACCGTGCTGGGACCTGACAGCACCATGAAAGCCGCCATACTCGCCACGCCAGGTCGCGTCTCCTTCGCCGGCCTTACCTTTCTCAAGAATCGTGAAGGCGGCGGCGCCATCAGCGATCATCTCTACTGGCCGCACAAATCCAGGCTCCCCGATGCCGCCGGCGTCAACGCAAGCGGTGTCACCCTAGGCCTCGGCTACGACATGAAGCTCCGCGACAAGGACACCATCACCAATGATCTCGTCGGCATCGGCCTGGACCGCACCACCGCCGCGGCCGCAGCGGAAGGCTACCATCGCACCCACGCAGACGCGCACGGCTTTGCCAATCGCAACGAAGACCTCGTCAAACTGACGGATGACCAGCAAATGCGCCTGCTCACGGTCATCATAGGAACCTACGAAGCCACCGTGCGCCGTCTCGTCCAGGCAGACTTGGCCATCCGTCTCCTGGTATGCGAATTCGACGCCCTGGTTTCGATGAACTACCAGGGCGCGCTCGCGCAACCTGTCCTGCGCCCCGTCAAAGCGCACGACCTCATTGCCGCCGGCATCGCCATCGTCAGCACCACAAGCGCCAATTATCGGGATCGCAGGCTGCTGGAACAGGCGCTGTTCAACCGTGCCGTCTACAGCCCGAGCGCCGCCGGATGATCGCGCGCGCGCTCGCCACCTGTCTCGCCATCGCAGCCGCCGCGCCGGCTCTGGCCGACACTTCTTGCGACACGGTCTCCTTTCCCGCGCAACCGCCGCAATCCATCCACGCCGCCCGGATAAAACCCGGCCTGCACGCCACCTTCCTGTCCGGGCGAGACGCCTGTCCGAACGCCACCAAAGCCTGCCAGCTTGCCGCCTACGTCATCGCGGGCGACCGCCTCCTGACTGCCGGCACCCACGGTCCCTACACCTGCGCCTACTACACCAACGGCAAAACCGAAGCCGCCGGCTGGCTCCCCACCGCGCAACTGCAGCCGCAGCCGGTCCCAGCCGCTAACCGCCATGACTGGCTGGGCACCTGGCATTATGGTGACAGCAAACTCACCATAAAATCAGCCGGTCCAAACCTCGCCGTGGCCGCCGAAGCCTACTGGCCCTCGAAATCCGACCCCAACGGCCACGAAGGCACACTGAACGCCGAAGCAAAACCCGACGCCGCCCATTTGTCCTTGGCAGATCCCGACGACCCGCAAGGTTGCAAACTGACCCTAACGCTCATCGCCGCAAACATAGTAGCCCACGATAACAACGCCTGCGGCGGCGCCAACGTCACGCTCTCCGGAATTTACCAGAAATAACTACGCACGAACCGGCAAGCCAAACGAATGCGGAAGCCCAGCGCAAACCACAAATGCACAACACCGACAGATCCGCCCGGGCCGCCAACCCCCAAGCTTGGCAAATACTCCGCCGCGACAAACGCTCCGCCCTAACCGTTCTCCTAGTAATCGCCGCCGGCATAGCAGCCCTCCTAGCACTGATAGCCCTCCTCCTAGGCCCAACCCGCGTCCACGACCGCACATCCCCCCTATACTGGGCCCTACTCCTCCCCTTCGCCTGGTGGGCCGCCTCGCTGGCCGCCTACAACCCATGGGCCACCAGAACCCTACGCCCCGCCGCCGCCATCGCCGCGCTCACCACCCTAGCCGCCTTGGCCGCAGCTACCGCCACCCAACCAACCATCACCCCCTGGCTGATCGCCACCACCATCGCCATCCCCGCCGCCCTGGCCGCCGTACTCCTCTATCCAACTACCCTCCTCGCCCAACAAACCCACTAACACCCACCCAACCCAACCCGCTTGCCGAATCCCGCCCACCCCAGAAACATGCCCCCATGAAAACGCAGTCCAGACCCAAACTCCGCGCCCTCGGCCGAGACCTCGCCGAGCTGGCCACCTTCGCCGTAGCCATGGTCCTCACCGCCCAACTCGTCGTCCTCGCCGCCGCCCAAATCCTCAACCACCAACCAGCCATCGGCTCGGCCGAAGGCGACGCCGTCGCCGCCCTGGGCGCCGCAATCAGCCTCGCCCTCTATTACGCGGTCGTGAAAATCTTCGAGCGCCGAAGCATCGTCGAGATCCCCGGCACCCGCAGGCTGGCCCAGTTCGCAACCGGCCTCCTGATCGGCGCCACCCTGTTCGCAACCGTAATAGCCATCCTTCTGGCCGCCGGTGACGCACACCTCACAGCAACCGGCGCAATCCGCCCCGCGCTCCTCGCTCTGGGCAGCGCCGCCGCAGCCGCGATCTTCGAGGAAGTGCTCTTCCGCGCCATGCTGTTCCGCCTGCTGGAGCGCAGCACAGGCACCCCCGCGGCACTCCTCCTCTCCGCCGCCCTGTTCGCGCTGGCCCACGGCGGCAACCCCGGCGCCGCCATCATGGCCGCCCTCGCCATCTTCGCCTCCGGCCTGCTGCTAGGCGCCGCCTACGCGCTCACGCGCTCCCTATGGTTCCCCATCGGCATCCATCTCGCCTGGAACGCCACTGAGGGCGGCGTCTTCGGCGCGGACGTCTCCGGCCACGGCTTCGCCGGCCTGCTGGCCACAAGCTTCAGCGGCCCAGCCTGGATGACAGGCGGCGCCTTCGGCCCGGAAGCCGGCCTGCCGGAAATACTGCTCTGCACCGCCACTGCGCTGCTCCTGCTCGCACGCGCCAGAACCCGGCCGGCAGAACAAGCCCACGCCGCTCAGTAACCCAGACCCGAACCCGCCCGGTCAGTGCTCTACGAAAGCCCCCGCCTGAATCATCTTGCTCGCATCGGCCGAAATCGTGGCGTCGGACGCGCAAGCCTTCGCGGACAGTGTTTTCCCGCCCTTCAGCACCACCAGCCCGCTTGTGGAATCCGGATCGTTGTGCCCGTCCGCGGAAAATGACGTCCGCACCGTCTTGTCGAACACCACGTAGCTGTAAGCCCCGTTCGCAAACGAGATCTGCGTCTCCCCCCCACCCGAAAACATGCGCTCGGCAAAAACCAGCGCCTGGGAAGACATCTCCACCTTCCCGGGAACGCCATAATAATACGTGGCCTTGCCCCCCTCGCCGCAGATCGAGACAACCTTGTGCCCGACAGCACAGCTGAACAGCGCCGTCGCCCCAGCGTCGCACATCGAAGGTACGGCCGGCGCCGCCATCGCCCCCGAAGCCCCCACCAGCCCCAGCACCGCCACCAGCCCCACCCGCCTCATTGCGCAGGCGTAAGCCCAAACGTCGTCACCGCCCGTCCATAAGCCGACCATCGCGCCTCGCTCCCGTTCATCCCGCCATTGACGGTCTGTGTTATCCCATCGAACGCGCCATGCCCCAGCACGGTCGCACTGCGCGGGTTCAATCCGTTGCTGGACCAGAACCGCGCCGCCGTGTCGGACGCCGTGTTGGGCTCCGCCAGCGCCTCTGGCCGGTTCTCGAACCCCGCCGCCCGGTAATTGCTCCGCCCCGTCACCTGCATCAGCCCGCGCCCGCGGAACCGGTAGCCATCCCCGCTCGCCTCGTCCCCATTGCCCAGCCTGTTGGCATACACGTGGTTGGCCAAGGCCTCGGGGTTGTGCGCGTAGGGCTGTGCCGAGGCCACCGTGGGAAACCGCCGCGGCCAGACCGCATGCAGCCGCTCCGCGGAGTAGTTCAGGTTCTCCTCGGTGTTGTGCAGATCCCCGCTCTCCACACTGATCTGCGCCAGGAACGCCGCCCGCCGCTCCGGCGTGTCTATGCCGTTGGCAGCCATCGCCGTGTTCAGCGGTGCCGCGAACGTGCCAGCCTGCGTCACCGCACGCGGCATGATCGCGCGCAGCTGCGCTTCCGTCACGCTGCCCGCCGCCCCCGCCTGTCCCGCGCCAGGCTGTCCCGCACCAGGCTGGCCCGCGCCAGGTTGCCCCGCCCCCGGCTGCCCCGCGCCGGGCGCCGGCGCCGCACCCGGGTGCCCCGCAGGCGCACCGCCCTGCCCAGGCACGTGCGGCGCCCCCGGATGCCCGCTTGCGTGCCCAGGCAGACGCAGATGCTGCCCAACCTTCAGCGCGTTCGGGTTGGCCATCCCGTTCAGCTTCGCAATGGCCTGCCACGTGGTCCTGTAATGATGCGCGATGACGGAAAGCGTCTCACCCGGGCGGACAGTGTGCGTGTGCATGGCAATCCTTCCGTTTTCGCAACGCAGCGCGCCCCGGCCCGGTTGCAACCGGTCAGCCGCCCCGCTTGCGCATCAAACCACCATCGCATCCCCGAAACAACTTGCCACTGAACCCACAGTGTTCCTACTATGTTCTCACCAATGAACGCCTACACCCAACCTCAGCCGCCGCGCCACCAGCCGTCGGAGACAGCCGCGCAGCACATGCGCATGCTCTGCCGCCTGGCCGAGCTCGGCATGTCGCTCGCCGAAATCGCCGCCGAGGACGCCGCAGCCGCGGATCCCACCTCCGAGCCCGCACCCCAGCCGCACCCTCCTGCCGAGCGCCCCCGCACCCCCACGCGGCCGGAGCACATTCTCGCCTTCACCCGCGTCTCCCGCATCGTCACCGCTGCCATCTCCCTGCACGCGGCGCTCGAAGCCGGCCCCAAACCCGCTTTGCGCACCCGCTCCACCGCCGAGGAGGAGCCAGAGACGGACTACCGCGCCCAATTCCTCGAGGAAGCCTTTGCCGAGGTAGGCCAGCTCAACCCCCACCTCCAGATCAGCCAACAGGACGCCAGCCGGGCCCTCGCCGCCCGCCTGGCCGCGCCGGAGCACGGGGAACACGGCTTCGCCACGCTCGCCGCCCTGTTCGCCCAGGTCGCCGCGGATATCGGCCTCCCGCCGCACCTGCAGCCCGGCCCCGTCTACGCCAACCTGTTCGAAAAACTCGCCCAGGAACTCCCCCCGGAACCCCCCGACTGACCCCCGCCCCAAGGATCATGCTACCCACCCAGGCATGCTCACCCCGCACGCCCCCAGCTACTACGCCGCCACCGCAAACCCATCCCCACCCCGCCCCCCGCTCCAGGGCGAGGCGCGCACCGACGTCTGCATCATAGGCGCCGGCTTCACCGGCATCTCCGCCGGCCTGCACCTCGCCGAACAAGGCGCCCGCGTAACGGTCCTGGAATCCGCCCAGGTAGGCTGGGGCGCCTCAGGCCGCAACGGCGGCCAGATCGTCAACGGCTACAGCCGGGAACTGGACGTGATCGCCCGCCGCTACGGCGAAGAAGCCGCCGAAAACCTGGGCAGCATGGCCCTCGAAGGCGGCCAGATCATCCGGGACCGCGTAGCCAAATACCAGATCGACTGCGCGCTCACTCCAGGCAACGCCATAGCCGCCTTCACCCACCGCCAGCTCCGCAGCCTGGAACACGCCAAGAAAACCTGGGAAAAACACGGCCACCACACCCTGCAGATCACCGACAAACCCGGCCTCGCCAAATACGTGACCACCACCCGCTACCAAGGCGCCCTGCTCGACCCCCTGGGCGGCCACGTCCACCCCCTGAACCTGGTCCTGGGCGAAGCCGCCGCCCTGGAATCCCTCGGCGGCACCATCCACGAACACTCCCCCGCCACCGCCCTCACCGCCCACACCGTCAAAACCGCGACGGGCGAAATCCACGCCACCCACATCCTGGTCTGCGGCAACGCCTACCTCTCCCCCCTGCTGCACCCCGAAATCGCCAACAAGATCATGCCCGTCAGCAGTCAGATCCTCGCAACCGTTCCCCTGAACCCGGACCGCCTGGCCGCCCTCCTCCCCGCCAACTACTGCATAGAGGACGCCAACTACTTCCTGGACTATTACCGCCGCACCCCGGACCACCGCCTGCTCTACGGCGGCGGCACCGTCTACGGCGGCCGAGACCCCGCCAGCATCGAGGCCAAACTCCGCCCCCTGATGCTGAAAACCTTCCCCAGCCTGACGGACGTCCGCACCGCCTACACCTGGAGCGGCAACTTCGCCCTGACCCTTCCCCGCATCCCCCACATAGGCCGCCTCACCCCCACCACCCTCTTCAGCCACGGCGATTCCGGCCACGGCGTCACCACCACCCACCTCCTCGGCCGCCTCCTTGCCGAAGCCACGCTCGGCCACCCCGCCCGGTTCGACGCCTTCGCCCGCCTTCCCTACATCCCCTTCCCAGGCGGCCGGGCCCTCCGCCTCCCCCTCACGATCGCCGGCTCCTGGTACTACCGCGCCCTGGACCGCCTGGCTTAAGTATGTCTCAACCTCCCCCACCTGCTACAATCACCCCGTTCCGTTCCCCGATGGTGCTCCGAATGTTGTCCTGGCTAGGCCTCCGCAAACCCAAGCCCGCCCCCACCCCCGAACTGACCCAGCAACACCCCAATCCCGCCTCCGCCGAGCCGCACCCGCCAGAGCCGACGCACGAGCTAGGCCCCGAGCCCGCCGCCTCGCAGCCAGATCCCGCCGCACACCACGGCGCCGCCGAACCAAACACCCCAGCCCCGCCAGGCGCCGACACGATCCGCACCCAGCTCGAAGGCCGCATCGCCGAGGCCCGCTTCGCCGAAGCCGAAACGCTCTTCGCCCAGCTCCCGCCGGACCTCGACCAGGATTGGTACGTCCGCGCCGGCCTGACATTGGCCCGCCGCCGCGCCGACCACCCGCAAACCCTCGCTTACGCCACCCGCCTGCAAGCCTCCCCCTCCTCGGCTTCGCCTTTGGCCTACTCTGCCGCCAGCCAAGCCTCGCGCGCCCTCGGCCGCCCACAGGAGGCGCTGGCCGTCGCCGAAGCCGGCCTGAACCGTTTCCCCAAAGCCGTGGGCCTTCTCCAGGAAGCCGCGCAAGCCGCCGAGGCCGCCGGCAACACGGACCGTGCCTACACCGCCCTGGCCGCCTTGCGCGCCGCCCAGCCAAAATCCGCCGAGGGCCACATCCGCGCCGTCCAGCTCAGCATCCGCAAGCGGCAGCCCGAAATCACCCGCACCCTCCTCGAAGAAGGCCTGGCCGCCTTCCCGAACGACCGCAACCTCCGTCATGCCGCCGCCCGCCGCGCCGTCGGCCACCAGTCATGGTCCGAAGCCGCCGCGCACTGGACGGTGCTGACCGCCCGCTTCCCCGACGACGCGCCGCTGGCCCTGGAAGCCGCCGTGTCCCTCATCGGCCCCCGCCCTGGCCGCCCCGAGCGCCTGCCCCAGGTGTTCGCCCAGTTAGCCGCTCTCCGGCAGCGCTTCCCCGATTTCGCCCCCGCCTATGCCGCCGAAATCACCGCCCTGCGCGAAGCCGGCCGTTTCGACGAAGCGGAGGCAAAAGGCCAGCCCTGGCGGCAGCGTTTCCCCGTAAGCCAGGATCTCGCGATCGCCTGCGCCCGCGTGGCGGAAGAGCAAGGGCGGCCTGGCGAGGCCGCCGCGATGCTGGAGGCGGCCCGCGCCCACACCGCCCCGAACCCGCTCCTGGAAGCCGCCTACATCCGCAGCCTGAGCCTGGCCGGCGAAGACGAAGCGGCCGAGCACGCCGCCGACGCCGCCCTGGCCCGCTTCCCGCAGGACATACGCATCGCCAAGCAGCACGTGGCGCTAGCCGCTCACCGCGGCGACCGCGCCGATGCCGCTGCCCGAGCCAGCCGCCTGGCCCGCCAGTTCCCCCGCAACGCGGCACTCGCCCAGTTGGCCCGCAGCCAGCAGACATCCCACGGAGCCGAAGACCAGGACAAGACCGCCCACGCGCCTTGAGGGAGAACGACAGAAAAGGCCTTGTCCGATCAGAAGGCCCCTACTCGACCTCAGCTTCCGCAAAACTGTCCGCAACAAATCCACGCCGTTCAGCGAGGCTTTTCCGATCCATCATGAAATCGTCCGCGGGCGGCTCTTGCGCCGGCGGCGGCGCCGGGCGGGCGTTTCGGTCATGGTTCAGCCTCGCCTTCTCCGCGCGGAACGTAAGCTGGCGCAATATGTCGATCAGCGCGTCATGCGCCTCCACCGTCATCCGATCCAGGCTCTGGCCAGTGTTCGGCACGCCCACCACCAGCTCGGCCACCGGCAGCATGGAGTTGGTCACGGCAAAGGTGAACTGCGCGCCGCCATGCGTGGGCAGGTCCATGCGCGCCAGCACGGTGTTGTAGTTGTTGAGCCCGTCGCGGGGCACCAGGCGATCCTCGATCTCGGCCATTACCCTCATTTCTCCGCACGCGTTTCCGCCACTACTATGCCATTACGAAAACGCATCCAACAGCCGTGTGCCGGGCGGCGCGTGTTTTCTCAGGCAAGCGGCGTGTATGTCACGCCCGTGAGCTGTTCGGACACCGTCCAGAGCCGCTCCCACACTTCCCTGTCCAGGGCCTGCGGCGAGATCTGCGCCAGAGCCGGCGCCCCGCGCACCTCCAGCAGCCCGTTCGGACCCCAATACTGCCCGCCCACCACGTCCGGCATGGTGGCCGCATACAGCCCCGGCAGTGCCCCGCGCGGCGCACTCTGCCCCAGCACGCCGATGCCCAGGTTGATCACCCGCGCAGCCGCGCCCGGCATCCCGGTGGACGCGATGAAATTGGTGGTGGACACGCCGGGATGCGCCGCCACGCTGACCAGGCGCGAGCCGGCCAGCCGGGCACGGCGGTCCAGCTCCAGCGCGAAGATCAGGTCCGCCAGCTTGGACTGCCCGTAGGCGACACGCCCGTTATACGGCCGCTCGGTCTGCAGATCGTCAAAATTGATCTGCCCGCGCCGGTGCGCGATGCTCGCGATCGCCACCACACGCGGGCTCGGCGCGCGCAGCAGCGCCGGGATCAGCCGCCCCGTCAGCGCGAACGGCCCCAGGTAGTTGGTGGCGAACTGCCGCTCGAACCCGTCCACACTGACCGCGCGCTGGGACTGCAGCCCCAGCCCCGCATTGTTGATCAGGATGTCCAGCCGCGGCAGCGTGTCCGACGCGCGCTCGGCAAACTCGCGTATCGAGGCCAGGCTCGCCACGTCCAGCGCCATCACTGTCAGCTTCGCCTCGGGATGCGCGCCGCGTATGCGCGCGGCGCACGCGTTACCGCGCGCCGTGTCGCGCACCGCCATCACCACCTCGGCGCCGTGCGCGGCCAGTTGCAACGCGGCTTCGTAGCCGATGCCGTTCGTGGCGCCTGTCACGGCGGCAATCTTTCCGGCCAAGGAGGGAATACGATCGGCGGTCCAGGCGGTCATGGCTCGTGCTTCCTCTTTGGTGCGCGCGGTTTAGCACGAAGCAAGAAAGCGCGTTCTTTTTTGAAAAACAGAACCGAACTTTTGCTACTGGAAGGCCGCCAGGCGGCCGATGGGCGCTCCTAGCACCTCATCATCCTGCATCACCACGTGGCCCCGCACGATCGTGGCCATCGGCCAGCCTTGCACCTGCTTGCCGTGGAACGGCGTCCAGCCAGCCGGCGTGGCGATCCAGTCGTTCTCGATCGTGCGGCGCCGGCCCAGGTCCACCAGGGTGAAATCCGCGTCGTAGCCGGCGGCGATGCGCCCCTTGGTGACCGCGCCATACACGCGCGCCGGCCCCGCCGCCATCAAATCCACCATGCGCGCCAGGCTCAGCCGGCCGGCGTTCACATGGTCCAGCATGATCGGCACCGCGGTCTGCACGCCCGTCAGCCCCGCCGCCGTATCCGGCCACGGCCGCGCTTTGGCGGCATGGGAATGCGGCGCGTGGTCGGAGCCGACCGTGTCCACCCTGCCGTCGCGCACCGCCGCCCACGCCGCGTCGAAATGCTCGCGCGTGCGTATCGGCGGGTTCATCACCGCATACGCGCCAAGCTGCTCATAACACGCCGGCCCGATCTGGGTGAGGTGGTTCACCAGCACCTCGGCGGTCGCGATGTCACGGTGGTCACGCAGGAACGCGAATTCCTCCGCGGTGGACACGTGCACGATATGCGCCGGCCGTCCGGTCTTGCGCGCGAGTGCCACGATCCGCCGCGTCCCCAGCGCCGCGCATTCCGGGTCCCGCCATTCCATGTGGCAGGCAAACGGCTCACCCCCGTGGAACATCGCCCGCCGTGCCTGCAGCCGATACTCGTCCTCCGAATGGAACGCGATCCGCCGGTGGCCGGACCGCATCACCGCCTCGATCCCCGCATCGTCCTCGATCATCAGGTCGCCCGTCGAGCTGCCCGCGAACAGCTTGATCGCGCAGACGCCGGGCGCACGCTCCAACCCGCCCAGCTCCGGCGTGTTGGCCCGCGTGGCGCCGATATAGATGCCGAAATCGCAGTAGCTGTGCGCCGGCACGTAGGCCTGCTTCCACGCGAGCGTGTCGGCGCCGGTGACCGCCGGCGCGGTGTTCGGCATGTCGAACACGGTGGCGATCCCGCCAAGCACCGCCGCGCGCGTGCCGGTCGGAATGCTCTCCACCCGCGCATCGCCCGGGTCGCGCAGATGCACGTGCGGATCGATCAGGCCAGGCAACACATGCAGATGCCGCGCGTCCAGCATCACCTCGGCCGTGTCGGACGCCCCGGCCGCTAGCGTGACGATGCGCCCATCCCGCGCGCCTAGGTCGGTCCGCGTCTCGCCCCACGGGGTGACGGCCGTGCCGCCGCGAATCAGAAGGTCGTAATGGTCTGCCATGGCGAAGCAGTGTTTCCGCCGCGCGGGCCGGGGGCGCAAGGGCTTGCTTGCTGAATGGGGGAGATTGGTTGGCGGGCTTGCTGGTGGCAGGAAGCAAGCAGTTCCTTTTTTGAAAAAAAGAACCAAAAAACTTTTGTTCCCCCGCATTTGCGGCAGCTGGGCGTTTTCGGACAAATTCACACGCTGACGAAAGCGGGCGCACCGCTCGCATGTTGGTGCGCGTTTTGAGGAAGCCGGGCTTTAACATGAAAAAACACGCGTCCTAGCGTGACGAACGCTGGAGCAATCTCCAAAGGTCGTGACGGCCTCAAAAAGGCTCAATGCGAACGACAGAATTGTCTTTTACAAACCTTATTTTACATCATTCATGTGCGGACGCATCTCGAAACCGGAACAGAATTTCACTCGAAGAAGAGAACCCACACTCCAGACCGACGTCGTCTGGCTTCTTCCCCCCTTCTGTGTGCCCTCGGTGGCAAATCGTCCCATCTCAACACAGCAAGCGCCGAACCCAGCCGCCACCAACATTTCAAATGCGTCAGGAATAAAAGTTTTTTGCTTCTTTTTTTCAAAAAAGAAGGCCTTGCCTTGCTTAGTCCTTCCTACAGAAACCCAAGCTTAGGCCAAGTCTCCCCAAGCACAGAAGCAGCATTCCCCCCCATCCTGACAACAAGATCGCTAAGCACGTTACGGAAATCCACGCTCATCGCCAAATTCCCGTTCGAGTCGAACCGCGTCAGGCTCGGATACGCGCCGTAAACCCCACCTTTCACCGCGTCGCCCAGCACGAAGCTCACGCTGGACCCGCCATGGTCCGTGCCGAAATCCAGATTGGCAGCCGGGCGGCGCCCGAAATCAGACATCGTCATGATCACCACGTTTTTCGAGACGCCCTGTTCCTGCAGGTATCCGTAGAACTGCGCCAGGGATTCGCTGAGTTGCTGGAGCAGGATCGGATGGCTGAGTATCTGTTGGCCATGCGTGTCGAAGCCGCCCTGTATGGCGTAGAAGCCGCGTATGCCCGCGCCGGCCACGATCAGGCGGCCGATGTCGCGCAGCTGGTAATCGAGATAGGTGTTCGTCGCGTAGGCTTTCGGCTGTTCGTGCCTGGCATAGCCGTGGATCGTGCTGATGTCGGCCAGCGCCTCCTGCAACTGCGATTGGTTAAAGGCGGAGGTGCTGTTGGCCGCAGGCAGAATGCCGATCTGGTGGTAGGTGGAAACCAGGCGGCTGTAGGTGTCCGTGCTGCCGTAGGACACGCCGAAATAGTCCATGGGCGGGTTGATCACCAGGCCCGCGTTCTTCTTGCCGGAGATCAGCGGGACCGATCCGCCGAACGAGGCGGTGGGCCCCAGGCTGCCGTGGGCGGCATTGTCCAGTGCCAGGCCGAGCCAGCCCATGCTCGGCGTGTTGGCGACGTTGATCTGGCCGGTCAGCCAGTCCCATTGGCCGTTCTCGTGGCTGAGCGGGTTGGTCTCGGCTTTCGGCAGGCCCACGCCGGCCACCACCGCGAGGTTCCCGCCGGCGTAGAGCAGCCGCATGGCGTCCATGCCAGGTGCGAAGGCGTATTCGGTGGCCAGGCCTGGCGGGGTGGATGGCGTACTGTTGAAAGCGAGCGGCTGCAACGCGGCCTGGGTGTAGGCGAGTGCGAGGTTCTGCGGCGCCGGCGCCGGCGTGCGCAGCCTGTTATACGCGCCGTATTGCTTCAGCGGCACCACGGTGTTCAGCCCGTCATTGCCGCCGGCCAGCAATATGCACACCACGATCGTGCCGGCCGGCGCGGTCTCCGCCGCGGCCATGCTCTGGAAAAACGTGGGTGCGATGGCGATGCCGCCCAGACCCTTGAGGACGTTCCGGCGATTCATCATGCTAATTCACCGCATAATCAGGGGAGTTGAGGATCAGCCAGATCGCGCCGCGTAGCTGGTTGTCGCTTGGCGTAGGGCCCAGGTAGTCGGCGATCAGTTTCTGCTGCGCCGGCGTGCCGCCGTCGAGCAGCGCGTCCAGCAGGTATGCGGCGATAGCGCCGCCATGCGTCACGCCCATCGCTGTGCGCAAGGCGGGGATGTCGATATACGTGTCGGTGTAGAGGCTCGCCGGATCCGCGTTGGTGATGTTGGCGAACACGGAGGTGCGGCTGAGCAGGCTGCCCGTGTTGGTCAGCGTATTCAGCGCGCCAGGCCGGTAGAACGAGAACACGCTGGGCGAATAGAAAAGCTGCTGTCCGAGGTTGCTGAGTTCCCAAAGCAGCGAACTGCCCGGCGTGGTGTCGGCGGTAAGCTGCATCGCACCCGGCAGCGCACGCAACGGGTCCAGCACCAGTTCGGCGGGCTGCCTGCCCATGTCGTGATAGCTGGTCAGGAACTCCGGATCGTTGACGATCGCGGTGATCACCTCGGCGATCTGGTCGGGTTTTTCCTGCGTCGCGCGCCAGACCGCGGCGATGTTGCTCACATAGGTCTTGCTCGGGTGTTCGGTCACGAAGCGTTGCAGCAGTTCGGTGGCCATGAAGGGCGCCACCGCCGTCCGCCTGGCGATCACGTGCATCACGGCGGCAATCGCCGTGGGATCGTTGGGGATCGCCTGCGTGCGGCCGAAGAAATGCAGCGTGCCCGTGTAGTGCTTCGACGGCACATACTGCACGGTGAAGCGCGTCTGCGGGTTGTTGTCGGTGTAATCGATCGAAACGCTATAGCCGGTGATCGCCTTGGCAATTTCCTGCACCTCCGGCTGGTTGTAATTGGCCATCGGCGCGCCGGTGGCGCCGAGCAGGGGCGTTCCGTCATCGTTGAGCTGGTACAAGCCCATCGTGTAGAGCTGCATGCATTCGCGCGCGAAGTTCTCGTTGGCGACGGGACCCGCGTTGTTGTTGTTGTCCAGCCAGATCAGCATGGCCGGCTCCTGCGCCACTGCGGTGAGCAGCGTCTCGAAGTTGCCCAGCGCGTTGGCGCGCACGGTCTGGTCGTAATGATACATGATCGCCGGATCGTTGACCTTCCCGAGGCCGACGGCGAAATGGTCCAGCCAGTGCAGCTCCAGCTTGGCCTGCAGCTGCCGCGGCGTGAGCACCATGTGCTGCATCACCGCGCGTTCGAAGATGTTCCAGTCCGGGTAGCCGCCGTTGACCAGCGCGGTAGGCAGGGTCTCCAGCGTGGTGTTGCTGTCGTCCAGCGCGGACCAGTTCGCCTGCGCGGCCAGCCAGGGCGCGATCCCGGACGCCAGCGTGGCGGTGACGGCGGCCGGCGGCGCCGAAAAGGCGAAGCGCCGCAGGAGGTGCTGCACCTGGTTGCGGGTGAGCGCGGTCTGCGCGCCCGCCGGGAACGCGGCGAGTGCGGCAATGACGGCCAGCAAAGCCGCCCTCAGGCGAAAGCCGGGATACTTCATGCCACGCAGGACCCTTCCGATACCGTAACGTGTTGAAGCACGCTGTTGAGCGTTGTGCAACCATCACGTGTGTCTGCGGCTTGTCCGGCGGGGCCGCCGGACGCGGAACATGGCTGCCGGCTGCCGCCGCAGGTGTCCCAGGCCGCCCGGCCGTGGTATGACCCCGGCCAGACAGGATGGGACCAGCCAACGACGATGGGTGTCTTCAAGGACAACATGTTCAACGAGCGGCAGAATGCTTCGGCGAAGGCCAAGCAGGCGCTGCTGGAGAAGTTCAAGGCCAAGCCGGCGCCGGACGACCCGGCCGTGCTGGCCCGCGCGGCCGAGCGCCTGGCGATTGCCGAAGCGCGCGAGATACGCGCCGCCGAACGCCGCGCCATACGCGAGGCCGAAGCCGCCAAGCAGGCCGCCGAACAGGCCGCCCGCGAGCTGGAGGCACAGGCAAAGGCGGCCGAGGAAGCGCGCCTGGCGATCGAGCAGGCCGCGAAGGACCTGCAGCGCAAGGCCGAGCAGCAGGCCGCCCGTGACGCACGCTACGCTGCCCGCAAGGCCAGGCGCTGATACGCACCCGGGCACACCCGACCGTCCCCCAAGGAGAGACTATGCGTCGACTTCTCACCATGACGACACTGCTGGCGCTGGGCTCCTGCGCCATGTCCACCGGATCAGGCGGTCCGCCGCCAGGTTTCGTGGTGTTCTTCACCGAACGCTCCGCGGCGCTCGAGCCGGCGGCGGTGGATGTGATCGCGCAGGCCGCATCTGCCGCCAAGGCGGCGCCGGGCAGGGGCGTGCTGGTTCGCGGCTACACGGATAGCGCCGGCAGCGGGCCGGATGACGTGAAGCTGTCCCAGCAGCGTGCGCGCGCGGTGGCCGACGGCCTGGCGGCGGACGGCGTCAGCCCGTCGCGCATTACGCAGCAGGGCCGCGGGCAGACCGGAAAAGACCCGGGCGTGGAGAGCCGGCGCGTGGAGATTTCGCTGTCCAACTGATGCAAGCAGGCAGGCAAGGCCTTCTTTTCTGAAGAAAAGAAGCAAAAGCCTTTTCTTCCCGCGCCTGCAGGGCGGCGCGCGCTGATCCTGCCACCATGGATGCTGGCAGGACCAGACCAGGCGGTCGTGCAGGCGGGGGAGCAGAAGTTTTTTGCTTTTTTTTTTCAAAAAAGAAGTGCTTCCTTCCTCCTTCGAACCCGTGCGACACGCCCTCCCCCCAGGCACCCCCTGCTACAACTGCAACACGCCGCTCATCGGCCAATGGTGCCACGCCTGCGGCCAGGCGCCGCATGACTTCCACCGCAGCGCCTGGGCCCTGGCCGCCGAAACATTTGAAAACTTCTTCCACGCCGACGGCCGGCTGTGGCGGACGCTCTGGCGCCTGGTGCGCAACCCGGCCAGGCTGACCAGGGACTTTCTGGCAGGCAAACGCGCGCCCCAGATCCCGCCGCTGCGTCTCTTCCTGGTCGTGCTGCTGATCGTGTTCCTGGTAGGCGGCTGGGCCACGCGCGGCGTCAGCCTGGCGCATCTGCCCCAGCCGCCGGCCGAATTGCGACAGGAGCTGGACGCCAGCCGGCTGGAGATCGAGGAGGCGCAAGCAATCCGCGACAAAGTGGGGCTGCCGCTGCAATGGACGAAGGCGGTCGAGACCTGGTTACGAACCCATGCCAGCCTGGCGCTTGCCCGGCCCGGCGACCTGGTTGCCGCCATGCAGGACCGGGCGGAAAATTTCGCCTTCCTGATGCTGCCAATCTCCGCCCTGCTCCTGGCGCTGATCTTCGTGTTCCGGCGCGGCTTCGTGCTGTTCGATCACCTGATCTTCTCGATGCACTCGCTTTCGTTCCAGGGTGTGCTGATCAGCCTGGCCGTGCTGAGCGGCCAGGGCTGGCCGCTCAGCGCTGCCCCGATACATCTGTTCGCGCACATGCGCGGCGTATACGGCACCAGCGTAGCCGGCACGCTCGTCCGCATGTTCGTGCTGTTCGTGCTGTCCAGCGTGGCCTTCTCGCTGTTGCTGGTGGCGCTGGTTGTTGCCGGTTTGCGCGTGTTGCACGCCTAATGCGTCCTCCGGCGCAGCCGGGCGAACCAAAGCGTTTACGTTACGTTGTGAGATTTCTGCTGGACCGGGGGTCCAGCGCTTAAGGAGACCTATGATGTCGCGTATGCTCACCGCCGCCTTCACCGCCGCCTTGCTGCTCAGCACAGCCACCCTGCTCAGCGCTTGCAACACCGTGGCCGGCGCCGGCCAGGACGTCTCCGCCGCCGGCAAGGACGTCACGCACGCCGCCGACCAGCGTTAATCATTTCGGCTGAGAACGCGCCGCGTCCGGGCATCCCGGTCCGGCGCGTTCTCAGGCGAAGTCGGCGTTAAGCTCTAGACGAGAAACCACCACATCAGGCCCAGCAGCACCACCAGACCGATGACCACCCTGGTCATGAACTTGGTGACCGTGGCCCAGAAGCTCAGGCGGTCGGCGAGGAAGCCGTCTTCCGTGCTGGGTGAGACAGGAGCCTGGTGCGCGATATCAGCCATCATACTTTCCAACTAATGCGGCGCCTGTCTGCCAGCGATGCCGCTGCCTCACAATACCGGGGCTAGGCTGACGCTCGAAGAAGCAAGAAAGGCCTTCTTTTTTGAAAAAAAGAAGCAAAAAACTTTTGCTCCTGCCAGCCGCCCCTTCCGTACGAAATGCGCGCCGTTCATGCAGCCGTCAGGAGTAAAAGTTTTTTGCTTCTTTTTTTCAAAAAAGAAGGCCTT
>CAXTVW010000044.1:0-14862 GCA_964247675.1 uncultured Acetobacteraceae bacterium
AGGTCGTCGGTGGCCTGGGCTACCAGCTCGCGGCCTTCGATGACGAATTGTTCCAAAAGTTCGTCCATGAGATCAGGGGTAGGCAAGAAAGCAAGCAGTTCTTTTTTGAAAAAAAGAACCAAAAAACTTTTGCTCCCTCGCCTGCATTGGCACGTACGCAAGTTCTGCCAAAGCGCATTCTGGCAGAACTTGCGTGCACCTCGATGCAGGCGTCAGGCGCAAAAGTTTTTTGCTTCTTTTTTTCAAAAAAGAAGGCCTTCCTTGCCTTGCCTCTGAAACACCACCGCATCCTCGAACCGCCGCACCACGAAACGATCCGAAATGCGCGACATCGATTCGGTATGCCCAAGACAGAGAAATCCGCCAGGCAGCAGGCTTTCATAGAGATTGCGCGCGGCAGCAAGCCGAGATGCTTCGTCGAAGTAAATTAGAACGTTGCGGCACAGTATCACATCGAAACGGCCCTGTGCCGCCATGCTGGCCGAGTCGATCAGGTTGCATTGGGTGAAACGCACCGACTCCCGCAAATCGGGTATGACCTGCCGCAGGCCGCCCTGCCCTCCGCCTTGGACCGGGCCGAAATAGCGCGCGCACACCGCATCCGGCAGGCGACCCAGCGCACGCGCGCCATAGGTGCCGATCGCAGCGTCCGCCAGCACGCTCGTGTCGATGTCGGAGCCCACGATCTCGATGTTGTAGGCGTCCACCAAGCGCCAGTTCTCCAGCAGCCAGATCGCCACCGAATACGGCTCCTCGCCGGTGGCGCAGGGCACCGACCAGATGCGCACCAGGTCGCCCGGGCCACGTCGGGCCACGATCTCCGGCAGTAAGGCGCGGCTGAGGCAGCGGAGCTGGTGGTCCTCGCGGTAGAAATAGGTCTCGTTGACAGTGAAGCTGTTGATCAGCGCCTCGGCCTCGGTGCGGTCGCTCTGCAACAGCGCCAGGTAGGCCGGCATGGTGCGGGCGCCGGCGCGGTCCATGCGGTCGGCGACGCGGCGTTCGATGTAGTAACGCTTCGCCTCGCCGTAGGACATGCCGGTGCGCTGGTAGAGGAAGTCGCAGAGCCGGCGCAAATGGTCGGCGCTGAGTGGGGGGGAGTCACTCATTGTGGGGGCGTGCGAAGGCAAGCAAGGCTTTCTTTTTTGAAAAAAAGAAGCAAAAAACTTTCGCTCCCCCGCCTGCCCCACGGCGCGGCCTGGTTCTGCCAGTACGCGCGCCGGCAGAACCAGGCCGCGCTTTCGTGCAGGCGGGGGAGCAAAAGTCTTTTGCTTCTTTTTTTCAAAAAAGAAGGCCTTGCTTCCTTCCGAGTCATCCGGCCGCACGCGCAATGCCAGGAGCCGCAGCCCACTCCAGCAGGACGCCAGTAATGTCCTCCAGCCGCGCCACACGCTCGGCGCCCCCTGCGCGCACCAGTTCGCCGGGCATGCCCCAGACCACGGCGGTGTCCTGCGCTTCGGCGACAGTGCGGCCGCCGGCGTGGCGCAGGCGGGTCATTGCGGCCGCGCCGTCATTGCCCATGCCCGTCATCAGCACGCCCACCAGATGCGGCGCGCCGATGTGATCCAGCGCCGTGCCGACGAGGCGGTCCACGCTGGGGTGCCAGCGATGGGCGGGGTCGGAGGGGGCTGCCATCACCACGGGCCCGGCCGGCCTGGCGCCCACGATGATGTCGGCGTCGCCGCGGCCGATGTAGACGTGACCCGGGGCGATCGGGACGGGCGCGCCTGCCTCGAGGACGTGCAGGGCGCAGCTCCGGTCCAGCCTTCGGGCGAGCGGGCCGGTGAAGGCGGCGGGCATGTGCTGCGCCACCAGGATGGGCCAGGGAAAATCCGAGGGTAGCGGGCGCAGCAGCGCGTCGAGCGCCGGCGGGCCGCCGGTGGAGGTGCCGACCAGGACAACCTGGCCGAGCTGCATCTGCCGGTGCGCAAGCGGAGGTTCCGGCCGGGGCGCCGGCCCGGCAGGTGCCGCGAGCCCAGCCCGCAGGCGCACGCGTTCGGCCAGCCGTGCCGCCGGACGCAGGCGGGCGCCCGCCGCGGCGCGCACGCGCTCGACCAGCATGTCGCCGAACGCCTCGGGCGCCAGCGAAATGGTGCCTTCCGGCTTGGCGATGAAATCAACGGCGCCGAGCTGCATGGCCTCCAGGGTCGCGTCGGCTCCCTGGGCGGTGAGCGATGAGACCATGACCACCCGGCTTGGGCGCTCCACCATGATGCGGTCCAGGCAGGACAGGCCGTCCATCTGCGGCATCTGCACGTCGAGCGTGATCACGTCCGGCTGGAAGGCGTGGAGCTGCGCCATCGCCTCCAGCCCGTCGCGCGCGTAGGCCAGTTCAACGTCCAACGCCCGGCCGAGTATGCCGCCCAGCACGCGGCGCATCAGGGCGGAATCATCGACGACCAGGACGCGCATCATTCGGCGGCTTCGGCTGCGGCACGGCCAGCCTGCGTCCGCAGGTCGCGTCCGGCCTGGGCCAGCAGGAAGCGCGGCGAGATCAGCAGCACTGCCGGGCCTTCGTGGCGCAGGGCCACGCGGTCGAACAGCGCTTCCGTGTCGGAACCCAACGACGGCGCAGGAAGCAGGGCGGCTTGCGGCACCCGGAGTATTTCGGAGACGCTATCCACCGCCAGGCCGGCTTGCAGGCCGGCATCGGAGATCACCACCACGCGGCGGAGGCTGTCTTGGCCAGGCGCCGAAGCGAAGCGGCGCCCCATATCGAGCACCGGCACGTTGCGGCCGCGCAGCGCCATCATGCCGAGCAGGAAATCCGCGCCGTGCGGCAACCAGGTCAACGCGGGCGGCCGGCGTACCACCTCGTCCACGGCGGCGATCGGCAGGCCATACTGCTCATGGCCCAGGCGGAAGAGCACGAAATGCGCCATGGGGCCTGTCGGGACGGCGGTGGCCGGGGCCGCCGCCTCGCTCCGGCTGCGATCCTGCAGGCGCGCCAGCGTGGCCGCATCGAACAGGCGTGCGGGGGAGAGCAGACCCACCAGCCGGGCGCCGCCGTCCAGCCGGCAGATGCCGTCCAGCGTCGCCTCCGCGCCGCGGGTGAGCACTGCCGGCACCGGGCCGATTGCGTCCGGCGGCAGCGCCAGCGTGCCTGTAACCGCATCCACCATCAGGCCAAGCCGTGTGCCGCAGACGGAGGTGACGACCACCCGGGCGGCACCGCCGGTGTCGCCCGGCAATCCCAGCAGGGCAGCGAGCGAGACCAGCGGCAGCGTGCCGCCTTCGTAGGCCATCACGCCCAGCATGGCGGCATCGGCACCTGGCATTTGGGCCGTGGCGGCGGGCAGGCGCAGGATGGCGGTCACGTCGAGAAGCTTCAGGGCGTATTCCTGCCCGGCCACGCGCAAACCGACCAGGGCGCATGCTGCGGCGGGCGCCGGCTCCGGTGCCTGCGCCTGGCGCAGGCTGGCGGGGGCGGCAGGGCGGCGGCGCAGGCCGGCAAACGCCGTATCCAGCAAAGCCTGCAGATCGAGCGCACGGCCGGGACCGGCCGCGCCGAAGTTGGTCACCCGGTCCACCAGCACGCCGACCGGCGCCGCGCCCGCCACCACCAACAGCCGTGACTCTGCGGTCGGCGCTGCCTGCGTCCGCCCGAGCAGGACGGCCAGCGAGACGACCGGCACCACGGTGCCGCGCAGGCTGGCCAGGCCAGCCAGGCTCGCCGGCGCGTTCGGCACGCGGGTGCAGGCTGGCACGCGCGCCACTTCGGCCACCGCGGAGGCGGGC
The DNA here is from genome assembly GCA_964247675.1 of uncultured Acetobacteraceae bacterium. GTDB lineage: Bacteria > Pseudomonadota > Alphaproteobacteria > Acetobacterales > Acetobacteraceae > BOG-908. Next base: position 3,736 of record CAXTVW010000044.1, read on the forward strand.
ACTGCCAGCGCCTCGCCGCCCGCGCTGAAGCCGAGGTGGAGCTGCGTGCCGGCCATAACCTCAGCTCTCGATGGCGCCGAGCTCGTCGGCCAGGCTGGCGATCTCCTCGATCGCGGCGGCCAGCTCCTCCGCACCGCTGGCCTGCTGGCGGGCGGCTGTGGCCGCCTGGGCAGCGGCGCTGCTCGTCTCCTCCGCCGCGGCGGCAATCTGGCGCATGCCGTCCAGCACCTCGCGCACCGAGGCCACCGTCGATTCGGCGCCGGCGAGAACGCTGGCCGAGCCGGCGCCGATAGAAGCCACACTGGCATCGACCAGCGCGAAGCGGTCCACCAGCGCCTGGTTGCGGCCCAGCTCGGACTGGCCCGCGGCCGCGACCGCCTCCAGGTCCCGCCGCACCGCGCCCACCTGGTCCTGTATGCTGCGCACCATGTCGCCCATCCGGTCGGCTTGCGTGGCCGAATCGCGTGCCAGCGCCCGGATGTCGGACGAGACCACCGCGAAGCCGCGCCCGTGCTCGCCCTCGCGCGCGGCCTCCACTGCGCCGCTGACCGCGAGCATGTTGGTCTGCACCGCCACCAGCGCGATACGCTCGACGATCTTGTCGATCTGCCGGCTGGAGGCTTCCAGCGCACTGACCAGGCCGGCCACCGCCTGGGTCTCGGCAAGCGAGGCGGTGACGCTGGCGCTGAGGCTGGCGACGGCGGCGCGGTTCTCCGCCAGCAGCGGGCGCAGGGCGGCGGTCTGGCGCACGCCCTGCTCGGCGGCAGCACGGGTGAAGCCGGCGGCGCGCTCGATCTGCGCCATGGCGGCGCCGGACTGGTGGGTGGCGGCGGCCTGCACCTGCGCGCCGCGGCTGATCTGCTCGATCGCGGCGAGTATTTCCCCGGCAGCACCGGAGAGTTCCTGGACGGTGGCCGACAGTTCCTCGGCCGCGCTGCCGACCTGCTCGGCGCTGCCGGTGCCTGCGCTGCCGGGGCTGCCGGCCTGCAACGCCTCGGCAAGCTGGGCCAGCGCCAGCGCGGTCTGCTGGCTCTGCTCCAGCGAGGCGCTCTGCTGCTGCACCGCGCTCTGCGCCTGCACGCAGGCGGCCGATTGCTGCTCGGCCGCGGTGGCCACCTGCGCGGCCCCGCCTTGCGCCTCGCGCGTGGCGGCCTCGCTTTGCGTGACCGCATCCAGGATGGTCTGCGAACCCTGCGCCAAAGCTTCCATGTCCTGGCGTAGGCCGTCCAGGCTGGCGGCCACCGCGCGGCCGTTCTGCGCCTCCGCCTGGGCTGCGTCGGCAGCCGCCTTGATGCGGGCGGCGATGGCACGCACCTCGGTGCCTATGGCGCCGGCCAGCGCGCGTATGTAGGAGGCGCTACGTTCGGAGATCTCGGCAAACGCGCGCACCTCGTCGGCCACCACCGCGAAGCCAACGCCGTGCTCGCCGGCGCGGGCCGCCTCGATGGCCGCGTTCAGCGCCAACAGGTTCGTCTGCTCGGAGATGTCGCCCACCGTGCCGGTGATCTCGCCTATGTCGGCGGCCTGGCGTTCCAGCGCCTCCACCACGTCCACCGACCGGCGCTGGCGGGCGGTGTTGTCCTGCACGGAGGCGACCAGGGCCGCGATCCCGCCACCGATCTCGCCCAGCAGCGCCTGCAGGGACGCGGTCTGCTCGCGCGACAGCCCGGCCTGTGTGCGCGCCTCGGCGAACACCTCCGCCAGGCCGGCGACCGATCCCTGCGATTGCTGGGCGGCGCCGGCTGCTTCTTCGGCGGCGCGGGCGATCTGCTCCAGCGCGCGGCGCAGCTCCTCGGCGGCGCCGGCGGCCTCGGCGACGCCGCTGGCCAGCTCCTCCGTCGCGGCCCCGATGCGCTCGGCGGCCTTTTCCTGCCTGGCGGCCAGGCGTTCCCTGGCGCGCCTCTGGGAGACCGCGGGTTTGGGCGCAGGCGGGAGAGGTTCGCTTGTGTGCGATGCGGCGGGTCGGGGGGCCAGCGCCGAGGTCTTCATCAGGGACATGGTGGTCTTTTCGTCTGAGCGATCAGCGTAGCGAAGAAAGGCCTTCTTTTCTGGAAAAAAGAAGCGAAAAACTTTTGCCTCGCCGCATTCGCGTCAGCGCGGTTGGCCGGTCGGCCCCCATGTGCTGTAGCGGCATCGGCGAATGAAAGGATACCTGCGATGAGCGATACCACCGAGCCGGACAGGGCGTTGCCTGCCTGCCTGGAGGACGTGATCCTGCCGCGGGCCCACGACCTCGGCGGGTTCGAGGTGCGCCGGGCGCTGCCCGCCACGCAGCGGCAGATGGTCGGGCCGTTCATCTTCTTCGACCAGATGGGACCGGGCGAGTTCCTGACCGGACGCGGGCTGGACGTGCGACCGCACCCGCATATCGGCCTGTCCACCGTCACCTACCTTTTCGACGGGGCGATACAGCACAAGGACAGCCTCGGCACCGACCTCTCGATCGTGCCGGGCGACGTGAACTGGATGACCGCCGGGCGCGGCATCGCCCATTCCGAGCGGACGGCAGCACCCTCGCGAACGCACGCCAACCGCCTGTTCGGCATCCAGTCCTGGGTCGCCCTGCCGCGCGCGCACGAGGAGGCCGCGCCTGATTTCGCCCACCATGCCGCCGCCGCGCTGCCGGCGATCGAGGAGGCCGGCGTGTGGCTGCGGCTGGTGGCGGGCACCGGCTGGGGTGCCGTGGCCCCGGTGCGGACGCATTCCGAGCTGTTCTACGCCGACGCCATCCTGCAGCCTGGCGCCGCCCTGCCTATGCCGGACCACCATGAGGAACGCGCGGCCTATCTGGTGGAAGGCGAGGTTACGGTGGCGGGCACGCGTTTCGAGGCCGGCAAGATGCTGCTGTTCCGCGCCGGCGACGCGGTGTCCCTGCATGCGGGGCCGCACGGCGCCCGGCTGCTGCTGCTTGGCGGCGCGGTGATGGACGGGCCGCGGTTCCTGTTCTGGAACTTCGTGTCCTCGTCACGCGAGCGCATCGCGCAGGCCAAGGCGGACTGGCAGTCCGGCCAGTTCGCGCCGGTGCCTGGCGACGAGCGCGAGTTCATCCCGCTGCCCGAGGCGCCGGCGCCGGCGGCGGGGTCGCCGACGAGTTGATGCGGCGAAGGTGAGCAGGCACTCACTGGTCAGATCGCAGCATCGAACGTTCTGGCCGATACTGCCTGTCTGCTCTGGAGAGACGTCGGCGCAGAAACATCGACCGAGGCACGTCGTGTCAATCCACCGCGAGGACTTTGTTGCCGTAGAAACGCACCCCTTGCGCCACTTAGGACATCGTCAAACGCCAAGGTCGAAAATCGAGCTAGGAGCACCGCTTGGCCAGAAGAAAGTATTTATCTGGATCAGGGCCGGCAGTGTTCGTTACCATGCACGCGGCGAACGCGATCTGTCCGCGTTTGAAACCTTTCTAATTTGACCATCGGGCGTGCTGGAGCCTGTACCTGAAAACCGCAACGATCATCACCGCCATCGTCGCCACCACGACCCTTTGCGCGATCTTGTGCGTGTTCATTCTTGGAACGATGTTTTTCGATGATCCTCACGCCTCCTACAGCGACTTCGTCGCTGGGGTTGTCCGTCTTGTCCTGGTCGTCGTGGTCTGCACGGCCGCCTGCCTGGCGCTTGGGCAGCTCCTCTCGCGAAAGGGCTACACTCGGACCGCTCTCGGCGTGACGTTGCTGCCGACACCCTTGATCCTGGCATACGGCCTGTATTTGGGCAGTTGACCGCATGTCCGAAGCCCGACTCCCATCCGCTGTGCAGCAGCCGCGGGTTGGGTCAAACTGGCGTCGCGCGCATCGAAAGGAATCGGGCGTGTTCCGACTGAAACCTGGAGTGCAATCGTGAAGCAGACTGTCTGGCCGGAGAGATCCTCCGATGTTTGTGTGGACGTTGTTCGTGGCCGCTGACCGGTCGGCCGCGACAGGGTCGTTCGCCCGAATAATCGCGGTCCTGCTCCTGCCGGCTGCGTTCGTCGTGTTTGGCGGGTGGGAGGTGGTCCGCGGCAATGCCACAACCACCGAACTCACCCGAGCGCATGATCGCGGAGCTATCCAGCTTGGCCGCCTGGAGACGCTGGCCAAGACCGATCCGCACGCGATGATACAGTTCCGCGGCGACAACCAGTCCTACGCCGCCCCGCTTGCCGCGACGATGATGGCCGATCACCAAAACGATGTCGCCACCGATCTCTGGATCGCGACAGCCCGGCGGCCATTTGCCTGGCTAGCCATCACGGCCGGCCTGGTCGCCCTGTGCGCCGGTCTCATCGGCCTTGGCATCGTCGCCGTCGCAGCCAGGCGCAGCATGCAGTCGCGCACCGCCCTGGTCCGCGCCTTCGAGCGGGTGCGCCGCGCGATCCCCTTCGCGCTGGGCCTGCAGACCGCCGGCATTGCGCTGGCGCTGTTTGGCAGCGTCGTCTTCGAATGTGGCGGCCTGTGGTTCCTAGGCGAGGTTTCGGGAAACCTGGTGAAGCTGGTGGCCCTCGGGCTCGCCGCAGCGGGACTGGCCTTGTGGGGCGCCTTCGGGTCGATCCGGCAGTTACGCCGCGCCTTCGGCCTGTTCAAACCGCGTCCGGCGCGGCTGCTCGGCATCCCGATTGCCGAGGCGGCGGCACCGGGCCTGTTTGCTTTGATGCGGCACCTCGCGCGCGACCAGGAAGCGGTCGTGCCGGAGATCGTGGTGGCGGGAGCGGTGGCGGGTTTCTTCGTGACCTCCTACCCGCAGGCGCTACCAGCGTCGGGCGCGGTGGTCAGGGGGCGCACCCTGCATGTATCGCTGCCGCATCTGGCCGTGCTCAGCCGGGCGGAGACGCGCGTCATCCTGGCCCACGAGCTCGCGCATTTCTCCGGCGAGGATACCGCCTACAGCATGCAGTTCCAGCCGGTCTATGCGGCCCTGCAGCACAGCACGGAAGCGGTCGCCGGCCGGGCGGGCAGCATGCCGATCGTGGACCGGATGCTGCGACCCGCCGCGTCGCTTGGCGGTTACGTGCTCGATCGCTTCGACCGGGCGGTAAAGCACTGGAGCCGCCTGCGGGAGCTGGAGGCGGACAGGAGCGCGCTGGCGACCGAGCAGCCCGACGCTCTGGCGACCTCCCTGCTTCGTACGGCCGTGGTCAGCGAGATAGTGGACGTGCAGCTACGCGGCATGACCGAGAACCCGGCCGGCGCGCCAGCCGACTTCGTGGCGCAGACCCTCCACATCGCCGCGCAGAAGGGCTTCATCGAGCCGGGCCGCTACCTCTCGGAGCGTCAGCCGCACCCGACCGACACCCACCCGCCGACCACGCAGCGGATCGAGGCCGCCGGCATCGCCGTCGATGACGGCCTGCTCGCCCGCGCGTCCCGGGCCGTGGATCCTGCCGAGCTGGCGGACGCGGAGGCGTTGTTCACGAACTGGCCGGGCCTGTGCCGGGCCGTCACGTCGCAGCTGTCCGACCTGGCGGTGGCGCTGGAGCGCAAACACCTGGCGCGGACGGCGGCCGCGGCAACCGCCGTCTCCGAAGCGCCAGTGGCGCTGCATGAACCCCGCCGGTACATCCTGATCACGCTCAGCGTCACCGCCCTGTTCTGCTTTCTCGTTGGCGGGGGGCTGGTGTGGCTCTTGAGGAACGGGTCACCCGAGGCGGGTGACGGCACGGACACGGTGCTAATCTGGGGTGCGGTGGCTTTCGTGCTGGGCGGAGTGGCCGCATTCGTTGGTTTGGTGCGCTTCGCGCGCAACCGCGCGCCGTTCCTGGTGCTGACGCCGGACGGGTTCCGCTCCCCCGGTTTCGAGGGCGCCGTACCCTGGCTGGCGGTGACAAGCGTGCTGGTCGTGGCCGGCCGCGGGGTGACCACGATCCTGACCCTCGCGCCGGACCAGCCGCTACCGGCCCGCACCGGCCGTATCTGGCGGCTGCGAACGCGCCGGCGGGGCAACAAAGTGGTTCTGTCGGGACTAACCCCGCAGGGCATGAAGCCGAAAGCCTACCTCGACCTTCTGCACCGCTATCGGAGCGCGGCACTGGCCCGGGCCGAGCTCGCCCGGCGCGAACGGCCAGCCGTGCACAGTGCGGAATAAGCACGCTGGCGCCATGACGCGGCTTCGCGCCCAGCCGGCCACCCACGGGGTCGCGGGGTGGATACGCCTGCTGCCCCAGGCCAGCCTGGTCAGTTTCGGTGTCGCCGGGGTCCGCGTCGTCGAGGTGCTGGTCAGTCCGCCGCCGCTCGGGAAAGCGCCAGTATTGGCCGTGGCCTTGCTGGCGAGCAGCGTCTACTGGCTGGCCGGCCTGCTGTTGGGCGCGCTTGCGCTGATCGCGTGGGCGGCCAACCGCGCTCTCGGGCTCGGGGGCATTTCGGCGCCACCCGCGCCACCGGTCCAGTGGACACAGGAGACCCGGCTGCGCAGCCGAGGTTTCAGCATCGTCGCCGGCTGGGTCGTGCTGAGCCTGGTGACATCGGTCATACTGGGCGACACACGCACCGGCCCCGCTGCGCGGTTTGCGACGAACGTTCTCGGCCTGCAGGATTTCTCCGGGCCGGCGACGTTCCTGCTGACGCTGCCGGTCTCGCTGGTGCCGTTGCTGCTGCTTGCTCTGCTGCCGTGGCAGACGCGGTGGCCCCTGGTGGCCGGCATGCAGGCCGCCGTGAAATCGCCGAGCGTTTCTACCCGGCGCCGGAAGCGGCGGTGAGGCGGTGGGCCGGGTCGGCTGCCGCAGCCGGCCTTCTCACAGTGACGGCGTTACCCTTCGTTCTCCTGTTTCCTGATCCACCGGCGTTTGGACCGACGGGGGTGGGCATCCTGTCGGCAGTCGCCATCGCGGCCACATTCGGCGTGGCAATCAGGGCGGAGCCGGTGCGGCGGCGGCGGATCTTGCGGGCAGCGGCGCTACTGCTGCGCGTTACCGTCTGTGCGACCGCGCTGAACATCCTGTTGGCAAGGACTGCGGTGAAACCCCCAACCACAGATGTGCTGGTGCGCCTGTTCGACCTGAAGGGCGAGGAGGTTGACGATGCGGTCCTGTACGAGCGGTGGGTGGAGCTTTGGCTGGCGTGCGCGCTGGTGGCGCCACTGCTCGCCAGGGTAAGGCGGACCCCGTCGCTTGCTGCGGAAAGAGATCCAGCTTTGCCCTGGGACGCCGTGGTTCGGATGCCCCCGGCCTCACCGCCACTTAACGCTGCCACCGTGCTGCTCTGGCTGGTCGGCTGGGGCTTCCTCGCCACTGGACTGGTGGCCGGCCACCGGACGGCAGACTTCCTGCGCCGGGCCGACCACACGACTGGCACGATTGCCGACGCGATGGGCCATCCACGGATCCGGTTCACCACCGCCGGGGGCGCGGCGGTCGCGTTCAGGCAGAACGGCGGCATCTCCCGGGCGCTCGGCGCGGCCGTGCCGGTGGCGTATCTCGCAACGGACCCGGCCGGGACGGCGCGTGCGGACACGTTCTGGGCCAATTGGAGCGGTGTCCTGGACCTTCTCTGGATCGGCGGCTGCTTCATACTGTTCCCGTTCTACGGCCTGCGGGCCGCCTTCCGTGCGGGGCGGTGGTGAACAGGTCGTGCGATGCAGGTCCGGGTCGGCTCCGGCTGGTCCGGCCCAAGCGGCCGCTGGCCGGACGCCTGGCGACGGTCGCGTTGCTGCTGGGCGTCTTCACCACACGGCTGGCCGCGGCCGAGCCGGCGCTGCCCAAAGGCGAGGTGACCACGCTCGATCTGTCCGGGCCGTTCAGGACGCGCTCGCCCTGGAACATCACCGTATCGCAGGCTGCGCCGATCCCCGCTCCGTTCGGGCCGGCGGACGCCACCGTGCCCGGCGCCGTCACGATATGCCTCCACAGGATAGACGGTCCGTGTGACACGCAACTCCAATCGAAGCTGTTCGACACATCGGACGTCCCCGCATTCTCCGAACGTCACTACCTCGACAAGCTCGCGGTCGTCCGCTCCCGTGGTGCGTCCGGGCAGCCCCTGCTGCTGCTCGTGACGGCCAGCCTGAACAGCGGGGACGGCGACCAACTCGTGCTCACCCAGGTGATGACCTACCGGCACGGCGCGGACCGCTTCGTGAAGGCTTACGAGCACTGGACCGGTACGAACAACAATCAGCAGGTGCGCTTCATGCCGGCCGGGCCGCTCGCCGGCGACATCATCGCTGTGGAGCCGACCGAGACCGCGCCTTTCGGCTACTGGGTCACCGTCAATGCCTTCACCTCCGCTCGGGGGTATCGGCCGATGCTGCGGTTTCGCAGTGCCACGACTTATGGCGACGGCAACGCCCTGCCGGTAATCGACTCGGAAATGACAAACATCCTGCGCCGCCTTGGTAAATGGCGGCCTGGCGCGCCGTTGCCACTGCCAGCGACGCCCTGCGCCAGGCCACATCTTCGCCACGGTGCGCTGTGGTGCGATTGAGGGTCCGGGTCGATGGACGGAACCAGCCCGCGAAACTGGCCGGACCGGCGTTGCCGCCACCTCGCCAGTTTGGTTTCGGTCAGGGCAACACGGCGCCGCAAGGTTAGTCCTGGGTCGGCTCGAGAGACGACAGGTCGAAGCTGTTCCGTCGGCCAGGGACAAGCTGGTGCGGCGGAAACGCCTTCTGCACCGCGCGGCAAGCCTCCGGCAGTCTGGTCCGCACGTAGACGTAGGTGCCGCCTTCGCCCCGGCCGGTGCTGGTGACGTGGAACGTGCAGTAATTGTAGCCGCGGTCTGTCAACAGGGCGCCCACCCCGTATTCCACACCGGCCGCGAGCGTGGCCGCGACGGGAAACAGCAGCAGCAAGCCGCAGGCCACGACGACGACCGAGAGGCGCAGGAGCAGGCCGAGGCCGCCCAGCACCACCAGCAGCAAGGCGATCGCGAGCGTGGTGTCGAGGCCGTCCGCGACTTGCACCACGTCGCGGCTGGAGAACACTGCGCTTATGCCGGCAGCGACGTCGACCGGCGTGGCCACCAGGACTGTCCATGCCGCAACCAGCAGCACCGGCGAGAACAGGACGAGCAGGCCGATGCCGATAAAAGTTGGCCAGCTTCGTCCGTCTCCCGTTGCCATCGCGTGTCCCTTCGGCGGTGCTATGATCGTTGAGTCTTCAGGCAAGGCCAAGGGCTCTGCCCCTGGACCCCGCTAAGGACAGTCGTCCTTAGAACCTATCTAGTAGGGGCGCTAAACAGATGGGGGTCTGGGGCCTCGAGGCCCCAGCGGGGTTTGGGGCAGAGCCCCATCCTTGCTACCTTCCGGCCAGCGCGCGCAGGATCCGCCGTCGCCGGTATCGATATCCGAACGAGACGGCGAATGCGACAAGGCCGAACGAGCCGCCAAACAGGAGGCAGAGCACGGCGCCTATGGTGTCGGCTCCCGGTACCACCCCGTCCAGCTTCCGGCGCACCAGCACGGCCGGGTCGGCGGTGAGCGCGACACCGCGACGGCGCATCTCGGCCAGCATCCAATCCGGAACCGTCCCGCGCCCCAGCGCACCCTCGACCGGGCCGGGCGGCAGCACGGCATCAGGACCATCCTCGCCCATCACCGTTCGATCTTCCTCCAGGATCGCGACCGGATCGCCGGGGCGCCAGCCGGGCGCGGTCAGCGGCGTGTAGGCGTCGCGGTGATAGACGCGACGCTCCAGATGATCGTGCAGCCAGGTCAGCTCGGGCCGCGGGGTGGTGCCGATCAGCCGGGCAAATGGCGGCAGCTTGGCGCTTGTGGCCGCAGCGGCGGGGAGCGTCAGCTCCGGCAGTGGAGCGCCCGCGCCACGGTCGCCGATGCGGGTGATCAGTTCGTAGCCCAATCCGCCGGCGAAGAGGAACACGCCCGACGCGACCAGCGCCCCCCGTGCGAGCAGCAGCAGGATGCGCGCCATCCGTTCCGGCGAGGGCGCCTGCACCGGGCCATCCGGTGACAACCCGCTCTGCAAGCCGCGGAGGAACGACCCTTCCGGCGCGCGCGGCAGCAGCCGGGGAAGGAACGCGGATGCGACGAGGACCAGGAAGCCGGGCAGGAACGAGACGACGGCATTGTCATACCCCCGATGCCGGACCTCCCACCCCGCGACCCAGGCTGATGGTCCTATCTGGAGCAGGGCTCCCACAAACAGCAGGAGAAAGCCGCCCAGATACCAGATTGCGATCACGGCCTTTCCCCAGGCCACCCGTCGTCCTGCATTGGGTGGAAGCGCCGCTGCCTGCGCCAACGGCGGCGCCCCGCCTGACCTGCCGGCTGGCGGATGCGATCTATGCCGGTGCTGCCTCATCGGCGCGCGGCCGCGCAGGAGGCCATCTGCGCGCGCAGCGACGGAGTGGTAGCCGAATGGAGGTCGTCCACCCGCCAACCGGATGCCGTCCGGGCCAAGTCGAAGCGCACGCTGGCGGGGGCACCCCCATTGCGGAACGATACCGTGCCGCTTGTCCGGTCCGGCATTCCTGGTGCGGGGTCCGGCACGCTCACCGCCACGTCGCTGACTGCGTAGTCGTCCTGGGCGCCGGTGATCGGTTCCGCCCGCAGGCAAGGGGGGGCGTCGATGCGGCCGCCCGCTGCCATTCGGGCGGCGTCGCCCGCCAGGGCATCGGCCAGGTCCGGCACCAGGAAGGCGTGCAGCCCGGCCTGGCTCGCAAACGGCAGGCTGGCATCGGCGCCGTCGGCATAGATTGCGAACATCCCGCGCAGGAAGTCGGCGGGACCCGAGCTGGCTGGGATCGGGGGTCGGCAGCGTTGGAACTCGGCCGATCGTCCCGTCTGGTCCGTCAGGCTGAGCTGGCCCGGCGCCAGCACCTCGTACACCCAACGCGTGCCGATCGGGTTGCCGTGCGCCGAAGCGGTGGTCTGCGTCGCCACCCCGGTGGCACGACGCTGCAGCACGCGCTGGGTATCGACCTTGCCGTCCGTTCCGGCCACCAGCAGCGTGTCGCCGCGCAGCTGGAAATGCACGGGATGGTCGCACGCGCCGCTGCGGGTCCAGCCGCCGCCGAGCGCCGCCGCGAGATCCGGAAGTGGCGGCGGGGCGGCAGCAGCCTGCGCGTGTGCCTGGCCGAGCAACCACCCGGTCATGAGGAGGACAGTGAAACATGTTTGGAGCCACGTGGCGGTAAGAGCGCGCATCTCCTCATGCTACGCAGCATTGGCAGGGCATCACATCCCATTTCGGCGCCG
>CAXTVW010000044.1:14962-18594 GCA_964247675.1 uncultured Acetobacteraceae bacterium
AGTAGTTCCGCTCCATCGTCGGGTTGAGAACCTGGCTTACGGATGCGGTGACGTGATCGAGGTTGCCTCACGGCGTGCGTTGGACGGCGTTTGTCCAGCGTTGATGGATCACCTGCCGCCTGCAGCGGTTCAGCGGACCTGAACGAGTATGGCTCGGCTTGGGTTGCTTCGCCGTTTAATCGTTCCGGGCTGCCGTCCAGCAATACGAGCGAACGCCTTCAGATGTTGTTGAGTCGAGCTGGAAGCGCGGTTGCGCTGGCGCATCGCCGAGCGCGCATCATAGACCGACGGCGTTCGAATACACCCCGGCCTGTGCGGCGCTGCTGGCTGGTATGGATGCCGCCGAGTTTAACCCTATGCTCGTCACGGCGGCTGAATACGGACTCATCTCGCACGCGCGTTCTCCGCCCAGAGATGACATGACCAGCTCTACACCGCGAATTTGGAGGAGCACCAAGATAATCGACAACGGTCAGGCGTGCGTGTCCGTCGATTACGCCATGGTCCCGCGGCACGCGCTGCAAAGCTTTGCGGAAAACGCGCGCGGTTTCATAGGTCGAGTTCGCACCGTTCCATGCTTGGCGCCGGAAACCCTTTCCTGTAAACGCTACAGTTACGAAATCCGTTCACTAGTTTGCCTGCTGGTTGCAATACAGGTTGCACTGCACACAGGCGATAGAAAATATCTTGATCTCGCGAACTATTACGTCTAATAACTTACTCAGTCATTGAGTAACAGATCAAAAATCGCTTCTGTGTGAGCCGAAAATTGATGACTGCGTCCTTCCTTCGTCAGCGCCGTTGCGATCGTGTCGTACTCCTCGCCTACGCGGCTTTTGTTACGTGATGATTTCTCACCGCTCATGACTACAGGATCACCAGGAGCTTTCATGTTCACCAAACCTGGCCTCTTCTCTGTCGCGCTTATAGCTCACACCCTAAGCGCACAGGCACAGGTCAGCGTTTTGACCCAGCATAACGACAACTTCCGGGACGGCGTGAATGCCGGGGAAACCGTCCTGACGCCTGAAAACGTCAATGCCGGGCAATTCGGCATGCTGTTCAAGATTCCTGTCGATGATCAGGTTTTCGCTCAGCCGCTGGTGGTCGCTCGGGTTGCAATCGCCGGCGGAGTCCACAGCGTCGTCTATGTTGCAACTGCGAACAACAGCGTCTATGCGTTCGATGCGGAGAACGGCACGCCGTATTGGCATGTCAATTTCGGTCCGCCTATCACCAAGGCTCTCGCCGGCTGGTATTGTGACGATATCCTGGGCTCTTCGGGAATCATGAGCACGCCGGTGATCGCGAACAATCGCCTCTATGTCGTTGCCCAGACATACGTCAATTCCACGTCCACACATTCGCTGCATGCCCTGAACATCGCCACAGGGGCGGAGGAGGCGGGCAGCCCCGTGCAGATACAGGCGCCCGAGTTCAACTCGATCACGCAGATGCAACGGCCTGGGCTGCTGTCGGCGAACGGGAACATCTACTTCTCCGTTGCTTCGCATTGCGACATCAGCCCGTGGAAAGGGCTCACCTTCGCCTACAACGCATCGAGCCTGTCGCAAGTCGGCGTTTTCAACGCCTCTCCCGACGACAACGGCAACGGTACGTGGCAGGCGGGAAATGGCGACGCAGCCGATCCTGCAGGCAACATCTACGTGGTGAGCGGCAACGGTAACTGGGATGGCGCAACCAATTTCGGCGAGACGATGCTGAAGACCAGTCCCACGCTTGCCTTGGAAGACTGGCATACGCCATCCGATTGGTCGAACCTCGATTTACTGGATTCTGACCTGACGTCATCAGGGCCTTTGCTGCTGATGAATACCGACTACATGATCGCCGGCGGCAAGGACGGTGTGTTGCGCCTGGTCAACACCACGGACATGGGGCATCTCGGCGACGATACGGCACAAAACTGGACGGCGACGTCGTCCCACATACACTCGATGAACTATTACGGTTCCAATCTTTACATCTGGGGACAGAGCGATTTCCTGAAAGTGTTTCCGTTCAACGGTTCCACCTTCGCTACCTCGCCGAGCTTCACCGGCAACATCCAGGCGTTCGGCCATCCCGGCGGGACTTTGTCGATATCGGCGAACGGCCATGCCGACGGCATCCTCTGGGCCACCACGAATTCGCGCGGTGATCCCAGTGACCCGACTCTGGGGGCATGGCACATGACACAGCCGGGAATCCTCTATGCCTACAACCTGGCGAACATGGTGCAAATCTGGACCAACGAGCAAAACCCGAGCCGCGACGATTGCGGCAACTATGCGAAGTTTACGCCGCCAACCATCGTAAACGGGAAGGTGTACTTGCCGAGTTTTGGCGGTGCGCCGACGCAGAGCGGACAGGTTTGCGTCTATGGCCAGTTGCCTACCGGATCGCATCTATTGCAGAATGGCACTTATACGCTGGCGAGCGTGAACAGCGGCCAGTTCCTTGCGGACCCGGGCGCCTCACAGGCGCCCAGCGTCGTCATGCAGCAGCAGCCGGCCACCAGTTTGGCCAACCAGCAATGGGTGCTGAACAATCTCGGCAAGAACATCATCACGCTTACGAACGGCTCCAGTGCGCAGGCGCTGGATGTGACGGCCGGCTCCACAGGTCCGAGTGCGCTCATAGACCAATACCCTTACAAGGCGGTTCCGTGGCAGCAATGGGCCGTAAAGTCTGTCGGTTCAGGCCTGTACGAAGTGACGAGCGTGAACAGTGGCGAGGCGCTGGACGTGGCCGGCGGGTCGGTGGCGGCGAACGCGAACATCGACCAGTACCCGTATTCCGCCAAGGCCTGGCAGCAATGGAAGTTTGCCAAAGTCGGGCCGGCAGGATCAATGATTCCAAATGGCGTCTACGTGGTGACGAGCCTCAACAGTGGACAGGCGCTTGAGGATCCCAGCTCTTCGCAGAGCGCTAACACGGTCATTCGTCAATATCCGGTGACCAACGCGAACAACCAGAGATGGGTGGTGAACAACCTGGGCAACAACGTTGTCACTCTTACGAACGTGTCCAGCAGGCAGGTTCTCGAGACCGCGGGTGGTTCGAGCAAGGCCAGCGCGCTTGTCGACCAGAACCTCAACCAGGGCGGCTTGTGGCAGCAATGGGCCGTGACTTCGGCTGGCACCGGCGCCTACACACTCATTAGCGGTGCGAACGGGCAGGCTCTCGACGTCGACGGCGCGTCCATGAACGCGGGGGCGGAGATCGACCAGTATCCGCCTTCAGGCGCTGCCTGGCAGAAATGGAAATTCACCCCGATCAACTGAAGATGCATGCCGATCCGGTGTCGGCGCTGCTTCGGTTCCGCCGTGTCGTTCCTCACCACGTCCTTTTGTAACGGTCGCCTGTCAAACGAACGTTGCGAGCGAATGCGTGTTCGTTCTCGAATACGCGGATGCTCCATTATGCGGAGTACCAGGAGATTTTGGTTTCTTTAGTGAGGAGTGTTTGCTTTCTGTCTGAGTCAACGTCAACGCCGTCTGGCATTAAAACGAGTGTCCTATGACCACGTCTCGACGGAACCTTCTCGTCACCGCTGTGTCGTCAGCGTCTTTCGCACTCGGTTCCGCCAGCAAGGTGCTTGCGCAGGAAACCGCGCCGATGCCGCACCA
>CAXTVW010000044.1:18694-23085 GCA_964247675.1 uncultured Acetobacteraceae bacterium
CACTCGGTTCCGCCAGCAAGGTGCTTGCGCAGGAAACCGCGCCGATGCCGCACCATGCGATGCACGGCCATTCGAAGCCGGAACGGCCGAAAACCCCCAGGCTTCCGGCTATACTTTGCAGAAAAGCCAACACGCTCGGTATTGATGCCGCCTTCAACATGCTGCAGCGCGGCGACGACACACTCGAGGCCGTCCTGAAGATTACCGGGACCCAGGAAGACGACCCGCACGACTATTCTTGCGGTGTTGGCGGCCTGCCAAACGAAGACGGCGCCGTGCAGCTCGATGCTTGTTGCTTTCACGGTCCGACCGGCCGAAGCGCTGCGGTGGGCGGCGTACGTGGCATACGCAACGTGTCCCGTCTGGCGCGGGATGTCATGGACAGGACCGGCTACCCGCTGCTGTGTGGTCAGGATGCCGAAAGCTTCGGCCTTTCGCACGGCTTCGTCGAAGAGAAGCTTGGCAACGCGCAGAGCGAGAAGATGTGGGGCGTGTGGAAACGCGTCCAAGCGCTGCCCAGGCCGCTCGGGCCTGGCAGGTACGATCCAGGCTGGCCTGGGCCAGATAGCGCCAGCCACTTTCTGCCCGCCTCGCAGAAGGAACTCGACATTCTCGTCCGCGAGCACGAGGTGCTTGCAAGACAGGAAGGCCTCGAGCCGCAATGGACATGGGTCGCCGCCTATGACGCGCTGTTTCCTGCAGCAACGCCGCTCAGCGTGGCGGTCATCAACGCCCGACGCGAGATGTCCTGCGCCGCGACCACGAGCGGGCTGCCGTGGCGGGCGGCAGGCGCGGTCAGCGACATCGCCATGCTTGGGGCGGGTTGCTACCTCGATCCGGAAATTGGCTCGGCCGGTGCCAGCGGCAGTGCCGACGCGAACACGAAGATCGTCGGCGCCCACCTTATCGTCCAGAACATGCGGCGCGGCCTGTCACCTGAGGAGGCCGGCATGGACGCGCTGCGTGCCATCGTGTCCCGCTACAAGGGCGATATGGCGGCACTCCGTTTTGTCGAAATCGTCTATTACATTTTGCGTAACGACGGCGCCTATGGCTGTGTCTCGCTTTGGCGCGGCGACCGCACCGGTCATGTCCGGACCTTCACCATACATGACGGCGTGAGACGGTCGGAAAACTGCCTTTTCCTGTTTGACGGAAGTCCGGTTACGGGCGTGTGAGGGTTTGTCAGTCCTGCTTACAGCGGTGAGGTCCGCGATAGCCGACGCAGCGGCAAACAGCCGGGTCAGCCGAGAAAGACAGCCGTTGTGGCGCGTGATCAGAAAACGAAAGTCCGGGCTGTTTTCCGAACGAACAGCACCCTGATCGGGCATAGTGTTAGGGTGCAAAACGGAGAATGACGATGGCTGCCAAGCCCGATTTCGGATCCTTTGGGCGTTTCCAGGAGACGCCCGTGGCCGACATGTCGGCGGACATGAGGGCCGCCTACGACTTCACCATGGAGCTCCGAGGCCAGGTGCCGGGACCGCATAAGATCTGGTTGGCCAACCCGACGCTGTCGAAGACGATCGTTCCCACTGGCAAGTATTATCAAACGCAGTCCACGCTGACCAAGGCTGAGATCGAGATCGTCACCAATGTGATCAATAGCCATTGGCTGGCCGCCTATTCGAACTACGAACATGAGAAGATCGGCGAAGACGCTGGCCATTTGCCGCCTGAGAAGGTGCAGGCCCTGATTGCCAACCTTCCGACCTCGTTCGATGATCCGCGCCAGCAGGTCGTCTACGAGCTCGCCTCCACCCTTGCCCAACCCCGTATCGTGCCGTCCGGTCTGTTTCAGCGCGCGAAAACACTGGTCGGCGAAGCGGGCATCGTCGACGTCACGGTCCTGATGGGTTGGTTCACGGCGGTTTCGCTCACCCTCAACGCGTTCGACGTGCCGTCAAACGCGGTTGGCCTGAAGCAGTAGGAGCGCCGTGATGTACGACGATCTCGAACATCTCGGCGGCAGGACCGCCCTTCTTGCGCCGGACGCGCTCACAGAAGAGCAGCGGCGGGTCTATGACGTGATCAACGCCGACATGGTGCCTTGGGCGGAAAAGGCGGGTTTCCAGGCCAAGCTGTCCGACGGGCGGCTGATCGGCCCCTTCAACACGATCATGCTCAGCCCCGAGATCGCGCAGGCCTTCCTGAACCTGCAGGCCGTCGAGGGAAAAAACACCAGCGTCTCGCAGCGCGTCAGGCAGGTTGTCATACTGACGGTCGGCGCGGTGTGGCATTGCGACTACGAGCGCTACGCTCATGCGGCCGCCGCCAGACAAGCCGGCCTGTCACCTGCGACGATCGAAGCGCTGGCGAGAGGTGACGCCGCCGAGGGTCTCTCGGACGAGGGAGATGTCGCCCGGCGGTTCACTATGGCGCTCACGGCGGAACACAAGGTCAACGACGCGCTGTTCGAAGAAGCGCGTTCCGCCTTCCAGGACCGCGGGATCGTCGACATCGTGATACTTGCTGGATGCTACGATCTCGTCTCGTCCCTGCTGAACGCCTTCGAAGTCCCCGCGCCGAAGTAGCTGTTCGTCAGTGGACGGATTGGCCTGCTGGCAGCCTGGCCACCGAATTTCCGCAGCTGTTCACGTCGGAGGAAATCCCATGTCTCATAACAAGGCGCCGCAGGCGCAGCTGAAGATCGCCGCGGAGTTTCCGAGGCAGTATTTTCTCGAAAACTTGGCGGTGCGGCACGATAACTCCGTCCTGGTCACGGCTATGAACCACAACGAGCTGTGGTACGTGCCTCCCGCGGATGGTGACACGCAGGTCGAGCCGGCATGCCTGCATGTTTTCGACACGCCGACGACGGGACTTGCAGAGGTCGAGCCCGAAATCTTTCTGATGCTCGCGGGCAACCTCTACACGACCCATGAATCGTTCATCTACAAGATCGACCTGACGCGTTGGAGCCCGGGTCAGCCGATCGAGCCGGAGCTGTTCTGCCGCTTTCCGTCCGAGGCGCGCGGGCTGAACGGTTGCTGCCTGCTGAAGCCGGGCGTGCTGCTGGTGGCGGATTGCTTCGCCAGCCTGATCTGGCGCGTGGATTTCAGCCTCGGCGGTGGCGAGCCCGCCATACGCGTTTGGAAGTCGCACGACAGCATGGGTTATTACCCGGGCAAGATGAAGCCGGAACAGCCTGGCGTGAACGGCATACGCTATGCCGGGCGAACGCATCATCTCTACTATACGGCGACGGCGAAAAAGCTGTTCATGCGGATCGCGGTCGATCCCGAAAGCCTGGAAGCGACAGGCGAACCCGAAATAGTCGTTACAGGCCGGATGGGTGACGATTTCTGCATAGACGAGGACGCCAGCGTTATCTATCTCGCCACGCACCGGCAGAATACCATCGATGTCGTCTCCATGGACCCGGGCCTGAACAGCGGCTTCACCCAGAGCGTCGCGGGCGACCCTTCTACCGAAGCGCTTATCGGGCCATCCGGGGGCGCCTGGGGGCGCAAGCCTGACCAGCAAGGCCGCACCGCTTTTTTCATCATGGACGGCGGCACCGCCTCGCCGCCGCCGGGCGGGCCTCAGACGGCCAAGCTGCTTCGTGTCGACTTCGCGCCGATCACCGGCCCGTTTCCCGGGACCGGGTCATGAGCCAGGGCCAAGGCTTCGGCGTGAATGTTTCGTCTAAATGACCAGGTGGAAGCCCCCGGCACGAACGCTGTCCGGCCTGCATTGCATCTGCCTGCTGGCGGGTCTGTCCGCCGCAACCTGGGCGCAAGCGTGCACCCTGCCCAAAGACGCGGTAACCGTGCAATCCAGCCGAGTGGCACTGGACGGCCGTATGTTCACGGTCGCCTCCCAGAGCCTGGCCGACCTGGACCACGCGCGGTCGCGCCTCCTCGTGCTCGATGGGCGATGCCGTTCCGCGTGGTCAGCCGTGGTCGAAGGCGCAGTGTCGCATTTCGACGTGAGGGTTCTCGGCGGCACGCAGCTGCTGCAGTTTGTGACGCTGCAGGTCGCTGGTGATGCCACCGGCTACGCGCACCGGCTGCTGGTGCTGCGAGGCGGCCGTATCATGCAGGCGCTGGCGCCGGTCGAGCATACGGGACGCGACGGCTTCTACCTCGGCCCCCTGCCGCACGGCCGGCAGCAGGGCCTCTTCACGTGGACCGCTGACCCGCGCGGCGAGGCCGAAGCGGCGCCACACCCGTTTATCCTGCGCACATGGGTATGGGCCGGCAACAGGCTGACGGGTCCGGCGCAGACGGAAACGATCCAAAAGTATGCGGCGCCCGATGGCGCGCCCGACCGGGCGGATTTCGTGGCGAAGGCCTTGGGCTTGCCGTTCCGGGACCAGACCGGGGACACGAGCAGCCGGTTCAAGGATTTCGACCGTGTCGAAGGCCAGGTGCAGGACCTGGCAATCC
>CAXTVW010000045.1:0-22942 GCA_964247675.1 uncultured Acetobacteraceae bacterium
TGTCGAAGAACGGCGCCGGCGGCGGCCCGCTATGCGGCACGCTGAGGCAGAACACCGCAGCCACCGCATCCGGAAACCGCAACGCACACCGCCAGGCGGCCGGTGCGCCCCAATCATGGCCCACTGCCACCCAGCGCTTGGCCCCCAAATGGTCGGCGATCGCGCGCATGTCGTCCGCGATGATGTCCAGCGTGTAGACGCCCGTCTCCCGCGGCTTGCCGCTCGCCCCGTAGCCGCGCATGTCCGGCACCGCCACCAGGTAGCCAGCTGCGGTGAGCGCGGGGATCTGGTGGCGCCAGGAGAGGCCGAGTTCTGGCCAGCCGTGCATGAGGATGACGAGCGGGCCTTCGCCCTGGACCTCCACTTCTAGGTCTATGTCGCCTGAGCGGATCTTCTGCATTCGAGGGACCTTGGGGGTGGCGATGGGGAAGGCAAGGAAGGCCTTCTTTTTTGAAAAAAAGAAGCAAAAAACTTTTGCTCCTGGCGCTGGTACGAGGGCTTGTGTCTATCCGGAAGCGCCCGGCTGGTGCAAAGGGCGGGCGGATGGCGCTTCACCTGATCAAGCTGGCCGTGGGCGTGTCGAGCCTGGCCGAGTTGCGCGCGCGGCAAGCCGGTGCCCGCGCACCCCTGCGCCACACCACCCGCAACTTCCCGCGCCGCGCGCCGGAGATCCTGGACGGCGGCTCGATCTATTGGGTGATCAACCGCGTGGTCCTCGCCCGCCAACCGTTGCTCGACATCGTGGCCGGCGCCCGCGACGACGGCTCCAAAGGCTGCGACCTGCTGCTGGAGGCGTCGCTTGTCCCCGTGCGCGGCCGCCTCATGAAGCCGTTCCAGGGGTGGCGTTACCTGCGCGCAGAAGACGCGCCTATCGATGACGTTGCAGGTTTCGCGGCGGCGGAGGCGTTGCCGGAAGAGCTCGCGCGCGAGCTTCGGCGTTTGGCGTTGTTGTAACAACAGCCGGCCTGATGTCATGTCCGTTGCGAACGCAAGCAAAGCCTCTTTTTGCAAAAAGAATTTGCGCTTCGCCGCGATTGCAGCACACGTGTTTGTCAGAAAATATTCGGACGCCGCAAGTGCGGGGGAAGCAAAAGTTTTTTGGTCCTTTTTTTCAAAAAAGGACTGCTTGCTTTCTTCCAAGTTCAATCCCAATGCCGGCGTGCGACATGATCACGCAGCTGGGGCGAAGATCACCGCGTAACAAGTCTTTGCCGTTGCTAGTCGCAGAACAGCCGCCCTCTAGCTTTGCGCATTGCCATCGACTTGCAGCTCCTTCCGCAGGAACGCGACGAAGGCACGCGCTGATGGCTTCGGCGTCTGCCCGGTCGGGAACAGCGCGTGCATTTCGATCTCGCCCATGTACCAGTCGGGCAGGACACGCACCAGGCGACCGTCGGCAAACTCCCTGGTGCAAGCAAGACGACCGCTGAACAGGAGGCCCAGCCCGGCAACCGCAGCAGCGACCCGGCCTTCGTTGACGGAGATGACGAGGCGGGACTCGAGGCGGACCGTCTCGGTCTGGCTGCCCTTGGTGAACGTCCATCCCGGGGCCACGCCATGTGGAAGTGCGATGGTGGCGTGAGCGGAAAGCTCGGACGGGGTCTGCGGCATGCCATGTTGCGCGACGTAGGCGGGGCTAGCGGCGATGACTTGCGGCCAGGCCGCGATGCGCTGCCCGTGTAGAGTGGCGGACTGCGGGCCCACGCGCAACGCGACGTCAAGGCCTTCGGCAAGCATGTCCTGTGGCCGGTCGTTTATGGAAAGTTCGAAGCGCAGTTCAGTGTGGCGGGAAGTGAAGCGCGGCAGGCGGGGGATCAACTCGCGCAAGGCGAAGCTGGTGGGCGCCGCGACGCGCAACGTGCCCCGCAATTCGCCGGTGCCACGGGCTTCCTGGTCAGCTTCGTCAAGTGCTGCCGCTATGGCGTCGATACGATCGAGATAGCGGGCGCCGGCTTCGGTGAGGGTTACGGCGCGAGTCGTGCGGGTGAGCAGGGTGGCGCCGACCTCCCGCTCCAGTTCGGCAATGCGGCGGGAGGCGGAAGGCTGCGACAGGCCAAGCTCCCGCCCGGCGGCAGAGAAGCTGCCGGTCCGGGCGACGCGGGCGAAAAGTCTTAGAGCAGCCAGACGGTCATTCATGCGCAGGGTGAATATGATTGATTTTTCGCCGGGCGCTACCGGGGCAAAGATGGATGACTGATATCGGGTGAAGCACGGCGGTTGGGCTGTGCAGAAGGAGAGTTACCATGGCGTTGAAAGAGAAGATCGCGGCGTTCAAGGCCGGGCTGGCGGCAAAGGCGCAACCTGAGCTGTTAGCCGTGATCAGCAAGACGATCGCCGACCTGGTCGCGTCCGGCCAGGTGAGCCGGGCGTTGAAGGTAGGAGATAGAATACCGGCTTTCAGCCTACCGGATGCGGCAGACGGGACAGTCAGCTCGGACGCGCTGCTGGCGCGCGGGCCGCTGGTGTTGACGTTCTATCGCGGTGTCTGGTGCCCGTATTGCAACATGGAGCTGCAGGCGCTGGAAGAGGCGCTGCCGGAAATCCAGGCGCGCGGGGCGAACGTGCTGGCCATCTCGCCGCAGGTTGCGAAATACAGCCAGAAAAGCCAGCGGGACAACAAGACGAGCTTTCCGATCGCAATCGATCACGGCAATGCGCTGGCTGCCGAGTTCGGATTGCGCTGGGTAGAGCCTGAGGACATGCTGGCCGTGCACGCAAAGTTTGGAACGCATCTGGCGGACGTGAACGGCGAGCCGAGCGGGAGCTTGCCGCTGGCAGCGCGATACATCGTGGGAAGCGACGGCGTGATCGTCTATGCGGATGTCAACGCAGACTGGTCGGTGCGGCCGGAACCTGCGGACATGTTGCCTGTGCTGGATGAATTGCGGGTACGTCAGGCAGCTTGAGCAAGAAAGGCCTTCTTTTTTGAAAAAAGAAGCAAAAAGCTTTTACGACGTCCGCACCTGCATCAGTCGCGCCTATTCAAATGCGACGAGGCGCTGAGGCGTCGGACAGACAAAAGTTTTTTGCTTCTTTTTTTCAAAAAAGAAGGCCTTCCTTGCCTTTCACTTAGTGTGAAAGAACGCGTAAACCCGCCGAGCCGTCTCCTTGTTTATCCCAGGCGCCGCCTGCAAATCCTCCAACCCCGCCTGCTTCACCCCGCGCGCGCTACCGAAATGGTTCAACAGCGCCCGTTTGCGCGCCGTCCCAATCCCCGGTACCTCATCCAGCTCGCTGGTAACCAGCGTCTTGGAACGCCCCGCCCGATGCGTGGTGATAGCAAACCGATGCGCCTCGTCACGCAGCCGCTGTAGGTAATACAACACAGGATCGCGCGGCGGCAGCTGGAACGGCGGCTTGTCAGCCGTGAAAAACCACTCCCGGCCGGCGTCGCGGTCCGGCCCCTTGGCGATCGCGATCAGCGTCACGTCTGTCACGCCCAGATCGTCCAGCACCGTGCGCGCGGCCGAGTACTGCCCGGCCCCGCCGTCTATCAGCACGATGTCCGGCCAGTCAGAGGCGGGCGCGCCCTCGTCGCGTTCCTTTTGCGCGCGGGCGAAGCGGCGTTCCATCACCTCGCGCATCATGCCGAAATCGTCGCCTGGCGTGATTGCGCTGCGTATCCCGTATTTGCGATAGGCGTTTTTGCGGAAGCCTTCCGGCCCGGCCACCACCATCACGCCGTAGGCGGACGTGCCCATGATGTGGCTGTTGTCGTACGTCTCGATGCGCTCGGGCGGGGCGGCCAGGTTGAACAGGCCGGCCACGCCTTCCAGCAGCTTCGCCTGCCCCGCCGACTCGGCCAGCCTGCGTTCCAGCGCCTCGCGCGCGTTGGTCTCCGCGTGCTCCACCACCTGGCGCTTCTCGCCGCGTTTCGGCACGGCGATCTCCACGCGGCGGCTGGCTTTCAGGCTCAGCGCGTCGGCAATCAGGTCGCCCTCCGGCAGGTCGTGGTTGGCCAGGATCAGCGCCGGCGGCGGCTTGTCGTCGTAGAACTGGGCGATGAAGGCGGACAGGATCTCGCCGGGCTCGTCGGTCTTCACCGTGGTCGGAAAATGCGCGCGGTTGCCGTTGTTGCGGCCGCCGCGGATGAAGAACACCTGCACGCAGCTTTGCCCTGCGATCTGCCACAGCGCGATGATGTCGGCGTCCGTCAGGCTTGCCGGGTTGATGATGCCGGAGCCTTGCACGTGGGTCAGCGCGCGTATCCTGTCGCGCACGGCGGCCGCGCGCTCGAACTCCAGCCGCTCGCTCGCGGCCTCCATCTCCGCGGAGAGCTCGCGCTGCAGGGTGGCCACCTTGCCAGACAGGAACGCCTTGGCCTGCGCCACCAGGGCGGCGTAGTCCTCCGCGCCGATGCGGCCCACGCAAGGTGCGGAGCAGCGCTTGATCTGGTGTAGCAGACACGGGCGGGAGCGGTTGGCGAACACCGTGTCTGCGCAGGAGCGCAGCAGGAACAGCCGCTCCATGGCGTTCACCGTCTGGTTCACCGCCCAGGCGCTGGCGAACGGCCCCCAGTAGCTGCCTGGGCGGGACTGGTTGCCGCGATGCTTGGTCACCTGCGGAAAGGCGTGATCCTCCGCCAGCATCAGCCACGGATAGGATTTGTCGTCGCGCAGCACGATGTTGTAGCGCGGCTTGAGCCGCTTGATCAGGTTGGCTTCCAGCAGCAGCGCCTCGGCCTCGGTATGCGTGGTGACGATCTCCATGGAGACCGTGTCCATCACCATGCGCCGCAGCCGCTCTTCCAGCCGGTTGATCTGGGTGTAGTTGGCCACCCGCTTCTTCAGCGATCGCGCTTTGCCGACATACAGCGCCTCCCCCTTCCCATCGAGCATGCGATAGACGCCGGGCGACAGCGGCAGGGTGGCGACAACGGCTTCGATGATTGCCACGCCGCGCAAGGCGGGGGCGTCCGGCATTATCTGGTCAGGCATCAGGCGCTAAGGGTGGGCCTGCTTGGGCCGCCACTCAAGGCTGTCTCTCAGCCTGGGGATAACCCTGTGGGTCGCTTGGTGCGCAAGCCGCTGGTGTGTGCCGCCGCCAGCCTTCAACCATGCTGCGCTGCGGATGGCTGGCCGCGAATTGTGCTTGACTCTGCTGGTGTTGTCACGCCCGCACTGTCATGGAACCATCGTAAAAGCGTAACTCATTGGAAACATGAGGAGTGAGGCCGGGCGGTGGATTAAACCGCCGTGTGGCTTGCGGAGCATCGCTCTATCTCCACCCCCACGGACGCAACATCCGGAAAGACATCCAGTTTTTCCACCCGGATCCGTACCGAATGCACCCTGTTGTCCTCGAGGCAGGCTTCGGCCAGGCGCTCCGCCAGGGTTTCTACCAGGCGCACGTGGCCGGACGCCACGATGGCGCGCACCCGGTTTGCCACCGCCTCGTAATCGACCACGCGCGTCAGGTCATCACGCGCCGGCGCGGGGCGGGACATTGGGGTGGCGCCGTCATCGGCCACGGCCAGGTCCAGGTTCAGGCGTATGCGCTGGTGGGCGGCGTGTTCGTGCGCGTGCACGCCGATGCTCGCGTGCAGGATCATGTCGTGCAGGAAGACGTGGCGCAGGCGCTGGGCGGCGCTGGCTAAGCGGGGGGAGTCCATCTCTGGTGGTATAAGGCAAGGCCTTCTTTTTTGAAAAAAAGAAGCAAAAAACTTTTGCTCCCCCGTCTGCACGCAGGCGCGGCCTAGTTCTGCAAACCGCATGTTGGCAGGAAGTGGGCGCGCCGTGACGCAGGCGTGAGGAGCAAAAGTTTTTTGCTTCTTTTTTTCAAAAAAGAAGGCCTTGCTTCCTTCCCTTCACCCCAGCCGGATAACCTGCCCC
Organism: uncultured Acetobacteraceae bacterium; assembly: GCA_964247675.1. Taxonomy (GTDB): domain Bacteria; phylum Pseudomonadota; class Alphaproteobacteria; order Acetobacterales; family Acetobacteraceae; genus BOG-908. The sequence goes on from CAXTVW010000045.1 coordinate 5,832, forward strand.
GTAATAGAAGGACACTCCGCCAGAAAGCGGACCGCACGCACGATGTCGTCCAACGTGGCGGCTGCAGCAGGCACAGCGCAGGCGGCACGCCCGGCCTGCTCCAGCGGTTCGAAAGGGCCGAACACGCTGGCCCCCAAACCGATCGCGTTGACCCTGATGCGGCGCGGCGCCCAGGCGCGGGCGGCCTGCTGGGTGAACGCCCAGAGCGTGGCGTTGGTGGCGTGGCCTGCAAACGCGTCCAGCCCGGGCGGGTAGGCGTGCAGCAGCGTGACAACCAGCCCTTCCTGGCCGGCCGGCAAAGTGGCTGCGAAGTCGCGGGCGCGGGCCAGCGTTCCGGCCGGCGCGGCGGCGGGGTCTGCATTGAGGAGGATCGCGGCCCCGGGTGGCAGGGCGACGGCCAGGGCTTCAGTCAGCGCGATCATGGAGAAAGCAAGCAGTCCCTTTTTTGAAAAGAGTATCAGAAGACTTTTGATCCCTGTTGGCGGCTGCTGATGCGTTCGCCGACAGAGAACAAAACTCTCTAACTTCTTTGTTCCGAAAAAGAAGACTTTGCTGACGTGCTAGCTGCGCCGCTCGCTCACCCGCACCAGCATGCGCTCATACCCTTTCACGAACGCCGAATACACACGCTTGGGTTCCTCAACCACCTCGATCCTGCCAAAGCGTTTCAGGATCTCCTCCCACATGATACGCAGCTGCAACTCGGCCAGGCGCTCGCCCAGGCAGCGGTGCAGGCCGAAGCCGAAAGACAGATGCCGGCGCGGCCGGTCACGCTCGATGTCGAACGCATTCGGGTTCGCGATCACCTCTTCGTCGCGATTGCCGCTGACGTACCACATGATCACGCGTTCGCCCTCGCGTATCTGCTTGCCGCCGAATTCGATGTCACGCGTCGCAGTACGGCGCATGTGCGCCAGCGGCGTCTGCCAGCGTATGATCTCCGGCACCATGTTGGCCACGTGGCCAGGGTTGGCGAGAAGCTTATTGTACTGATCGGGGAATTTGTTGAGCGCCAGCAGCCCGCCGGTGATGCTGTTGCGCGTCGTGTCGTTGCCGCCGACGATCAGCAGCAGCAAGTTACCGAGATATTCCATCGGCGTCTGGTCGCGCGTGGCGTCCGCATGCGCCATCAGGCTGATCAGGTCGCCGGTGGGCTGCGCGTTCACCCGCTCGTTCCACAACTCGGTAAAGCGCAGCAGGCATTCCAGCAGGATGCCCTGCCGCTCGGCCTCGCTCTCTATCAGTCCGGCGCCGGGGAGAGCGGTAGCCACATCGGACCAATGGGTCAGCTTGCGGCGTTCGTCCTGCGGGAAGTCGAACAGGGTGGCCAGCATCTGCGTGGTGAGTTCGATGCTGACGGTGTCCACCCAATCGAACACCTCGCCCACGGGCACGGCATCGAGGATGCGGCCGGCGCGTTCGCGTATCAGGATTTCCAGCCGCGCCAGGTTGGTGGGCGAGATCACCGGGTTCACCGCCTCGCGCTGCAGATCATGCCGCGGCGGGTCCATGGCGATGAACATCGGCATCACGAAATCCGGCTCCGGGTCCCGAATGACGATGCCGCCGCGATGGATGTCCGAGGAGAACGCCTCGTGGTTGGCTTCCACCTGCAGGATCTGCTTGTATTTGGAGATCGACCAGTACGGCCCGAACTCGCTCTCCGGCGTGTAGTGCACCGGCGCTTCGCGGCGCAGGCGCTCGAAGAACGGCCAGATGGCGTCCTGCGCGAACAGCGCCGGCTGGCCTGGGTTGAGCTGCTCCAGCGGGATGGCGTACGCGTCCGTCTCGACGGACGCGGACGGGTTGAAGGTCATGTCGTCCATTGGCCGCGTTCCCTGGTATTTTGTTGAGGAGACGCTAGCACGCCGTTGGTTAACAGCAATAAGAAAGCAAGAACGGCCCTCTTTTTGGATAAAGAAGGCCTTTCTTCCTTCCTTCCTTTCCCTATGCTCCCGAAAAAAATCGGAGCGTCCCATGCGGCTACCCATACGCGAGCTGGAACATTACCCTCCACCAGCGGCCAGACGCTTCCAGCTAGGCCTGATCGTGCTGATCACGGTGGCGCTCTATTACGCGCTCTACGTGCAGGGTGGCGTGCTACCGCTGATCATGCGGGACCTGCACATGCCGTTCACCTATCTGGTCGGCTGGCTGGCCATCGCCAACGCGCTGGGTGCTTTCGCTTCGCTGCTGGCCGGGCTGTCGGACAGGTTCGGCCGCGCAAATCTCGTGGTCTGGGGCCTGCTGCTCGTTTGCGTGCTGGTCGGTTTCGTGCTGCCGCACGCGCCGGACAAACTCTCCTACGCCGTCCTGCAGATCATCCTCGGCTTCATCGAGGGCATCATCCTGGTGGCCACGCCGGCGCTGATACGCGATTTCTCGCCGCAGGTGGGCCGGGCCACGGCCATGGGCTTCTGGACCATCGGCCCGGTGCTCGGAAGCCTACTGGTCAGCGCGGTTGATTCCGCAACCCTGCCGCTGCTGCCGGACTGGCGCGGCCAGTTCCTGATCTGCGGCGTGTTCGGCCTGGCGGTGTGGGTGCTGGCGATGTTTGCCCTGCGTGAACTGAGCCCCGCCTTGCGCGGCCAGGTGATGGTCAGCGAGCAGGACCGTTTGCTTAACGAGCGACGGGCCGCACTGGTGCCGGTCGCCGGCCTGCAGCGCAATCCGTGGCTGCAGATGCTGCGGCTGGACGTGCTGGGCTCGGCACTCGGCGTCTCGCTGCTGCTGCTGGTGTACTACACAACGGTGGCGTTCGGTGTGATCTACCTGGTCACCGTTTACGGCTTCACGCCGGCACGGGCCAACAGCCTGCTGAACTGGAGCTGGGGCGCCAATGCGGTGGCGCTGATCATCGCCGGCATGTGGTCGGACGCGCTGGGCGTGCGCAAGCCGTTCATGCTGGTGGGCGGCTTGGGCGCCGCGGTGCTGATCTGGCTGTTCATGGCAGGCGGGCTGTCGGCGCCATTGCATCCGGCATTCGGCGTGATGGCGCTCGTCGCGGTCAGCATTTCCGCGCTGATGGGCGCCGCCTACGCCACGTGGATGGCCAGCTTCACCGAGATGGTGGAGAAGCTGAACCCGGCGCTGACCGCCACGGGCCTGGCCATCTGGGGCTGGCTGCTGCGCCTGGTCGTCACCGCGTCCTTCCTAGCGCTGCCGCATGTGGTCGATACCGTGACGCCGCTGGTGGAGGCGCCGCCGACGGTTGAGGCGTTCAAGCGCCTGCAGGAGGCACACGCCACCGTGCCGCCGGAACTGGTGGCCAAGATGCAGGTGATCGCGCAGGCGGCCGTGGCCGCACCTGGGCAGTGGCAGAGCTGGTACCTGTTCTCGGCGCTGGGCGCGTTGGCGTTCGTGCTGCTGATCTTCGGAATGATCGGGCGCTGGAGTCCGGCGCGCGCGCGGGCGGATCAGGCGGCGCATGCGGCTTTGGTGGCGCGGGAGATGCGGATGTAAGGAAGAAAGGCCTTCTTTTTTGAAAAAAAGAAGCAAAAAACTTTTGCTCCCTGCGCCTGCATCAAGGCGCGTGCTTCTCTGCAAGCTTAACGCCTGCAGAACCAGAGTGCGCCGTGGTGCAGGCGCAGAGAGCAAAAGTTTTTTGCTTCTTTTTTTCAAAAAAGAAGGCCTTCCTTACCTTACAGGCACCACGCTCAACTGAGCCGCCGGCTGCCCCTCGATGTTCATCGTCGAGACAGGTGCCGCAAGCGGCACGCGCATCACCATCGCCACATCACCCAGGCGGAACACCTGACCGCCGGCGCGTACAGGCAGGTTCGCCACGCTTTGCAGGTCACCGGCCGCGCTGGTCTGCAGAACCAGGTGACCCGGCCGGCTCTGCGCCTGGTCCGCCGGCACCGCGGCGGCAAGGTTCGCCGGGGTCAGGCCGAAGCTTGCGAGCCGACGCGGCGTGTATTCCACGGCCAGGCCCTGCTGGCGCAGGCCGACGACCGTGACGGCGGCCACATTCGGCAGGCTGGACATCTTGGCGCGCATCGCTTCCGCCTTGTCGCGCAAGGCAACCACGCTGCTGTCCTGCACGATGACGGGGCTGGTGAAGGCAGGCGCCTGAACCGCGCCGTGCGGGGTCATGGCGAACGCGCCGGCGAGCGCACCCACTGTGAGAAGAGGCAGCAGGCGGCGGCCGATCACGCCGGGCTCGACCGCGAAAAGCGCCCGGCGCGGTGAAGTAGCGAAGGTCTGGGTCGCGCAAATGGCTTGGGACTGGAACACGGGAAGCCTCCAGGGCTGGTTCGACCACCCCGATATAGGTTACCAGCGTTTAGTTAACAAGGTTTATGTTAAGGTAGGCGCGTTTACCCGCTGGTCGCCCGCAAGGCCGGCCTCGAGCAGGTCCAGCGCCGCTTCGATGAGCTTGCCAGGCGGGGTCTCCAGGTTCTCCGCCTGGTCCAGCAGCAGGGAGGTCACGCCGTGCAGCATGGCCCAGATAGCCTCGGCGGTCTGCGATGCCGGACCGGCCGGCTTGAATGTGCCGTCGCGCGTCAGTTCAACGACGCGGTCCTGCAGGATCGCAAAGGACCGGTCGGCCATCTCGACCGTGGAGGGTGTCTTGGCGTCGCAGCGGCGGAACAGCCGGCTCATGAAAGTGAGCCGGTATTCGTCCGGCTTTTCCAGCCCGAATTCGATGTAGGTCCGCAGCCCGGCCCTGAACTGGGCGCGCGCCGACAGGCCGGGCACCTCGCTCTGCTCCAGGCGGCTGAGCAGCTCGCCGAACGTGTCCGTGGCGATGGCCGCCAGCATCGCATCCTTGTCGGCAAAATGCATGTAGAGCGCGGTGGGCGACACGCCGACGGCGGCCCCGATGCGGCGCATGGTGACGTGCGCCACGCCTTCCTCGGCGAAAAGGTGCTTGGCCGCGGCGAGTATCTCGCCGCGGCGCGAGGCGCCCTGGCCACGCGGCTTGCGGCATTTCAGGATGGCTTGGTCGAGCATCGGTCCCATAAGATAACAGTGTTCAGCTGCGGGCGGTAGCACAAGGCGAGCGTTTCGTTTTGAAAAGATAGGGAGGCCGGCACGGCCGCGTTCTGGCTGTGCCTGATCGCGTCCGGCAACAGTCTGTTCACTTCTTCGGGCTAGCGTGCCGCGATGCGACGGGTATTCCTGGCGATCGGGCTGGCGCTTGGCCTGGCCGGCTGTGCCGAAGGCGGGCGGACTGTGGTGAGCGCCCTGCCGCCGCAGCCGTTCTGCACGCGCACGCTGGGGGTCGCACAGTGCTTTGCCGACCCCGCAGCGCTGCCCGACCACCCGGCGGAGCTGGTGGACACGCCGGTGCGGGAGCACGTGGACTGCATTCCCTGGTGGCGCGATGGTGGGCTGCCTTGCCTGCTGGGGCAGCCTGCGCGCCCTTGAGGAAGCAAGGCCTTCTTTTTTGAAAAGAAGCAAAAAACTTTTTCTCCGCTGTCGCGGACCTGCCGGATGGGTTCGCGATGACGCCGCCGGAAATTTTGCTCTTTTTTTAAAACGGGTCTGCTTCCTTAACTTTGCCCCAGCGCGCGTAATCCCTATGGTGCGGCCCGGCATGGCCCGCAGTTCCCCGATTTCCCAGCTCGACCGCTACGTCCTGCGCCAGCTCCTGATGGCGCTGGTCGCCGTCACCACGGCGCTGGTCGCGCTGATCTGGCTGACGCAGTCGCTCCGCTTCGTGGAGCTGGTGGTCAACCGCGGGCTCAGCCTGCGGGTGTTCCTGCAGCTCACCGGGCTGCTGATACCGAGCTTCGTCGCCGTGATCCTGCCCATCACCACCTTCGTGGTGGTGCAGTTCGTCTACCAGCGGCTGTCCGGCGACCGCGAGCTCACGGTGATGCGCTCGGCCGGCCTGTCGCAATGGGCGCTGGCGCGGCCGGCGCTGATGGCAGGGGTCATCGCCATGGCGGCGAGCTTCGGGCTGAACATCTGGGTGGTGCCGGCGAGCAACACCGCATTCAAGGAGTTCCAGTTCGAGCTGCGCAACAAGGTGGCGGCCTTCCTGCTGCAGGAAGGCGTGTTCACCGCGATCTCCGACCAGCTCACCGTGTATGTGCGCTCGCGTGACACCGAGGGCACGCTGCACGGCATCATGGTGGAGGACGACCGGCAGGCGAACACGCGGGCGACGATCCTGGCGGAAAGCGGCCGCCTGGTGGCCGAGGGCGACACGCCACGCGTGCTGCTGGAGAACGGCTCGCGCGAGGAAATCGACGGCAAGACGGGGCGGCTGGACGTGCTGACCTTCGCCGAGGACACGGTGGACCTGGCCAGCTCCGGCCATGGCGCGGATGCGGAGCGGGCGCGCGACGACAGCGAGCTGAGCCTGCACGCACTGCTACACCCCACGCCCGAGGTGATCGCCAGGGGTGATGCGGGCAAGTTCCTGGCAGAGGCTAACCGGCGCCTGACGCAGCCGCTGACCACCCTGAGCTTCGCGCTGGTGGCGCTGGTGAGCGTGCTGACCGGGAGCTTCCGGCGCGCCGGCAATCTGTGGCGCCCGCTGATCGCGGTCCTTTCCATGGTTGGCCTGCTGGCGCTCGGGCTGACCGCGCAAAGCCTGGCGACCCGGCATTCCACCCTCGTGCCGTTGATCTGGGCGCAGGCAATTCTGCCGGGTGTGGTCTGCGCCTGGGTGCTGTTCATGCCCAAGATCGGCCGGCGCGCCCGGCGCGGGCCGGCGGCCAGCCAGGTGCACGCGATATGAAGTTCGCCCTTATCTTGTCCGCCTACATCGCGCGGCAGTTCATCTACGCGGCGTTTGCCATGTTGGCCGCGCTGTCCATGCTGGGCATGCTGTTCGACTTCATCGAGCTGCTGCGCCGCGCAAGCCAACGCACGGACGTGGGCTTCGGGCTGGTCGCCGGCATCGCGCTACTGCGGCTGCCGTATTTCATGCTGCAGATCCTGCCGTTCGCCGTGCTGGTGGGCGGCATCATCGCATTCTGGCGGCTGACCCGCTCCAGCGAGCTGATCGTGGCGCGCGCCGCCGGCGTCTCAGCCTGGCACTTCCTCAGCCTGCCGGTGGCCGCCGCGGTCGGGCTCGGCCTGGCCGCCACCGGCGGGCTCTCGCCGCTTTCCTCGGTGATGTTCGCCAGGGCCACGGCGCTGGACAACGTCTACCTGCGCCACACCGGCGGCACGCTGGCGATCAGCGGCGGACAGCTCTGGCTGCGCCAGGCGGATGCCGGCCTGGATCCGCATGGCGTGGCCATCATCCACGCGCGTGACGTGGCGCTGCAGGGCAAGGCGATCGCCGCCAACGACATCAGCGTATTTCGCCTGGATGCCGGCGACCACCTGCTGAGCCGGGTGGAAGCGGCGCATGCCACGCTGCGCAGCCGCGCCTGGAACATGTCCGGCGCACGCACCATCACGCCGGACCACCTGCCTGTCATGGTGGGCGAGCTGAAGCTGCCGACGGAGCTGACCGCAACGCGGGTGCAGGAGAGTTTCCAATCGCCGGAGACGCTGTCCGTCTGGGCGCTGCCGGGGTTTATCCGGCTGCTGGAGAGTGCGGGCTTCAGTTCCGTGCGCCACCGGCTGCATTTCCAGTCACTGCTGGCCTTGCCGTTACTTTGTGGAACCATGGCGCTGGTTGCCGCCGGCTTCTCCATGCGCCAGACACGCAGGGGGGGCGTGGCCCGCATGGTGGGGTCCGGCGTTGCAGCGGGGTTCGTGTTGTTCACGGTAAGCAAGGTGGCCGAAGAGTTCGGGCAGAGCGGCGCGCTGCCCGCGGTGTTGGCGGCTTGGGCGCCGGCGGCGGCGGGGATGCTGCTGGCGGTGTCGCTGCTGCTGCATCTCGAGGATGGCTAGGTGAGTAAGGCGAGGCCTTCTTTTTTGAAAAAAAGAAGCAAAAAACTTTCACTTCCCCGCCTGCGCGACATTCCGCGTAACGTCTGCCGACGCAGCAGCTTGCACGAGAAGGCCGCGCTTGTATGCCAGCGTAGGAGCAAAAGTTTTTTGCTTCTTTTTTTCAAAAAAGAAGGCCTTGCTTTCTTACTGACTTTCTCCGCTGCAATCCCCGCCAGTGCCCAGCTCTACCGCCCGCCGGCGCAGCATTTCCCCACGCTGAACATGAACGCGCAGCCGCTGTCCGGCAACGCGCCGGTCACGTTCCAGGCGGACAGCGTCACCTACGACAAGACGAACGGGCTGGTGACGGCGGACGGGCACGTCCAGGCGTGGCAGAACGACCACGTGCTGATGGCCGACCGCCTCACCTTCGACCGCAACACCAACGTGGCCGCCGCTTACGGCCATGTGGTCATTGTGGAGCCGGACGGGCAGGTGCTGTTCGCGGATTACGCCGAGCTGGGCCAGGGCATGCGCAACGGCGTGCTGACGGCGATGCGCGCGCTGATGGCCGAAAATGCCAAGATGGCGGCGAACGGCGCCAGGCGCACCGAGGGCAAGCTGAACATCATGAGCCGCGGCGTGTATTCCACCTGCGACGTCTGCGCGAAACATCCCGACTACGCGCCGATCTGGGAGATACGCGCGTTCCAGATCACCCAGGACCTGGAACACAAGCGTATCGAATACAAGGACGCCTATCTGGACGCCTATGGGCTGCCCGTCCTGTACCTGCCGTATTTCTCGATGTCGGACCCTTCGGTGAAGCGTCAGAGCGGGCTGCTGGCGCCGAGCATCGGCGCCACCGACCATTATCTGGGCACCTTTATCCGGCAGCCCTACTATCTGGTAATCGACGACCAGTCCGATGTGACGCTGACGGGCACGTTGGGAACCGAACAGGGGCCGCAGCTGGAAGCGCTGTACAACCGGGCGCTGAACAACGGCGTGTTGCGGATCGATGGTGCGATCGCGCGCGACGAAGGAACCACCGCCGGCTACATCTTCGGCCACGGCCTGTTCAATTGGAACGACACCTGGCGCTACGGCTTCGACGTGAACCTGGCCAGCTCAACCGCCTATATGCGTGACTTCCAGGTCCCCGGTTACGGCCAGAACCTGCTGAGCAGCCAGTTGTTCATCGAGGGGTTCGGCGTCGGCTCCTACGCCAAGCTGGACATACGCAGCTACCAGGGACTGAATTCCACCATCAACCAGAGCCTGCTGCCGTATGTTCTGCCGCGGTATCAATACAGCTATTTCGGCGAGCCGGACGCGCTCGGCGGCCGGCTGAGTTTCGACACGATGGAATGGAACCTGCTGCGCGACGAGGGCAGCAACGACCAGCAACTGGCCGCCAAGCTGCAATGGGACCGGCCGTTCTCCGGCCGCCTGGGCGACCAGTGGCTGTTCACCGCCCAGGCAGAAGGTGCGATCTATAACGGTAACGTTCTGGACGGCCAGCCTAACTACCAGGACACCGACGTGGCGACCGGCGTGCACGGCCAGGGCCAGGTGGCGCTGCGCATGAACTGGCCGTTCGTGCGCGCCACCAGCGGCGGCGGCAACGAGGTGATCGAGCCGATCATCCAGGTGATTGCGGCCCCGCAGAGCGGCAACAACCCGCACGATAACATACCGAACGAGGACTCGCTGGATTACGAGTTCACCGACGCCACCTTGTTCAGCCTGAACCGGTTCGGTGGCTATGACCGCTATGACGGCGGCGTGCGGGTGAATGCGGCGCTGCGCGCGGAATGGAACACGGCCGGCGGCCAGAAGCTGGAAGGCCTGATCGGCGCCTCCTACCAGGAGCACATCGATCACGACCTCTATCCCCAGTTCCAGCCCTATAACGGCTTCGAGACAGGCGCGCATCTGTCAGACATCGTAGGGCGAATCAACTACGATCCGGGCAACTTCATCACTTTCACCGGCCGTACGCGGGTGGACCATGACAACGGCGACATACGTTTTGTCGATGCGATCACCCGTTTCGGGGTGCCTGTCGCGCGCTTCGACTTCGGCTACATCTACAGCGCAGACAATCCGTATCTGCTCTACAACAATAATTTCAACCTGGGCAATACGCTATCTTTCTTCAACATCCCTGTTCTCATCAAGGGACTTCCCGCGGACTACACAATACCCAGGCAGGAGGTTACCGCCGGGTTCAGCTCGCACATCCAGCAATACACGTTCAACCTGAACGCCAGACGGGATCTGGAGACGGGGCAACTGGTTTCGGCCGGCGGCGACGTGCGGTGGGAGAACGAGTGCCTGATCTTCGACATATTCGCCAACCGGCGTTTCACGTCGATCGCCGGCGACAACGGCGACACGACCGTCGTTTTCACCATAACCCTCAAATCCATAGGCGGCTTCGGCGTCAACGGCTAGAAGGCTTTGAAAACCCGGCGTGGCGGCCGTCTATCGCGCGTTTGCTGTGCTCCGGTGCTCGCAAACGCGCGCCAGCCGACTCGCCACGCCGGGTTTTGAAAGCTACCTCCCGCTTTGTCCGGCGGCTGAACTATCGCGCGCCACTGGGATGAAAAGTTTTTTGCTTCTTTTTTTCGAAAAAGAAGTGCTTTCTTCCTTCGTTTTTTGACCGTCCGAAAGGTCACGCACCATGCGCCCGCTTCTGATCACCCTGTGCCTCACCGCCGCCCTGCCCGCCTATGCTGCGTCCACGGCGGTGCCGCCGCCGAAACCGGCCGTGGTGGCGCCGCAGGCTGCACCTGCGGAACCTGCGGACGGCATCGTGGCGGTGATCAATGGTGACGTGATCACCAGGGCGGACGTGGACAACCGGGCCCGGCTGTTCGCGCTGACCACCGGCCAGCCGATCGCGCCGGAGACGCTGAAGCTGCTGCGGCCGCAGATCACCCGCCAGCTGGTCGAGGACAGGCTGGAGATGCAGGAGATCCAGCATCGCAAGATCGCGGTGACGGATGCCGAGGTGGCCAAGGCGATCGCCGAGATCGAGCAGCGCAACCACCTGCCCGCGGGCGGCCTGCAGGACAAGCTCTCCGGCCAGGGCGTGTCACGCTCCACGCTGATCGCCCAGATACGTACCCAGCTCGGCTGGACGCGCGTGCTGCGGCAGGAGATTTCCGAGCGGGGCCGCATCACGCCGGGCGAGATCGCCGTGCAGGAGAAGCTGTTCCACGACGACCAGGGCAAGCCGCAATACCGGCTGGCGGAGATCTTCGTGGCCGCCGAAGACCCCGCCCACCTGAACGACGCGAAGAAATTCGCCGACACGGTGATCCAGCAGCTTCGCGCCGGCGCCCCGTTCGGCATCGTGGCCGCCGAGTTCAGCCAGAGCCAGACCGCGCTGGAAGGCGGCGAACTGGGCTGGAAGCGGCCCGATCAGCTCGACCCGGCCGTGGCTAAGCTGGTCTCCGAGATGCCGGTCGGCGCCATCAGCAACCCGGTCCGCGTTGCCGGCGGGTTCGACGTGGTGACGCTGCAGGAAAAGCGGCTGGTCGGCACCGACCTCGCCAACGTGCTGACGCTGCGCCAGGCGTTCTATCCATTCGCCACGGCGCTGGACCCGCAGAACCCTACGCCAGAGCAGCGCAAGGCGTTGCTGGACGGGCAGAACCTTTCCAAGAACGCGCATAGCTGTGACGACATCGAGACCGCGAACAAGACCGCCGGCAACCACCGCCCGTCCGACCCCGGCCCGGTCCGCCTGGAACGGCTGAGCGGGCCGATGCAGTCTTTGCTCAGCGCGCTGGCGCCCGGGCAGGCCAGCAAGGCGCTGGTGACCAATGAAGGAATCCTGGTGGTGATGGTCTGCAAACGCGAACAGAAGAATATGGCCGCGATGGGACGAGACGACATTGCCAACCAGTTGCTGGAGGAACGGGTGGAGCTATCCTCGCGGCAGTTGCAGCAGGATCTCAAGCGGCGGGCGTTGATCGACCAGCGGACCTGAGCGCCGCACGGGAGCAAGCAAAGCAACGCCTTCTTTTTTGAAAAAAAGAAGCAAAAAACTTTCACTTCCTCGCACTGGCAGCACGCGCGTTTGTTTGGTGGCACCCGGACGCTGTAGCTGCTGGGGACGAAGTTTTTTCTTCTGAAACAACAGGGCTTCGTTTGCATTCGCAATAACCGTCGCGCTGCTCACGCGATTGTGCTAGATCGTGGCCGATGTCCTACGCCACCAATTTCGGGGTTGTGCCTGAGCCGGTCTATGCCGGGTTCGGCGCTCGCCTTGCGGCTACGGCAATCGACGGCACGATCGTGTGGTATGTCGTGCAGGCGGCCCTGGACGGGTTCCACGCGCTCTGCCTGCGATACGGATTGGTGGACACGCAGGCGCAAGCGGTGATCGCGGAAGCTGCCCTTCCCGCCGCGCTGCTGTTGTATTTCATCGCCTTCGAGGGCGGTGTCGGGGCCACGCTCGGCAAGACGATGATGCAGATGCGCGTACGCGGTTCGGACGGACGGCGGCTGGGCTTCGGTCGTGCGGCGGCGCGAAACCTGGCCAAGGCGGCGTCGGTGGCAACGCTTGGCGCCGGGTTCATGCTGTCCATGTTCCTCGGCAAACGCCAGGCGCTGCATGACCTGATGGCGGCCTGTGTGGTGGTGCGCGCCTAGGCACGCCTCACGTCCGGCGGGACGGTGCCCTGGGCTTGGTGCCGAGGCCGATCTTCTTGGCCAGGCTGGACCGGTGGCTCGCATAGTTCGGCGCCACCATCGGATACTCCGCGGCCAACCCCCAGCGCTCCCGGTACTGGTCGGGCGTCAGGTTGTAGGCGGTCTTCAGGTGCCGCTTCAGCATCTTCAGCTTCTTGCCGTCCTCCAGGCACACGATGTAGTCCGGGAAGATGGATTTCCGCACCGGCACGAAAGGCTGCCGGCGCTCCTGCACGGGTGCGGCTGCGGGCGCTGGCGGCGGGGCCTCTCCGCCAATACCCGACAGCGTGCGGAATACGTCATGGATCAATCCCGGCAACTGGGCTGACTCCACGGTATTGTTGGACAGGTGAGCGCTCACGATCTTGGCCGTCAGCTCAAGCATCTCCATCGACACAGGCGCGTCGGCCATACTCTCATCCTAAAAATATCGGAGCAACATACCCTAATACGAATGGACATGAGACCGCCGCAAGCTCCTGCAACCGATAACGCCGCCACGGGCCAGAAATACGCGCCGGCAGCCGATCTGGAGATCGACGTCACCTCCGACATCTGCCCGATGACGTATGTGCGCACACGCCTGGCGCTGGACCGGTTGCAGACGGGTCAGGTTCTCGGCGTGACGCTACGCGGCGAGGAGCCGGCCCGGAGCGTACCGGAAACGGCGCGTTTGCAGGGGCACGAGGTCCTGGAGCAGGCGGTTATTGGCACCGGCCTAGTGCGTGTGGTGATCAGGAAGAGGAAGTAAGCAAGCAGTCCTCTTTGCCGAAAAAGAAGGTCTTGCTTGCTTGCCTGACCCTCGGCACCGTCGTGCCAACAAAAGCGGAGCAAACACCTATGGCCGACGCCTACATCTTCGATGCCGTCCGCACCCCCCGCGGGCGCGGCAAGAAGGACGGCGCGCTGCACGAGATCACCGCGCTGAGCCTGGCCACCCAGGTGCTGCAGGCACTGCGCGACCGCAACCAGCTCGACACCAGCCACGTGGATGACGTGGTGCTCGGCTGCGTGGCACCTGTGGGCGAACAGGGCAGCGACATAGCGCGCACCGCCGTGCTGAACGCGGACTACGCCGAGACGACCGCCGGCGTGCAGATCAACCGCTTCTGCGCGTCAGGCCTGGAAGCCTGCAACATGGCCGCCGCCAAGGTGATGGCCGGCGAGGCGGAGATGGCAATCGGCGGCGGCGTGGAGAGCATGAGCCGCGTGCCCATGGGCTCCGACGGCGGCGCCTGGCCGCTGGATCCCGAATCCGCCTTCAAGACCTATTTCACCCCGCAGGGCATAGGCGCCGACCTGATCGCCACGCTGCACGGCTTCTCGCGGGATGACGTGGATGCCTACGCGGTGGAGAGCCAGAAGCGCGCCGCGCGCGCCTGGGCGGAGGGACGCTTTGCCCGCTCCGTGGTGCCGGTGCGTGACCAACTCGGCCTGCCGATCCTGGCGCGTGACGAGCACATGCGGCCGGAGGCGACAATGCAGTCGCTGGCGTCGCTGAACCCCGCCTTCACGACCGTGGGCGAGATGGCGTTCGACAGCGTGGCTACCCAGCGCTACCCGCAGGTGGAACGCGTGAACCACGTCCACCACGCCGGCAATTCGTCAGGCATCGTCGATGGCGCGGCCGGCGTGCTGTTCGGAACCAAGGAGATGGGCGAGGCGATGGGGCTTAAGCCGCGCGCCCGCGTGCGGGGCATGGCCTCAATCGGCTCGGAGCCTTGCATCATGCTGACCGGGCCGTCGCTGGTGACGCAGAAACTGCTCAAGCGCCTCGGCATGGCGGTGGAGGACATCGACCTCTACGAGTTGAACGAGGCGTTCGCCAGCGTGGTGCTGCGCATGATGCAGGCGCTCGACATTCCGCATGAGAAGATGAACGTGAACGGCGGCGCCATCGCCATGGGCCATCCGCTCGGTGCCACCGGTGCGATGATCCTGGGCACCGTGCTGGACGAGCTGGAGCGTAGTGATCGCGAGACCGCGCTCATCACGCTGTGCGTCGGCGCCGGTATGGGCACGGCTACGGTCATCGAGCGCGTCTGAGCAAGCAAGGCCTTCTTTTTTGCAAAAAAGAAGCAAAAAACTTTTGCTCCTGCCGCCTGCATGACGGCCCGCGCTGGTCCTGCCAGACCGGTGCTCGCAGCCAGGCGCGCGAGCCTCCGCCAGCGTCAGGAACAAAAGTCTTTTGCTTCTTTTCTTCAGAAAAGAAGGCCTTTCTCCCCTTTGCATCTTTCCACGAAGCGAGCAGCCAGATGAACAATCTCACCGTAGCCGTCGACGACTCCGGCGTAGCACTCGTCACCTTCGACGTGCCGGGCCGCTCGATGAACACGCTGACCGCCGAGGTGATGCGCGAGCTGGGCGAGCTTGTGGAGCGACTGCGCAACGACGCCGCGATAAAGGGCGCGGTGATCACCTCCGGCAAGGCCAGCGGCTTCTGCGCCGGCGCCGACCTGGGCGAGATGGGCGGGCTGATGGCCGCCACCGAGACCGCCAGCGACGCAGAGCGCAAGGCGATGTTCGAAGCGGTGTTCAACATCAACAAGCTGTTCCGCGCGCTGGAGACTTGCGGCAAGCCGGTCGCCGCCGCGGTCACCGGGCTGGCGCTCGGTGGCGGGTTCGAACTGACGCTCGCCTGCCACCACCGCGTGGTTGCGGCAAACGACAAGCTGCAATTGGGCCTGCCGGAATCCAAGGTCGGGCTGCTGCCTGGCGGTGGCGGCACGCAGCGCCTGCCGCGGCTCATCGGCGCGATGAAGGCGTTGCCGCTGATGCTGGAGGGCAAGTCCGTCAGCCCCGACGAAGCGCTGAAGCTCGGCCTGGTGCACCAGGTGGTGCCCGCCGAGGACGTGGTGCGCACGGCAACCGCGTGGGTGGCGGGCGGCGGCGACTGCGTCGCACCCTGGGACAAGAAGGAGTTCAAGATACCGGGCGGCGGTCCGTATTCGCCGGCGACCGCGCAGGTATTCGTCATGGGCAACGCCATGCTCCGCAAGCAGAGCTACGGGAATTACCCGGCGCAGATCAACATCATGAAGTCGGTGTATGAAGGTTTGCAGGTGCCAATGGATGCGGCGCTGCGCATCGAGAGCCGCTATTTCGCGCGCACCATGCTGACGCCGCAGGCGAAGGGCATGGTGCGTACGCTGTTTGGCTCGATGGACGCGCTCGGCAAGGGCGCCGCACGGCCGAAGATCGAAGCGAAATTCGCACCGAAGAAAGTGGCGGTGCTCGGCGCCGGCATGATGGGCGCCGGCATCGCCTACGTGCAGGCGATGGCCGGTATCGCGACGGTGCTGATCGACGTCAGCCAGGAAGCCGCCGACAAAGGCCTGGCTTACAGCAAGGGGCTTTTGGAAAAGGCCGTGAAACGCGGCCGCATGGCGCAGGCCAAGGCAGACAGCGTGCTGGCGCTCATCACCCCCACAATGGACTACGCGCACCTGCAAGGCTGCGACCTCGTCGTGGAGGCGGTGTTCGAGGAACGCGGACTGAAAGCCGAGATCACCAGAAAGGCCGAAGCCCACCTGTCCGAGAGCGCGATCTTCGGGTCCAACACATCGACCTTGCCGATCACCGGCCTTGCCGAAGCCAGCATCCGCCCGGAACGCTTCATCGGCATACATTTCTTCTCGCCAGTGGACCGCATGGGACTTGTCGAGATCATCATGGGCGAACGCACCAGCCAGGAGACGCTGGCCGCTGCCGTCGATTACGTGCTCAAGATCCGCAAGACGCCGATCGTGGTCAATGACAGCCGCGGTTTCTACACGTCGCGCTGTTTCGGCACCTTCATACAGGAAGGCTTGGAGCTGCTGACGGACGGCATCGCTCCCACCATCATCGACAATGTCGGCCGCGCCACCGGCATGCCGCGCGGCCCGCTGGAAATGCACGATGACGTCGCACTCGACCTCTCCCTGAAAGTGCGCACGCAAACACAGAAGGATCTCGGCGACGCCTTCGTGCCGACCGCCAGCGACCCGATCATCGCCAAGATGGTGACCGAGCTCGGCCGCTACGGCCGGAAGAACGGGAAAGGCTTCTACGATTACCCGGCCGACGGTTCGAAACGCCTGTGGCCGGGCCTGGCAGACCTGGCACCCACAAGCCACGCCGACGCAAGCCCCGAACTCATCGCGGAAATCCGCAAGCGCCTGCTCTACCGCCAGGCCATCGAAGCCGCGCGTTGCATGGAAGAAAATGTCGTCACCAGCGCCCGCGAGGCGGACGTGGGCGCCATACTCGGCTGGGGCTTCGCGCCCTGGACCGGCGGCCCGCTCAGCATGATTGACGGGATCGGCGTGGCAACGTTCGTGGAAGAATGCGACGCGCTGACACGCAAGTTCGGCGCGCGCTTCTCACCGCCTAAGATGCTGCGGGAGATGGCTGGTGCTGGTGAGAGCTTCTATGGGTTGAAGGTGAGCAAGGCAGCGTAAGCGAGGAAGGCCTTCTTTTTTGAAAAAAAGAAGCAGAAAACTTTTACTCCCTCGCCTGCATAAACGCCCTTTGTGGTTCTGCCGAAACGCGCCTTGCAGAACTTGGGCGGCCCGTCGTGCAGGCAAGGAAGCAAAAGTTTTTTGCTTCTTTTTTTCAAAAAAGAAGGCCTTTCTTGCCTT
>CAXTVW010000046.1:0-22445 GCA_964247675.1 uncultured Acetobacteraceae bacterium
AGAACAGGGCGATTTCGGATTTGCATGGGTTGGTGGAGCGGTTGCGGGGGCGTGAAAGTTAGGAAGCAAGGCCTTTTTTTGAAAAAAAGAAGCAAAAGACTTTCGCTTCCCCGACGCTGCCGCGCTTCGGCGTTTCCGGAAAAATCCGGCTGGTGCCAATGCGGGGAAGTAAAAGTTTTTTGGTCTTTTTTTCAAAAAAGGACTGCTTGCTTTCTTCATCCCACGCAGCTCAGAGCGCCAACAAATCCAGCGCCCGGCACAATTCCGCCTCGTCACTGCCGAACACGTAGCCCGTCCTGAAGCTTAGTGCCGCGCCGATGCCGGTCTGCAGGAAACCGCCGGCGCGCCCTGCTGGCCGCAGACCGCACACCCGCGCGCCTGCCGCGCAGAACACGTTGTCATGCAGGTCGGCGCCGTCGTCGCCGACGATTTGGGATGCAACGCCCACGCCGTGCACGCGGGCGGCCAGATCCATGTCGCCGGGGCGCAGGATGCGGAAGCCGGCGCCGGCCGCCAGCGCCGCGGCGCGCGCGTTGGTGTGCGGCCCGGCCAGGAACACCCGTTCCTGCAGCGACGGTTCGCCGGCGCCCAGACTGGCCCGCACACGGTGCGTCCAGAAACGGGTCGCGTCACCGAAACTGGCGCTCAGCCGCGCCATCTTGCGCAGGACCGTCGGCAGGATCAGCAGGTCCGTATGTATCAACTCGTCCCAATGCGCGTAACGGACGATCTGCTCCGCATCCAGGCCGAGATGCGCGAGCAGCTCTTCCGCACGCGGAGGCAAGGTTGCGGGCACCAGGAAACGCACGCTCGCAAGCGGGTAGCCGGCCTGCTCCAGCAGCCAGAGGCGCGGCAGGTAATCCACCAGCACCTGCCCGTACGCCTCCTCGGCCGGGCCGAATAACGGCGCCAGGGGGCCAGGGACGAAGCGCAGCGGCAGGTTGCCGCCGCTCAGCCGCCCGGTGATCGTGGCCACGTGTTCCGGCGGCTGGTTCAGTTGCGCGCCGCAAAAGGCCACACCGTCGCGCAGGGCGATGCCGGTGGGTGCCACCGCCGCATCGGCGATCGTGTAGCAGCCGGTCTCCGGCGTTTCGATCTGGCCGTAGATCGCGCGCGCGGTGGCGGCGTCGGTGGCGCCGAACAGGAAGGCGGGCGCGGGTGGGGCGCTTCGCCCGGCGGGTTCGACCAGGCGGAAGGTGACCAGCGGCTCGTCCATGCGGGCGGCGTGCGCAGCTATGTCGGCTACTCGGGTGGTGGAAGGGATCACAGGAAGCAAGGCCTTCTTTTTTGAAAAAAAGAAGCAAAAAACTTTTGCTCCCCCCCTGCCGCGGCGCGCGCGCTGGCAGAACCAGCACGCGCCTGGATGCGGCGGCGTAATAAAAGTTTTTTGCTTCTTTTTTTCAAAAAAGAAGGCCTTCCTTACTTTACTGCCAGCTCAGCAACATCGACAGCGCGCTCGAACTCCTCAGCCGCCACGCTGAAACTCTGTTCCACGCCGCCTTCAGTCAGTCCCAGAACGTAAGCCGCACGCTGACCGAGCGCGCCGGCGACGCCAGACTGCACGAAGCTGGGATGCGGCAGGTTGCCGCGCAGCCCGATCGTCACCGCGCCTGCGCCGGCATACACCGAGCCGTGCAGCGCCGAGCCGTATTCGCCGGCGATGATCCGGGCGCCGGCGAAGGCCGCGACTTGTGCTGCCAGGTCCATCGTCTCTGGGTGGAAGACGGAAAAGCCGCGTGCGACGGCGATCGCCTCGATCGCGGCGCGGTTGGTGAGCGTGCGCGGGGACGGCGCCCGGGCGCGCGAGACGAAGATGCGCCGGCCGATACCGGCGAGACCGGCGGCGGCGCGGCGCAGGCCGGTGGTCCAGAATGCGGTTGCCTGTGCCAGGAGGGGGGACATGCGGTTGTGCGTGCGCAGGCCGGTGGGCATCAGCAGGAGGTCCGTGCGCATCGTCTCGCGCCAGTAGCGGTAGGGCACGAGCTGGCTCTCGCGTATGCCGGCGCGGGCCAGCAGACGGGCGGCGAAGGGTTTCAGGTCCGGCGGGATGGCGTAGCGCAAGGTAAGTATGTCGTGCCCCGCCTGGGCCAGGACCCAGAGGCGCGGTAGGAAGTCGACCAGCCAGTGACCGTAGGTTTCGTGTCCTGGGCCGTAGAGCACCGCCAGCGGGCCGCGCACGTGGCGCACCGGCAGGTCCGCGGCGAGCATCCGTCCGGCAACCGTCGCCACGTGGTGCGGCGGGTGGAGGAAGGCGGCCGAGCTGAACGCCACGCCGTCCTTCATGGCGATGCCTGTCGGCGCCAGGGTCGCGTCCTCGATCGTGTAGCAGCCGACGGCGCCGAGATGGGTCTGGCCGAAGAGTTCCTGCTGCAGCAGGGGCGTTGCAGGGCCGAAGACGCAGAGCGGGGCGGGGGCGAGGCTGCGATGTGCGGGCGCCAGTTCGGTGAAGGCCAGGCGCGGTAAGGCGCCGGCGGCCTGATGCGCGGCGATGTCCGTCATGATGGAGCAGCCGCGGTCGCGCGGGGTGCCGTGCGGCGCGCCACGCGATGCAGGCCGAGGGCGGCGGCCATGGCGGCATAGACGGCCATGCCGCCCACGACGAGCACGCCCAGTGCGAGGGGGCTGACATGGGCGCCGGGATGGGGCACCAGGGCGTCGCGCGCGGCCCAGAGTGCGGCGGCCATGGCGGCGGTGGCCACGCACATGCGGGCCAGGCGGGACCACAGCATGCGGTCCGGCACCAGATAGCCGCGGCGAAGCAGAAGGGTGCACAGCAGGGCCACGTTGACCGTCATCGCCAGTGTGGTGGCCAGCGGCGGGCCTACGTGGCGCAACGGGTGCATCAGAGCGAGGCTGAGCGCCAGGTTCAGCGCGAGGATGCCCATGCCGATCTTCACCGGCGTTGCCATGTCGCCGCGCGCGAAGAAGCCTGGGCCCAGGACCTTTATCAACACGAAGGCGGGCAGGCCGGCCGCGTAGGCGGCGAGGGATTGGGCGGAGAGTGTTGCGTCTGCGTGAGTGAATTTTCCGCCCACGAAGAGGACCTGCAGGATAGGGTCGGCGATGATGGAGAGGGCGGCGGCCGCGGGCAGGGTCAGCAGCATGGCGTATTCGATGCCGCGATTCAGTGACTCCAGCGCCTGGTCCTGCCGGCCGGCGCCGATCTGGCGGGACAGCAGCGGCAGCAGCGCCGTGCTGACCGCGGTGCCGAGCACGCCGAGCGGAAGCTGGTTGATCCTGTCGGCATAATACATGAACGACACGGATTTCTCCGGCAGGTAGGTGCCGATCACGGTATCCACCGCGAGGCTGAGCTGGGTGACGCCGGCGCCGACCAGGCCTGGCGCCATGCGGCGCAGCAGCAGGCGCATGCGCGGCGTCATGCGTGGGCGCGGTATGTGCAGCCGCATGCCGCTGCGCCGTACCGCCCAGTACAGCAGCGCCAGTTGGGCGACACCGCTGAGCGAGACGCCGATCGCCAGCGCATGGCCGACCGTGGGCACGAACGGCACGAGCGCGAACATCGAGGCGATGGCGAACGCGTTGTAGAGCAAAGGTGCGGCGGCGGCGGCCACGAAACGGTTGAGCGCGTTCAACACGCCGGACAGCAAGGCGGCCAGGCAGATCAGCAACAGATACGGAAATGCCAGGCGCGCGAGCACGACAGTCAGCTCGAATTTCGCGGGTTCGTCGGCGAAACCGGCGGCGATGAGATGCAGGAACGGGCGCATGAAGATCTCGCCCAGCACGGTGAGGATCAGCAGCCAGAAGGCGAGTGCGGCGGCGGCCTCTTCGGTGAAATTACGTGCCACGTCCTCGCCCTCGGTGACGAGCAGGCCGGAGAAGACTGGGACGAAGGCGGCGTTGAACGCGCCTTCGCCGAACAGGCGGCGGAACAGGTTGGGGAGGCGGTTGGCGACAAAGAACGCGTCCGAGGTGGCGCCGGCGCCCAGGAAGCGGGCGATGAGCAGGTCGCGTATCAGGCCGGCGACGCGGCTGGCCATGGTCCAGCCGCCGACTGTCATTATGCCTTTCAGCAAGGAAGGAAGGCCTTCTTTTTCGAGAAAAAGAAGCAAAAAGCTTTTATCTGCGCTGTCGCGGCGTGTTGACGCGGACGTATCAACGGAGCGCGCCTGACGGGACGTACGCGCCGGTTCTGCCAGCCCTTATGTTCGCAGAACCAGCACGCGCCCTGATGCAGGCGCGGGAGAAAAAGTTTTTTGCTTCTTTTTTTCAAAAAAGAAGGCCTTGCTTCCTTACTCATCCCGCACCGGCCGAGCCAAAAGCCTGGTCAACGCACCCTCCACCGTCAACCGCCTCGCCAGCAGGTCCGCCACCGCCGCGCAGATCGGCAACTCCACGCCACAGGCCCGCGCCACCAGCGCAGGCGCGGTCGCCACGCCTTCAACCACACCGGAGCCGGAAGGCGGCGTGCCGCGCCCCAACGCCAATCCGTAGGCGAAATTGCGGCTGCCGGCGCCGGTGCAGGTGAGCACGAGGTCACCCAGGCCGGACAGGCCGGCGGCGGTCTCCGCCCGGCCGCCTTGCGCCACGATCAGGCGGGACAGTTCGGCCAGGGCGCGGGTGATCAGGGCGGCGCGCGCGTTCTCGCCCAACCCCGCGCCCATCACCACGCCGGCCGCGATCGCGATCACGTTCTTTGCCGCGCCGCCAAGTTGGGCTCCCACCAGGTCATCGTTGCCATAAAGCCGGAAGGATTGAGTCCCGAGAAGCCCTATCAGCTTCGTCCGCAGACGCGGGTCGGACGCGGCCAGCGCGGCGGCGGCGGGCTGGCCGGCGGCGATGCCTGCGGCGAAATTGGGGCCTGTCAGGATCGCGGCGGGGCAGGCGGGGTGGATCTCGGCCAGAACTTCCAGCGGCAGCTTGCCGGTGGCGGCCTCTATGCCCTTGCAGCAGATGACGACGGCGCCCTGGGGACGTAGCCGGGCCAGCGTTTCGCGCAGGTGTTGCGTCGGCACGGCGAGCAGGGTGGCGTCGGCTTGCGCGGGCATGTCGGCGGAAACCGCGACGCTGTCGGGCAGGTCGAAGCCGGGCAGCCGGGCGGCGACCCTGCCGTGGGCGCGCGTGGTCAGGCTGACCGCCAGGCCGGCGCGGGCCGCGTGCAGGGCAAGCGCGGTGCCCCAGGCGCCGGCACCGATGATGGCGACCCTACTCATCGGCCGTGCTCATTGGCCCCGCTCATCGGCCCCGCTCATCGGCGAGGCGCAGCAGGGCGGTGCCCTGGCCTGGCTCGCGGTCGCCGAGCCGCGCCAGCAGGGCGGCCAGGATGGGGGCGATCTCGGCCTCGAAGCGGTAGGGCGGGTTCACGACAACCAGGCCGCTGCCGTTCAGCCGGGCGGCATCAATCGGTTCGCGCAGGAAGAGTTCGGCGGCCACGACGTCCGGCAGGCCGGCGGCGCTGATGGCGGCGTGGAGCGCGCGGACGGGGGCGCGATGCTTGATAGGGTACCACGCCAGGATGACGCCGGAGGGAAACCGGCGATGGGCTTCGCGCAGTCCGGCCAGCAGGCGGTCATACTCGTCCGGCGCCTCGTAAGGCGGGTCGATCAGCGTCAGGCCGCGGCGTTCGGGTGGCGGCAGAAAGGCGCCGATGGCCTCGTAGCCATCGCGCAGGTGCACCGACATCTGGGCGTGGCCGCGGAAATTGCGGCGGAGCGCGGCTGCGTCCTCCGGGTGCAGCTCGCAGGCGACTGCCCGGTCGCCAGGCCGAAGCAGGGCGGCCGCGATCGCCGGCGAGCCGGGGTACAGGCCGGTCTCGCGGACGACGCGCACGAAATCGGCCAGCGCCGGCGGCGGATCGTCGAGGAGGCGGAAGATGCCGCGTGACGCTTCGCCTGTGCGACGGGCCGGCACGTCGTCCAGGTCGTAGCGGCCGGTGCCGGCATGGGTGTCGAGCACGAAGAACGGCTTGTCCTTGCGGGCCAGCGCGCGCAGCACCCAGACGAGGACCGCGTGCTTCAGGCAGTCCGCCGCGTTGCCGGCGTGGAAGGCATGCCGGTAGTTCACCCGAGCTGCTCCAGCGGCCAGCGCGGCCGGGGCGGCGCCGCGGGGTCGCCGGCCAGGCCGAGCCGGAGCCGCTCGATGCCGGCCCAGGCGACCATCACCGCGTTGTCGCCGCATAGCCGCACGGGAGGGGCTGCCAGCGCGATGCCGCGCGCCTGCGCCAGGCCGGCCAGGCGGGCGCGTATCGCCTGGTTCGCCGCCACGCCGCCGGCCACGACCAGCAGGCGCGCCTCCGGCATCATCGCAAGCGCGTTGGCCACCCGGTCCGCCAGCACGTCCGACACGGCCGCCTGGAAGCTGGCGGCGATGTCGGCCGCGTCCTGCGCCGGCAACGGGCCAGCGGCGTAGCCCGCGACCAGGCTGGCCACCGCCGTCTTCAACCCGGAGAAGCTGAAGTCGCAGCCCAGGCGACTGCGCAGCGGCCGGGGCAGGGCGAAGCGCGCCGGGTCACCGGCTGCGGCCAGACGCTCCAGCGCCGGCCCGCCCGGCCAGCCCAGGCCCAGCAACTTTGCCGCCTTGTCGAAGGCTTCGCCCACCGCGTCGTCGATCGTGCCGCCGAGCCTGCGGTAGGCGCCCACGCCCTGCACCGCCACGCACTGGCAATGCCCGCCGGAGACCAGCAGAAGCATATAGGGGAACGCCGCCCCGCCCTCGGCCAGGCCTGGCAGCCGGGCGGTGAGCGCATGCGCTTCCAGGTGGTTGACCGCAAGGAAGGGCGTGCGCGCCGCCATGGCGATGCCGCGGCCCAGGCCGGCGCCCACGATCAGCCCGCCGATCAGTCCGGGACCGGCGGTGGCCGCCACGCCGCCGAGGGCGCTGAACGCCAGCCCGGCCTCTTGTATCACGCCGCGGACCAGGGCGGGCAGGTGCGCCAGGTGCGCGCGCGCCGCGATTTCCGGCACCACGCCGCCGAACGCCGCGTGATCCTGCTGGCTCAGCACGGCTTCGGCCAGGATGACGCCCTCGGCGGAGAGCACGGCGCAGGCGGTCTCGTCGCAGCTCGTCTCAATGCCGAGGACGGGGCCTGGGGTCCAGATCATCTCGCAGCCTGGACGCGAAGCAAGGAAGGAAGGCCTTCTTTTTTGAAAAAAAGAAGCAAAAAGCTTTTGTCTCCCCGACGCTGGGGCGCTTCGGTCTCTGCGAGAGGCACACGGCTTGTGCAAATGCGGGGGAGCAAAAGTTTTTTGGTCCTTTTTTCCAAAAAAGGACTGCTTGCCTTTCTTGCCTTCAGCCCCGGCTCAGATGCCGCCCACTCTTTCCACACCATGTGCCGGGTAATAGGACACTCCGATGACCGCCGCCCATCCCCCCCCGACCGCCCTGATCTTCAACGAAGGCGGCTGCCCAGTCCCCGCGCGCACCGGGCCGCACAACCGCCGGCCGCTGCCGCTGCGCGTGGGCAGCCGCGCCTCGCCGCTGGCGCTGGTGCAGACGCGCGCGTTCCTCAACCAGATCGCGCATTTCTGCCCGGTGCTGCGCGCGCCTGGCGACACCGACGACACGCCGGTGTTCGTAGAGCACGCGATACGCACCACGGGCGATGCGGTGCAGAACCGCCGCCTGGCCGAGATCGGCGGCAAGGGCCTGTTCGCCAAGGAGATACACGAGGCGCTGGCGGACGGCCGCATCGACATGGCGGTGCACAGCCTGAAGGATCTGGAGACCACCCTGCCGCCCGGCATCGTGCTCGCCTGCACGCTGACCCGCGAGGATGCGCGCGACGTCCTGATCCTGCCGCCAGGCACGCCGGCGCCGGACGTGGAAGACCCGTTCGCCAGCCTCCCGCAACAGGCGCTGATCGGCACGTCGTCTGTCCGCCGTCAGGCACAGCTCCTGCACGCGCGGCCGGACCTGCGCATGGCTCTGATACGCGGCAACGTGCAGACCAGGCTGGACCGCATCGCGCGCGGTGATTTCGGGGCCACGCTCCTGGCCCTGGCGGGGCTGCGACGGCTTGGGCTGGACGAGCGCGCCAGCGTCATCCTGCACCCCGAGCTGATGGTGCCGTCCGCCGGCCAGGGGATCGTGGGCGTCACCATACGCGAGTCGGATGCCGAATTGCGGGCGCTGCTGGCCAGCATCGAGGACCCGGTGGCGCGCGCCGTCTCCACCGCGGAGCGCGCGATGCTGGCAGTGCTGGACGGCAGTTGCCACACGCCGATCGGCGGGCATGCGCGGATACTCTCTGGCGGGATGCTGCGGCTCACGGGACTGACGGCGAGCGAGGACGGGGGGTTCTTGTTGAAGCGCAGCGTGGATGGAGCGCCTGCGGATGCGGCGCGGCTTGGGGCGGAGCTGGGGGCTGCGCTGAAGGCGGACAGTCCGGCTTCTTTGTTCGTCGCTTAGGGAAGGAAGCAAGGCCTTCTTTTTCGAGAAAAAGAAGCAAAAAGTTTTTACCTGCGCTGACGCGGAACGGTGAAGCGCGCGCTCCGGCAACGCGCACCCGACGGAGACAAAAGTTTTTTGGTTCTTTTTTTCAAAAAAGAACTGCTTTCTTGCTTCCTTGATGCCCCCCTCCGTCCTGATCACCCGCGCTGAAGCCGACGCCGAGGACACCAGCCGCGCGATCGAGGCACGCGGCTACAATCCCGTGGCGGCGCCGTTCTTCGGCGTCGCCGTCAGGCCGGTGGTGGTACCTGCGACCGTGCAGGCCGTGCTGGTCACCAGCCGCAACGCGCTTGCCGCCCTGCCGCCATCCGGCGCGCGGCTGCTCGCCGTGGGCGACGCGACGGCTGCACGGGCGCGGGCGCAGGGCTTTCTCGCGGTGGAGAGCGCCGCGGGCGATGCGGCGGACCTGGCGAGGCTATCGTCCGCGCGGCTCGACACGCGTGGTGGCCCGTTGTTCCTGGCCACCGGCGCCGGGCAGGGCGGGGCGCTGGCGGCGGATCTGCGGGGGCGCGGCTTTCGCGTCATCCGGCGCGTGTGCTACGCCGCGCAGCCGGTGCAGCGCTTTCCGGACCGGGCGCGGACCGCCCTAACGTCTGGCGAGCTGCATGCCGCGCTGTTCCTGTCCGCGGAAACCGCCGCCTGTTTCGTGCGTCTTTTCCCACCGGAGTGCAACGACATGCTGGCGTCCGTGAAAGCCCTGGCGATTGGGAAGACCACGGCTGACGCCCTTGGCGGATTGCCCTGGCTGGATGTAAGCCGCGCGGCGACTCCCACTCTCGACGGTGTATTGGCCCTGTTATGAGCGATCACGACCCAGACGCGGCCGCCCCCGAGCCGCGCCGCACCCTCTTCGAGCCGCCGCCGGTGATCGACCACCAGGGCGATCCGGCACCCACCATGGTGGTGCGGCGGCGCGGTGGCACGCCGCTTCTGCTGACTCTGCTGCTGACGGCGGCTTTGGGCGGTGCGGGCTACTATGGCTGGTCGCACCCGATGGAAGGGGCGCAGCAGGCGGGCGGGCAGGACGGCCAGCAGATACAGGCCTTGTCGGCGCGACTGGACGCGCTCGAGAAGCGGTCGGGCGCGGAGATGGGCGAGGCGACAGCGGCCCTGTCCAAGCGGGTGGACGACCTGTCTGGCCGGTTGGGCGCTGTATCGGGCAAGACCGACCAGTTGGAGGCGCAGTCCGCCAAGATGTCGGAAATCGCCGCGCAGAAGAGTCCGGCGGTGCCGCCGCCGGCGCCACCGCCTGATCAGACCGCGCAGGAAGTGCCTGGCCTGATGGCGCAGCAGGAGGCGGTGGACAAGACCAAGATCGGCCAGCCCGGCGCGGGTGCGCAGCCTCCGGCCGATGTGAAGGCCGCGCTGGATGCGATCGACCAGCGGCTGTCCAAGCTGGAGACTGCGGCTGGTCCGGCGCAGGCGGCTGCCGATACCGCGCCGAAGCAGGAGGTGGCTGCGGCCGACGTCACCGCCCTCAACGATCGGGTTGCCAAGCTGGAGCAGGCAGCAGGGCAGCCCGACGCAGCCTCCAAGGCCGATTCTGGCAATAAGGCCGCCTTGGCGGCTGTTGGCGACAGGTTGACCAAGCTGGAGCAGGCATCCGGCCAATCCGACGCTACGGCGAAGGTCGCGGCCGGTGAGACGGCTGCCCTGGCCGTGCTCGGCGACCGTCTGGCGAAGCTGGAGCAGGCGGCCGGCCAGACGGCGCAGCAGGCCGAGGCCGACCAGAAAGCGCAGCAGGGTGATAGCGCCACGCTGACAACACTGAACGATCGCCTGGCCAAGCTGGAGCAGGCGACCGGTCAGGTGCAGAGTCAGGACGCGGCTGACCAGAAAGCGCAGGCGACCGACCTGCAGACGCTCGCGGCGCTGAATGACAGGGTGGCCAAGCTGGAGCAGGGGGCGGGTGTCGCCACCGGCGCCGCCAAGGATGCTACGCGGGCGATCCAGCTGGAGGCGGCCGCCGCGGCGTTGCAGGCCGGCCAGCCGTTGGGCGCGCTGCCTGGCGCGCCGCCGGCGCTTGCCCGCTTCGCCACCGCCGCGCCGCCGACGGAGGCGGCGTTGCGGGCGGATTTCCCCCGCGTGGCCGACTCGGCCCGCGCGGTGAGCCAGCCGGACAACGCCAAGCGCTCCTTTTTCGACCGCGCGCTGGCGCGGATCCAGCAGAGCGTGGTGGTTCGCCAGGGTGATCACGTGGTGGTCGGCGATCCGGCGGCGGGCGTGCTCGC
Source organism: uncultured Acetobacteraceae bacterium (assembly GCA_964247675.1). Lineage (GTDB taxonomy): Bacteria > Pseudomonadota > Alphaproteobacteria > Acetobacterales > Acetobacteraceae > BOG-908. The sequence continues at coordinate 10,644 of CAXTVW010000046.1, forward strand.
GCGCGCCCAGGCCAGCGTGTCGGCGGGCGACCTGAAGGGGGCGGTTGATACGCTCGGCGCGCTCAGCGGCCCGGCGGCCAAGGCGGTGCAGGATTGGGTGGGCCAGGCGCACGCCTTGATCGACGCCCGTGCCGCGCTGGCCGAGATGGCGGCCCACGGCTGATGCGCGCCGTCATCTGGATCATCCTGCTCGGCGCCGTGGCGGTTGGCGCCGCGTGGTGGGTGCAGCACCTGGTGGGCGCGGTGTCCATCCAGACGGGTGTGACGACCATACAGGCGCCGCTCAGCGTGGCCGTGCTGGCAGTGTTCCTGTTCGCGGTGGCGCTTTATATCGTGTTCCGGCTGCTCGCCACGCTGTTCGGGCTGCCTGGTGCGTTCCGCCGTGGTGGCGAGCGCGCGCGGCGTCGCAAGGGCGACCGTGCGGTGACCGGCACGCTGATCGCGCTGGCCGCGCGCGAGCCGGGCGACGCAAGGCGGGAAGCCGCGCGTGCCACGCGCCTGCTTGGCGAGACGCCGCAGACTTTGTTGCTGACCGCCTATGCCGGCAGCATCTCCGGCAATGACGAGGAGGCCGAGGCCGCCTTCACCAAGCTGGCCGAACGCAAGGACGCTGCCTTTTTGGGCTTGCGCGGCCTGCTCCGGCTGGCGATCGCGCATGAGGACTACCCGAGGGCCGCCCAGCTGGCGCGCGAGGCGGAAGCCGCCCATCCGGGTGCGGCCTGGCTGCGCGGCGAGCGCACCCAGCTCGCCATGCGCACCGGCGCGTGGGCGGAGGCGCTGCAGCTGACGAACGACGACGCGCCGAAAGCCGGTTTCGGGGCTGCCGCGGCGGAGGCGGAAACGAACCCCGAAATTGCGCACAAGCTCGCCAAGCAGGCCTGGAAGCGCGACCCCTCGCTACCGCCGGCGGCGATCGCCTATGCGCGCCGGCTGCGCGACGGCGGACGCGAGAAGGCGGCCCAGGACGTGCTGCGCAAGACGTGGACCGCCACCCCGCATCCGGACATCGCCGATTTCGCGCTTGCCGCCTCGCCTGACCGGAATGCGGCGTTGCGCACCGGCACCGAGCTCGTTCGCGGCGCACCGGACCATGCCGAGAGTCATCTGCTGCTGTCGCGCCTGTCGCTCGCCGCGGGGCTTACCGGCGAGGCGCACCGCCATCTGGACGCGGCGCGGGCGGCCGGGCTGGACCAGAGACGCGTGCATCTGCTGCGCGCCGATATCGCCGAAGCGGATGGCGACGAGCCGGCGCAGCGTGACGCCTTGCGCGGCGCGGCGATGGCCGCCCCCGATTCCGCGTGGCGCTGCCAGGCGTGCGGCACCACGCTTGGCGGCTGGCACCCGGCCTGCCCGGCCTGCCACACCGCCGGCCGGGTGCGCTGGGGCGTGGCCGGGCCGATGCCGGACGCGATGCCGATCCAGCGTATCGCGTTCGACGGCGTGGGCTGACGTATCAGTCCGGCTTCGGGCGGCCTTCTGGTAGGCTCGGGAGGCCGGTTTCGGATGTTTCGTCGGCTTCTGCGTGTTCGTGCAGTTCGGCGGGGTCTTCACCTTCCGGGAACTTGATGTCGTCTGGCATGCGCGGGGCTCCTGGGGGGCAGGGAAGCAAGGCCTTCTTTTTTGAAAAAAAGAAGCAAAAAACTTTTACTACTATCGGGTGCGCTTAGGGGATGCGTGCGCTTCAGCGTTCCGCGACAGCGCAGATAAAAGCTTTTTGCTTCTTTTTCTCGAAAAAGAAGGCCTTGCTTCTTCCCCTCCCGCAACAACGCAGAATCCTGTAGCACCCTTATCATGACAATCCCGCTTGTCCTGGACCTGGACGGCACGCTCGTCTCCGGCGACACGCTCGTCGAAGCGGCGCTGCGGCTGCTCGCCGCCGACCCGCTCGCCTTTCTGGCTACGCTGACCGCCGACCGCGCCAGGCTGAAGCGGCGCATGGCGACGGCGGTGACGCTTAATCCCGCGAGCCTGGTCTATAACCAGGCGGTGCTCGACCTGGCGCACAGCGCGCGCGACGAGGGGCGCCCGGTGTTCCTGGCCACCGCGGCCGATGACGGCATTGCCCGTGCGGTGGCCGACCATGTGGGCCTGTTCGATGGCGTGATGGCGTCTGACGGCCACACCAACCTCAAGGGCAATGCGAAAGCGGCGGCGCTGGTTGCCAGGTTCGGGGCGCAGGGGTTCGACTACGCCGGCGACGCGGCGGCCGACCTTCCGGTCTGGGCGCAGGCGCGTCGCGGCTTCGTTGTGGCGCCGGCGGCCCGGCTGCTGGCCCGCGCGCGGGCGGTGTGTGGCGACGCGACGGCGGTCGGCGCCGTGGTGTCCAACCGGCCGCGCCTGGTAGCGCGCGCGATGCGGCTGCACCAATGGGCCAAGAACGTTCTGGTTTTCGTGCCGCTGCTGGCGGCGCACCGGGCGCATGGGCTGTCGCTGCTACACGCGTGCCTCGGCTTCCTGGCGTTCAGCCTGTGCGCGTCCAGCGTGTATCTGCTGAACGACCTGCTGGACCTGCCACATGACCGGCTGCATCCGACGAAGCGGCGCCGGCCGTTTGCCAGCGGCGCGCTGCCGCTGGCGTGGGGGCCCGGGCTGATGGTGGCGCTGCTCGGCCTGACGCTGCTGGCGGCGGCGGCACTGCCGCTGACGTTCCTGGGGATGCTGGCGGCCTACTACGCGAGCACGCTGGCGTATTCCTTCGTGCTGAAACGGCGCGCGGTGTGGGACGTGGTGGCGCTGGCCGGGCTGTACACGCTGCGCATCTTTGCGGGCGCGGCGGCGACCAGCATCCCTATCTCGCCGTGGTTGCTGGCGTTCTCGCTGTTTCTGTTCTTTTGCCTGGCGGTGGTGAAGCGGCTGACCGAGCTTACCCTGCACGTGCGCGCCGGCGGGGCGGCGGCGCTGGCCGGCCGTGGTTACCGGGCGGAGGATCTGGACATGCTGCGCAGCATGGCGGCGTCCTCCGGCTACATGTCCGTGCTGGTGATGGCGCTATACATCAACAGCGCGGACGTGCTGCCGCTGTATCATCACCCGAGCGCGCTGTGGGCGCTGTGCCCGATCCTGCTGTTCTGGGTGAGCCGCGTGCTGATGCTCAGCAACCGCGGGGAGATGAACGACGATCCGGTGGTGTTCGCCTTGCGTGACCGGGTCAGCCTGCTGACCGGGGCGGCGAGCCTGGTGGCCGTGCTGGCGGCCACGCTGTGATGGACGCGGCACTCGCGACGCTGACCGGCTGGGGCAGGGTGGCGCGCGCGGCGAGCGTCACCCAGCGTCCGGACGGGGTGGCGGATCTGGGAAATGTGTTTGCCGAACGGCGCCGGGCGCACGGTCTGATCGCGCACGCCGCGGGCCGGGCCTATGGGGATTGCGCGCTGAACGCCGAGGGGACGGCCTTGCTGACCGCCGGCCTGACCGGCGTGCTGTCCTTCGATCCGGCGAGCGGGCAGATCGCGGTGGAGCCGGGCGTGACGTTCCGGCAGCTGATGGCTGCCTATCTGCCGCAGGGCTGGCTGGTGCCGGTCTCGCCGGGCACCGGGTTTGCGACCATCGGCGGCGCGGTGGCCAACGACGTTCACGGCAAGAACCACGAGGTGGCCGGCAGCTTCGGCCAGCACGTGACCGAGCTGGATTTGCTGACGCCCGATGGCGCCACCCGCACCATCGGGCCGCACGCCGAGCCGGCGCTGTTCCAGGCGACCTGCGGTGGGCTGGGGCTGACGGGGGTGATCACCCGCGTCGCGTTCCGGATGAAGCGGGTGCCCGGCCCGGGCGTAGCGGTGCGCAGCCGGCGCCTGCCGGACCTGGACGCGTTCCTGGCCGCGATGGACGCGGCGCGCACGGCCACCTACGCCGTCGGCTGGATCGACGGCTGTGCCCGCGGTGGCGCGCTGGGACGCGGGATTTTGGAGACGGCGGAAGCCAGTGGCGGCGCCTGCCGCGGAGCCGCGCCGCGCGCCGGAATGCGCGTGCCGTTCGACTTTCCGGCGCTGGCCCTGAACCCCACCAGCATCGCCGCTTTCAACGCGCTGTATTACCGGCGCGCGCCGGCCGCCGGCCGCCTGGCCACCGTGCCGTACAGCACGTTTTTCTACCCGCTGGATGCGCTGCGCGACTGGAACCGCATCTACGGCCGGCGCGGTTTCCACCAGTTCCAGAACGTGGTGCCCTTCGCGTCCGGCCCGAAGGCGCTGCGCGAGCTGCTGGAGGTGATCGCGGCCTCCCGGCGGGCGTCTTTTCTCGCCGTGCTCAAGCGGCTGGGGCCGGCCGCGCCGGATGCAGGGCCGCTCTCGTTCCCGCAGGCGGGCTACACGCTGGCGCTGGATTTCCCCGCGGGGCCCGGGATCGAGGCGCTGTATGCCGAACTTGTCGCCATCACCCTGCGCCACGGCGGGCGGGTGTATCTTGCGAAGGATGCGCTGCTTACGGCCGAGGCGTTCCGGAACATGTATCCGCGTTGGGGGGAATTTCGGGAGCTGCTGGAGAGAGTGGATCCGAAGCGACATCTGCAATCGGACATGTCACGCCGATTGCGCCTCCGCGAGCTTGCATGAACGCCGCCCGGCCCGCCTGGTGGCGTATCGCGGCATTGATAATGCTGGCCTTCGCGGCACTCGGCTGGTTTCTCTATGTCGCTCTGTTCGGCGCAACCTGGGGCCAGGACTGGATGGTGTTCGACACCGCGGGAAAGGCGTATCTGCGCGGCGATTTGGGGCTGTTGCTGAACGGTCCGCGCTTCACCGCGGCGCTGAACGCGTCGCATCCCTCGCTCGCGGTTCCGCTGCGTTTCCACCCTTGGGTGTATCCGCCTTACACTCTGCTGCTGGCGGTGCCGTTTGCCTTGCTGCCGTGGTGGGCGAATTACGGTGTGTTTCAGTCGCTCAGCCTGGCGGGCCTGGTATTGGCGCTGCGTTTACGGGCGCGCGGTGCGCGACTTGGGGTCTTGCTTCTCGGCGTGCTCGGGTCGGGCGCTGCCGCCTTCACGCTCGGGTCCGGCCAGAACAGCTTCCTAAGCGCGGCCTTGGTGACCGCGGGGATCACCTGGCTGCCGCGCCGGCCCGTTCTTGCCGGAATCATGCTCGGCCTGCTGGCCTTTAAGCCGCAGCTTGCGATGCTTGTTCCCGTGGCGCTGGCATCCGCGCGGGCTTGGCGGACCCTGGTTGCTGCCGGACTCACCGGGGCAGCACTTCTGGGCGCCAGCCTGGTGGTTCCCGGCGTGGGCCTCTGGCGGGCCTGGCTTGGGCTATTCTTGAGTGGCGACCCTGCCTTCCATGCCTGGGTGGAACAGGGGCGCCTCTATGGGCAGAGCGTGTTTGCCTGTGCGCGCCTGGCCGGGTTGCCGGCGGGTGGCGCCGATGCCGCGCAGATGGCGGCGATCCTCCTGTCCGGACTTTGCGTTCTCAGTGTGTTCCGCCGCGGTTCCGATGCCGTGCGGCTAGCCGTATTTCTGCTGGCGATCATCCTGGCGGCACCGCATGTTGGCACCTACGATGCAATCATGGTGGCCGAGGCGGTCATGCTTCTGCTGCTCCAGCCAGGTGCCATGCCGCGCATCGACGTTGTGCTGGCGGTCGCCGTCTGGTGCTCCCTGAGCCTGCAACCGCCGTTTGTCGTGCGGCCCGCCGTAATTACGCCGTTGCTGGTTGGGGCGCTCATGGTGCGCACGGCGTTCGGCGCTCGGCGGGTGGATACGAGCTACAGGGAGGAAGGCCTTCTTTTTTGAAAAGAAGAAGCAAAAAACTTTCACTCCCCCGCCTGCGTCCAGGCGCGAGCCGGTTTCGCCAATATGATTTTTTGCAGGATCGGCGCGGATTTTGTCCAGGCGCAGGAGCAGAAGTTTTTTGCTTCTTCTCTTCAAAAAAGAAGGCCTTTCCTCCTATCACGCCCAGTTGACCACCAACATCAGAGCGCAATCCGCGATCCAGGCTATGTAGCCGGTGCCACCGATCTACCGGAGACAGATGCGTCAGCTTTTTGCCCCAGGCGCCGACGCCATACTTCGCCTGGCATTGCTGGTCGTCTCGGTCGGCGCGTTGGTCTTCCTCGTCGTGGTCGGCGCCGTTGCCAACTCGGATTACGTGTACGGCGTGGGCGTGGCGCCGAAGCAGCCGGTGCCGTTCAGCCACAAGCACCATAGCGGCGAGCTGGGGCTGGATTGCCGCTATTGCCACACCAGCGTCACCTACCTGGCCAACCCCGGCATGCCGCCGACCTATACGTGCATGACGTGCCATTCGCAGATCTGGACCGGCGCGCCGATGCTGGCGCCGGTGCGTGACAGCCTGGCGAACAACCAGCCGCTGCAGTGGAACCGGGTGAACCACATTCCGGACTACGTCTATTTCAACCACTCTCTGCACGTGACCAAAGGCATCGGCTGCAGCTCCTGTCACGGCGCAATCACGTCGATGCAGATGACGATGCGCGCGAAGTCGTTTCAGATGCAGTTCTGCATCACCTGCCATCGCAATCCGGCGGCGAACGTGCGCACGCCGGACCAGGTGTGGAACATGGATTGGACGCCGCCGGCCGACCAGGCGACGAAAGGTCCCGAGCTTGTGGCGCAGTATCACATTCGCAACGCGGCCCAGCTTACGGATTGTTCCATATGTCATCGGTGAAGTTGGGTTCCGACGGCACATGGCGCGCCGCATCGGGCGAGCGCGGGATAGCGGCGGCGATACGGGAGCGCTTTCCGGCCGCGGCCGACCTGCTGCACACGCCTGACCGCCGGCAATTCATGCGGCTGATGGCGGCGTCCCTGGCGCTGTCCGGTCTCGCCGGGTGCGACGACGACGACACGCATGACGTGATCGTCCCGCCGGTGGCGCAGGTGGCCGGCTCGGCGCCTGCTACTGTGCTGACCTACGCGTCCGCCACGCTGCTGGACGGATTTGCCAACGGAATCCTAGTGAAGACCCGGGACGGGCGGCCCATCAAGGTGGAGGGCAATCCGGCGCATCCGTGGAGCCGCGGCGGGACGGACATTTTCGGCCAGGCCAGCGTGCTGGGGCTGTACGATCCTTTCCGCTCACAGGCCGTGCAGTTCCAGACGCGCGACAGTGACTGGCCGGCGTTCCGCGCGGCCATGCTTGGCCCGCAGGCGCAATGGCGCGCCTCGCGCGGCGCCGGGCTGGCGCTGCTGATCGGCCCGACCACGTCGCCCTCCGTTCACGCGCACATCACCGCGCTGCAGGAAGCGTGGCCGGCGATGCGGGTGTTCTCGCACGGCGCGGTGCCGCGCCATGCGCTGTATCAAGGCACGCGGCAGGCTTTCGGGCGTCCGCTGGAGACGCATTGGAACCTGGGTGGCGCCCGGTCGATCGTCTGCCTCGACGGTGACCTGCTGGATCCGGGCGCGCACCAGGTGGGTGCGGCACGCGGGTGGAGCGACGCGCGGCGCAGCCTGGCGGCCGGCGGCGGGCTGCTGGCGATGCATGCGGCTTTTGCAGTCCCGAACCTTACCTCCGCCAAGGCGGAGCATGGCATTTCCGCGCAGCCTGCGCTGATTGAGGCGATGGCCCGCTCGCTGCTGTCACGCGCGACAGCCGGCGGGCAGTCCGATCTGCCGGATCCGGCGGCAGCCTGGTGCAGTGCCGCCTGGCGCGCGCTGGATGGCGCGCGCGGTGCGAGCGTTGTGCAGGCAGGCCTGTATGCCAGCCCCGGCGTGCAGGAGGCGGTGCAGCGCCTTAACGCGGCGCTGGGCAACACAGGAAGGACGGTGCTGCACACGGCGCCGTTGCAGTTCCAGGGCGAAAGCCTGACGTCTCTGGTGGATGCCATGCAGCACGGCGCGGTGACCGCGCTGGTGATGATCGGCACCAACCCTTGCTACGACTCGCCGGCCGGTCTGGGATTCACGGACGCGCTTGGCCGCGTGCCGTTGAAGATCCACGCCAGCCTGTATGACGACGAGACTGCGGTGAACGTGGATTGGCACCTGCCGATGACGCATCCGCTGGAGGCGTGGGGCGATGCGCGGGCGCTGGACGGCACCGCCAGCCTGATCCAGCCGACGATCGCGCCGTTGTATGGCGGGCGCGGCGCGGGCGAGATACTCGCCATACTCACCGAGCCGGAGCCGCGCGATGCGCTGACGCTGTTGCAGACGCATTGGGACGTCGGCGGAGCGCCCGAGCGCTGGCACAACGCATTGCTGACGGGCGTGCTGGAAGGCGGCAACGCGCCGCTGGTTGCCGTGCAGCAGACCGGCAGCATGACGCCTGCCACGACGGCGCCGGAGCCAGGCACGCAGATCGTCTTCCGCCCTGACCCTACGGTGTGGGACGGTACGGTGGCCGACAACGCCTGGCTGCAGGAACTGCCCAAGCCGCTCAGCAAGATCGTCTGGGAAAACGCCGTACAAATCGCCCCAGAGATGGCCGCGCGCCTGAAGCTGGCGCAGTTCGATGTGGTGACGGTGAGCGCGGGCGGGCGCAGCGTGGTCGGTTCCGTCTGGATCGCGCCGAACCAGGCCGATCATGTGGTGGCGGTAACGCTGGGCTACGGCAAGCGCACGGTGGGGCAGCTTTCCGCCGGGCTGGGGTTCGACGCTTACACGCTGCGCGCGGAGCAGACGCCCTGGCTGCTGGACGGCGCCACGCTGCACGCAATCGGCAAAAAACATGTGCTGGCCTGCACGGACGATCACGCCCGCATGGACGGCGAGGGCTTCGTGCGCGTGCAGCACACCGGCGCGCCTCCGGTGGGGGATGGCGACGGCGAACTGCCTACGCTGTACCCGCACAAGGAGTCCGACGGCCGTGCCTGGGGCATGGTGATCGACCTGGACACTTGTATCGGCTGCAACGCCTGCGTCACCGCGTGCCAGTCGGAAAACAACATTGCCGTTGTGGGGCGGGACGAGGTGTTGAACGGCCGCGAGATGCATTGGCTGCGCGTGGATGCCTACCCCGCGCGCGCCGGCGCGATCGGCACGGCGCCCACCTCGACCGCGTTCATGCCGGTGCCCTGCATGCATTGCGAGCAGGCGCCGTGCGAAGTGGGTTGCCCGGTGGAAGCCACGCTGCACGACCATGAGGGGCTGAACCTGATGGTGTACAACAGGTGCATCGGCACGCGCGCCTGCTCCGGCTACTGCCCCTACAAGGTGCGCCGGTTCAACTACGCGGATTACTCGGCGGGTGCCGCGCCCACGATCGTGGAGCAGCGCAATCCGGACGTGACGGTGCGGGCCCGCGGTGTGATGGAGAAGTGCACCTATTGCGTGCAGCGTATCGCCGAGGCGCGCGCCACTTCGGACCGCGACAACGCGCCGATTGCCGAGGGCAGCGTGCGCACCGCGTGCCAGGGTGCGTGCCCGACGGATGCGATCACATTCGGCGACCTTGCCCAGCCGGACAGCGCGGTGAGCGCGGCGCGGCGTGACCCGCGGCGGTATGCTTTGCTTGGGGAGCTGAACACGCGGCCGCGTACCACGTATCTGGCCGTGCGGGCGCCGGCGGTTGGGGAGGGCTGAGGCGTGAATGAAGCAAGCAAGGCCTTCTTTTTTGAAAAAGAGAAGCAAAAAACTTTTATCTCTCCGCACTGGCAGCACCCGGTTTTTTCCGGAAATAAGCGATCGCTGCGAATGCGGGAGCGTAAAAGTTTTTTGGTTCTTTTTTTCAAAAAAGAACTGCTTGCTTTCTTCCCTAAGGGCTCTAGCCCATGTCGGTAACCACCTCCGACACTCCGATCATCAACCCCGGCCAGACCTATGACAGCATAGGCGACACGCTGACCGGCATCGTGCTGCGCCGGCATGGCTGGGGACGCTGGTGGCTGGCGATGGCCGCTGCCGTGGCGCTGCTCGGCCTGCTCGTGGTCTCGCTTGGTTTCCTGTTCCTGTACGGCACCGCGATCTGGGGCAACAACATCCCGGTCACCTGGGCGCTGGACATCGTCAGCTACGATTGGTGGATAGGCATCGCTTGCGGCGGTGTGCTGGTCAGCGGCGTGTTCCTGCTGCTTGGCGTGGAGTGGCGCGGCGCGTTGAACCGCATTGCCGAAGCGATGGCGCTGATCGCGGCGGCGGCCGCTGCGGTGTATCCGATCATCCATCTCGGTCGGCCGTGGTTCTTCTATTGGAACCTGCCGTATCCGAACAGTTTCCTGCTGTGGCCGCAGTTCCGCAGTCCGTTGTATTGGGATGCGATCGACATATTGAGTTTTCTCGGCCTTGCCGCCGGGCTGTTCTATGTCGGGCTGTTGCCGGACATCGCCAGCTTGCGGGACCGTGCCTGTGAGCGCGCGCGTGCGGAAGGCAAGGATCATTCGCTGACGGCGCAGCTCTACGGGATTGCGGCGCTTGGCTGGCGCGGCTCGGTCATCCATTGGCACCGCTGGAGCCACGCGTATCGCGGCCTGGCGGTGCTTGGCGTTCTCGTGGTCGTTGCGTTGCAGACCGGCGCTTCGGTGATGTTCGCCGGCACAGTGGAGCCTGGCTGGCACGATACGATGCTGCCGATCACCTATCTCGTCGGCGCGGTGTTTGCCGGCGTTGGCATGTTGTCCGTACTAACGGTGATCATCCGTCACGTGTTCGCGTTGGAGGCGCTAATCACCGAGCGGCATATTGGCGTGCTGGCCTTGCTGATGCTGGGGCTGTGCGCTGCCAACATCTATTGCGAGCTGGCGACGGACTTCACCACGCTGCTGGGTGGCGATCCGGTGGACATGGCGGCGCTGGGCCGGCGGATGGGCGGGCCGGTGGCATGGAGCTACTGGATGCTTGTCACGGCAGGGTTTTTGCCGGCGCTGCTCTTTCTGATCCCGAGTTTCCGCAGCCGTCCGGGAATACTCGCGTGGGTGGGCGGTGCGGCAGCGGCCGGCATCTGGGGCGACCACTACACGCTGATCGTGGCGACGCTCCAGCACGACTATCTGCCGTCGGCCGCGCAGGAGACGCACATCACGTTCTTCGAGTGGACGACGTTTGCCGGTTCCGCCGGGCTGTTCCTGTTTCTGCTGCTGTTGTTCATGCGCTTGCTGCCTGTGGTTTCCATGCTGGGCGAGCGTGGCCTGGTGGCGCGCACCGGCGCCGGGCCGGACGGCTCGCCGCCGTGGCCGGCAACCGATGCGCCGCTCTGGGGTGTGGCCGCCGAGTTTGCCGATGCGGACGGCATGATCGCAGCTGCGCGTGTGCTGCATCATGATGCGCGCTACCGGATCGATGCGTATTCCCCGATGCCCAGCCCCGCCGCCGCTACCGCGCTTGGCATGAGCGCGGGCCATGCGAGTTGGGCCTGGGCGGCCGGGATGGCAGGCGGGGCCGCAATGTTCGGCATGTGCATGTATGCTACTGGCTACGACTACGTGTTCGACATCGGCGGCCGGCCCAGATTCAGCTGGCCCGCGTTCCTGGTGCCGACGGCCAGCTTCGCCTGTCTGTGCGCGGGCATGGCGGTTGTGGCGGCGATGCTGATCCAGAACCGCTTTCCCCGGCTGAACCATCCGGCATTCAACATTCCCGGAATCTGCCGCGCTACGCAGGATCGGTTTTTCGTTGTGGCGCACGCGCATACCGGGAAGTTCGATCCTGAGCCGGCGGAGCGGGCGTTTGCAGGGCTGGATGCGCCGGCTTTGACGGTTACGCGGGTGCCGAGGTGAGTAAGGAAGAAAGCGGTTATTCCTTGTCCCTGACGCAGCCAATGCAGCCGCACCCGTCCTCAGGCGTACGTGCTGGGTTGTGCAGCCGTCAGGAGCAAAAGTTTTTTGGTTCTTTTTTTCAAAAAAGAACTGCTTGCCTTGCCTTGCTACCGCTTCTCGCTCTGTCCGCCTGCAAGAAAGAGGACATGTACACCCAGC
>CAXTVW010000047.1:0-15903 GCA_964247675.1 uncultured Acetobacteraceae bacterium
CGCGCGCTTGTTCTGCTGGCGGCGCTTTCTGCGATGTAGGGAAAGCAAGCAAGGCGTTCTTTTTTGAAAAAAAGAAGCAAAAAACTTTTGCTTCCCCGACGCTGCGGATGCTTCGGTGTTTCCTGGTGAACCCGGCTTTCACAGATGCGGGGTAGTAAAAGTTTTTTGGTCCTTTTTTTCAAAAAAGGATTGCTTGCTTCCTTCTTCCACCACAACCAACGATTGCAGTTTCGATACGACGCTGGTATGACACACCATGCGTCGTATCTCCTGGTTACTACTGACACTGATCTTCGCCTGCTGCGCCCAGGCGCGCGCGCAGGCTGTGGACATCGGCGTGAACGTAGGCAGCGTGAACGACTACGCGGTCGAATCTTTCTTCGTCGATGCGATGAAGCAGTCGCGCCATTGGGGCACGGCGAGCACGCCGTGGGACGAGGCGGCGAACGTGGATGCGCTGGGCTGGCCGGCACAGGACGCCGGCGTTGTGGTGCTATGCTGCGTGGCAGATGCCGCGGGCAACAGCCTGCTTGCAGGCACGTATCAGTTGGCGTTCCAAGGCATCGCCAGCGTGGCGTTCACCATCAGCAGCAGCGGGTCGGTGACAGGCATGTCCTATGATGCCGCCACCAACACCAGCACCGCGCAAATTGTTGTGGCGGCGAACGGGGCGGGGACTTCGCTGATCCTGTCTTTCACCGGAACGCAGCGGACCGCCACGGCGGCGGTCGGCAGCGGGGTGACGGACGTCACGCTGATCAGGCCGCAGGTGGCGCCGAACGGCAAGCTCTGGTGGAAGACGCCGGGCCAGGTTTTCACCACGCCGTTTCTCAAGCTTCTCAGCCGCTTCAGCACGTTGCGGTTCATGGATTTCACCGCAACGAACGGGGTTACGCTGACCAGCTGGTCCCAGCGCACCACGCCGCAGATGGCCACGCAGCAATCGGTGCAGGGTGCGTCGTGGGAGTATGCCATCCGGCTGGCGAACACCTTGCAGAAAGACATCTGGATCAACATCCCCGACCAGGCGGACACGGATTACGTGACGCAACTGGCCAAGCTGATGCACGCGACGCTGGATCCCAAGCTGCACGTCTATCTCGAATACAGCAATGAAGTCTGGAACTACTCGTTCGGCCAGGCCGGGCGTAACCAGGCAGCCGCGGAGGCCGAAGTGGCCAGCAACCCAGCCTCTCCCCTGGCCTTCGGCTGCGCGGATTTCAGCAGTTGCCAATATGTGTGGGGCGAGCGCCGGATCGGGCTGCAGGCCGTGCAGGACGGGCAGATCTTCCAGACCGTGTTCGGCGCTAACGCCCAGGCGGTGCGTCCGGTCTATGCCACGCAGATGGGCCAGACGTATTTCGTCTCGCTTGTGTTCTCGATGATACAGGGGACTTTGCCAAACCCGGTCTCGAGTTACCTCTACGCGATCGCACAGGCCCCGTATTGGACCGGCGACAACACGCTGGCCAACCTGACCGCAAATCAGGAACTGGCGAATGCGGCGGCAAACCTGGCCGCCGTCGCCGGCCCGGAACACGACTTTGCCGTGTGGGCCACGGATTTCGGGCTGCGCAGCATCACCTATGAGGGCGGCCCAGGCATGTCGGGCACGCCCAGCCTGGCGGCGAAAGTGGCGGCTAACCGTAGCGCCGCCATGGGCGCGCTGGTGCAGAAATCGTTGCGGCAGGCTGTCAGCAGCGGCATCGGGCTGTACATGTATTACAATGACGCCGGCGCTTACGGCCAATACGGCATGTGGGGCCTGACCGAAAACGTTCTCGACCAGAACACGCCGAAGATGAACGCTGTGGCCGCCGTGCAGCGCGATGGCACCGAGCCTCTCACGGTCGGCAACAAGCTGCCGTCCAGTTTTGCCGCGAACACGCCGGACATCTGCACCGGCGGCATGTTCACCGAACCCGGCTATCTCTATCTCGGGCAAGGCGGCGTGTGCGGCTTCCTGGTCAACGTGCCGACCGCCGGCAACTACGCGCTGACGCTCAGCGTGGGCAACTACTACGGCGCCACGCAGGCGGCCATTCTGGTGGACCAGGCGGCGGCCGGCAGCGTGGCAATACCGGCGACCGGAGGCAACCTGACGAACTGGACGAATACGGCGCCGCTGAGCGTGAAGCTGTCGGCGGGGCTGCATGTGGTTTCGGTCAGCGCTTCGGGTGGAGCGTTTGGCGTGCAGAGTGTTGGGGCGCAGTAAGACAAGCAAGGCCTTCTTTTTTGAAAAGAAGCAAAAAACTTTTATCTCGTTTTGTGGGCGCTTCGCTTAGGCGCGCGGCTTAGCGTTCCGCGACAGCACAGACAAAAGCTTCGAAGTTTACTCCACCTCAGGCCGAGCCCCCCGCCGCTGCAACCAGGCCACTCCGACCAGATCGAACACCCCCACCCAAGCCCGGTCGAGCGTCCCATACTTGCTGGCGCCCCGCACCCGCGGCCGATGCCCCACAGGCACGCTGACCACCGCACCGCCCGCGCGTATGAACAAAGCCGGCAGGAACCGGTGCATGTGGTCGAACGCCGGCAGTTCCAGGAAATCCGCGCGGCGGAACACTTTCAGCCCGCAGCCGGTGTCCGGTGTGGCGTCGCCCAGCAGGCGCGCGCGTATGGCGTTGGCCGCGCGCGAACTGGCGCGCTTGATGCGCGTGTCCCGCCGCGTGGTGCGGTGGCCGGCGATCAGCGTCAGCGCCGGCGCCTGCTGGGCGCGCGCCAGCAACGCGGGTATGTCCGCCGGATCGTTCTGCCCGTCCCCGTCCAGCGTGGCGATCCAGATGCCGGCCGCCGCGCGCACGCCGGTGATGATGGCCGCACTCTGCCCACATCCGATGCGGTGGCGGCGTATCGTCAGGGGCGCCGCCGAAGCCTCCGCCGCCAGGGCGGACGCGGTCTCGTCCGTGCTGCCGTCATCCACATAGACGATCTCGTGCGCCGTGCCCTCCAGCGCGCGCCTGATCTCGGCGATCAGCGGCGCGATGTTCGCCGCCTCGTTCCGCACCGGGACTACGACAGAAACGAGCGGCGCGGGCGGTGATTGTGGGACTTGCATGGGCAGGGGCCGGTAGCACCTGGGAAGGTGCGGGGAAAGCGTGCCTGTGGGCGCGTGTTTTGCCTTTGCAGCCTCGCCTCGGATGGGTAGCCTTGCACGATGCCGTTTGACGACCGGAATTTCCCCAGCAGCGAGGCCGCCCTCGCACGCCGCCGCCGCCGCCTCGTGGCCACCTGGCTGTTCGGCGTGGCGTTCATGATCTGGGGCATGGTGGTGCTCGGCGGCGCCACGCGGGCGACCGGCTCCGGCCTTTCCATCATGGAATGGGCGCCGCTATCGGGCGCGCTGCCGCCGCTTTCCCATCACGAGTGGGAGCGGCTGTTCGGCCTCTACAAGGCCATCCCGCAATATGCGCTGCTGCACCCGGACATGGACCTGTCCGGCTTCAAGGAAATCTTCTGGCTGGAGTGGGCGCACCGCGCCTGGGGACGCCTGATCGGGCTGGTGTTCGCAGGCCCCCTGGTCTGGCTGGCAATCACCGGCGCCATCCCCCGCCGCCTGGTGCCGCGCCTGGTCGGGCTGTTCCTGCTCGGCGGGCTGCAGGGGGCGGTCGGCTGGTTCATGGTCGCCTCCGGCTTCTTCCCGGACAGCACCGGCGTCTCGCCCTACCGCCTGGTGGTCCATCTGTGCCTGGCGCTGCTGCTGTTCGCCGCCGTGTTCTGGACCGCGCTCTCCCAGGCGCGGCCGGTCGCCACCTCCATCCCCGCGGCCGGCGGCTTCCGCAATCTGGCCCGCGCAGCGGCCACGCTGGTAGCGCTCACCATCGTGGCGGGCGGATTCACCGCAGGGCTGCACGCTGGCCTCGCCTACAACACCTATCCGCTGATGGACGGCCGCCTGTTCCCCGCCGGCTACACGGACCTGCAGCCGTTCTTCCGCAACCTGACGGAGAACGTGATCGCGGTGCAGTTCGACCACCGCATGCTGGCCACCCTTACCGCCTGCGCCACGCTTGCCACCGTCGTATGGGGCCTGTTCCGCAGGTTGCCCACCGAGGCGCACGTCGCACTCGTCTGCATGGCGCTGGCCGTCGTCACGCAATACACGCTTGGCGTGCTCACTTTGCTGTCTCACGTGGATACCGTGCTGGCCGTGGCGCACCAGGCAACCGCCGTGGCGCTGCTGGCCGCCGCCCTCGCCACCGTCCATTCCCTGCGCGGCGCCAAAGGGCGCCGCCCGCTCGTCTAGGAACCCATCCATGTCCGCGCTAGCCGTCACCGACGACCTGTTCTTCAACCGCGCCGACGCCACGCTGGACCGCGCCGCCGCCGAGCGCATCACCGCCGAGGCGCTCGCCGGCGTGGACGATGGCGAGCTGTTTCTGGAGTACCGGGAGAGCGAGAGCATCAGCCTGGACGATGGCCGGATACGCGCCGCCAATTACGACACCGCCATGGGCTTCGGCCTGCGTGCCGTGCTCGGCGAGGAGACCGGCTACGCGCATGCCGGCGAACTGTCAGACGCCGCCGTGCGCCGCGCCGCCTCCACCGTGGGCGCCGTGCGCGCCGGCCGCACCGGCACCCTCAGCGTCGGTCCCAACGGCACCAACGCCCGCCTCTACTCGGACGCCTCGCCCATCACCCAGGACGGCTTCGCCGGCCGCGCCGCGGTGCTCTCCGAGATCGACGCCTTCGCCCGCGGCCGGGATCCGCGCGTGGTCCAGGTCATGGCCTCCCTGCACGGCGAATGGCAGGCGGTGCAGATCATGCGCGCTGACGGCCACCGCACCGCGGACCTCCGCCCCCTGGTGCGCCTGAACGTGAGCGTGGTGGTGGAACGCGACGGCAAGCGCGAATCCGGCACCCACGGCATGGGCGGCCGCGAGGGCTTCGATCGCTTCCTGGCCCCGGAGGTCTGGCGCGCCGCGGTGGACGAGGCGCTGCGCCAGGCCGTGCTGAAGCTGGATTCCGTTCCCGCCCCCGCCGGCGAGATGGAAGTGGTGCTCGGCAACGGCTGGCCCGGCATCCTGCTGCACGAGGCGATCGGCCACGGCCTGGAAGGCGACTTCAACCGCAAGAAGACCAGCGCCTTCGCCGGCCTGATGGGCCAGCAGGTGGCCAGCAAGGGCGTAACCGTAGTCGACGACGGCACCCTGCCGGACCGCCGCGGCTCGCTGACCATCGACGACGAAGGCACACCCACCAACCGCACCGTGCTGATCGAGGACGGCATCCTGACCGGCTACCTGCAGGACCGCCTGAACGCCCGCCTGATGGGCGTACGCCCCACCGGCAACGGCCGACGCGAAAGCTTCGCCCACGCGCCCATGCCGCGCATGACCAACACCGTCATGCTGAACGGCACGCACGAGAAGGACGAGATGATCGCCTCGGTGAAGCGCGGCCTGTACGCGGTGAATTTCGGCGGCGGCCAGGTGGACATCACGTCCGGCAAGTTCGTCTTCTCCGCCAGCGAAGCCTACCTGATCGAGGACGGCCGCATCACCGCGCCGGTACGCGGCGCCACGCTGATCGGCAACGGTCCGGACAGCCTGACGAAGGTGGACATGGTGGGCGGCGACATGGCGCTGGACCCCGGCATCGGGACGTGCGGCAAGAACGGGCAGGGCGTGCCTGTCGGCGTAGGGCAGCCTACGCTGAAAATTCGTGGCCTTACTGTTGGCGGTACCGCTACCTGAGGCATGCAGGAAGCAAGCAAGGCCTTCTTTTTTGAAAAAAAGAAGCAAAAAACTTTTATCTCCCAAGCTCGTCGCCTGACGCGCGCACTGGCCACCGCCACCACCCGACGGAGCAAAAGTTTTTTGGTTCTTTTTTTCAAAAAAGAACTGCTTGCTTGCTTGCTTCTGGCCGGGCCCGCGCTTGCCGAAGACTGCCCGCCGAAAGGCGACCTGCAGATTCCGCTACTCCCCCACACGCGTGCCGCACTAGCCACCAACCAGCCGCTGGTGGCCGTGGCCCTCGGCTCCTCCTCTACACGCGGCTGGATGTCCACGGACATCGCCCATTCCTACCCGGCGCTGCTGCAGAAGGGCCTGAACGCAAACCTGCCAAAAGCGGATTTCGCCTTCATCAACCGCGGCGTGGGCGGGCAGGACGCGCCGGAGGAGCTGGCGCGGCTGGACCAGGACGTCCTGGCGGTGCGGCCGCAGCTGGTGATCTGGCAGGTGGGCGCCAACGGCGCCGTGCGCGACGAGGCGCCGACCGTGTTCCGCCACCTGCTGGAGGAGGGCATTGCCAAGCTGAAATCCGCCGGCGTGGACGTGATGCTGATGGACAACCAGCGCAGCCCGCGGATCATGGCCTCGCCAGAAAACATCGTGATGCAGGAGACGCTG
The DNA here is from genome assembly GCA_964247675.1 of uncultured Acetobacteraceae bacterium. GTDB lineage: Bacteria > Pseudomonadota > Alphaproteobacteria > Acetobacterales > Acetobacteraceae > BOG-908. The sequence continues at coordinate 6,354 of CAXTVW010000047.1, forward strand.
CGGCAGATCGCGACGGAGACTGGCGTCAGCCTGTTCTCGCGGAGCGAACTGATGGACCATTGGGCAGCGGCCGGCGCACCGTATGACGATTTCATCGCGGTGGACGGTTTCCACATGAACAACCGGGGCTACGCGTGTCTCGCGCAGGCGATGGCGGAGGTTATTACGGCGGCGTTGAAGCAGCCGATCAGCCAGCAGGAGGCGAAGCCTCCGCACGGTTAGAAAGAAAGTAAGGCCTTCTTTTTTGAAAAAAAGAAGCAAAAAACTTTCACTACCCGCATCTGCAACGTTCGCGCTATTCAGGACGCACGGAAGCTGTTGCAGCGGCGTGGGAGCAAAAGTTTTTTGCTTCTTTTTTTCAAAAAAGAAGGCCTTTCTTGCTTATCCTCCGCCTGGCCCTGCTGTTCTGCATCCTCACCCACGTCGCAAGCGCCGAATGCACGATGCACCGTGCGGCCGTGCTGCCGCTCACGCTGTGGCAGAACAAGCTTTACGTGCCCGTCAGCATCGATGGCGCGCCGCGCATGATGTTCCTCGACACCGGTGCCAGCGTCACCACGCTGGCGGTCAAGACTGCAAACGCGCTGAACCTGCCGCGCGATTTCGACCATACGGTGGACATGTTCGGCGTCGGCGGCATGGAGAGCCACCTCTATCTGGTGCACACGCGCACGCTTTCGCTGGGCGGCATCACCGTAAATGGCGAGACCTACCCGGTGGCGGAGTTCGCCGGGCTTATGGCCGACGACGCCACGCCGATCGGCGGCTTGATCGGCGCGGACCTGCTCTCGCATTTCGATCTGGACCTGGACGTTCCACACCGCCGGCTCGGTTTGTGGGAAGTGCTGGGCTGTTCGGAGATCAAGCCGGACTGGTCCGGCCCCAGCGGGTCGGTGCCTGTCGAGATCCTGCCGTCACGTCACGTGAGCGTACCGGTGAAGGCGGACGACACGATCGTGAACCTGCTGCTGGACACCGGATCGCCTGGCCTGGTGCTGTCCACCCGCGCAGCGGCCCGGGCGGGTGCCACGCCGGAGATACTGGAGGAGAGCCGGCCGATGAGCGGCCACGGTATGAACGAGCGGTCGTTCTCCGGGTGGGTGCACATCATCGCGCGGCTTGAAGTAGCCGGCGAGATCTTCGGCGATGCGCGCGCGGCCGTGGTCAACAATGGGCGCGCGCAGAGCGGGGACGGCTTGCTGGGCTTGGCGTTTCTGAAGCGTGGCCGCGTTTGGGTGTCGTACTCGACTAGCCGGTTGTACGTGGAGCGGGTGGCGGCGGAGTAAGGAAAGCAAGCAGTTCTTTTTTGAAAAAAAGAACCAAAAAACTTTTTCTCCGCCGCAACTGCAGCAGTCGCGTATTTTCTCGAACCGCACGAGCGTTGCAACGTCGTCAGAGTAAAAGCTTTTTGCTTCTTTTTCTCGAAAAAGAAGGCCTTGCTTCCTTACTTCGCCGCAGGATGCGCCGCGTTCCAACCCTCCACCGCCTTCATCGTGTTGGCGACATGCGCGTCCGGATCCATCGCGTTATACGCGTAGATCACCTTGCCATCAGGCGCGATGACGTAGCTCGTGCGGCTCGCGTAACCCAGCATGCCGATCAGCACCGCGTCGTAAGACTTGCTGATGCTGCCTGAAGCATCGGACGCCACGGCGAATTTGTTGCGGCATTCGGAGACGGAGAACTTGTCCAGCGTGCCGATCTTGTCCATCGACACGCCTATGACAGTGGCGTGCTGGGCGGCAAAATCCGGCGTGGCGGTGGCGAAATCATGCGCTTCCGTCGTGCAGCCTTTGGTGAAAGCGGCCGGGTAGAAATACAGCACCACCGGCCCGCTCTTCAGCGCATCAGCCAAATGGAACGAGAACTCGTGGCCGCCGAGCGTGGCCATGGTGGAGAAATCCGGCGCCGCCTGTCCTGGCTGCAGGGCGGCCACGGCCGGGCTGGCTGCGAGGCATGCGGTGATCAGGCCGGCGGTCAGGGTGCGCATGGATCGGGATCCCTCGTTGTTGGTATCGCAGGAGAAAGCAAGGCCTTCTTTTTTGAAAAAAAGAAGCAAAAAACTTTTGGTCCCTGTCGGCGGGCGCTGAGACACCCGCCTTCGGGAAGCAAACGTTTTTTGGTCCTAAAAAGAACTGCTTGCCTTCTTCCCTACTCAGTAGCGGTAGAGCTCGTGCTTGAACGGCCCGTTCACGCCAGGCAGGTCCAGATACTCGGCCTGCTTGTTGGACAGCTTGGTCAGCTTGGCGCCAACCTTGGCCAGGTGCAGCGCCGCCACCTTCTCATCCAGGTGCTTCGGTAGTGTGTACACCTGGTTCTTCTCATACTGGCCAGGCTTGGCCTGCCACAATTCCAATTGCGCCAGAACCTGGTTGGTGAAGCTGGCGGACATCACGAAGCTCGGATGCCCCGTCGCATTGCCCAGGTTCACCAGCCGTCCCTCGGATAGCACGATCAGCCGCTTGCCGTCAGGGAACACCACTTCGTCCACCTGCGGCTTCACGTTCTCCCACTTATAGTTGCGCAGGCTCTCGATCTGTATCTCGCTGTCGAAATGGCCGATGTTGCAGACGATGGCGCGGTGTTTCATCGCGCGCATGTGGTCGGCGGTGATGACGTCGATGTTGCCGGTGGCGGTGACGAAGATGTCGCCGCGTGGTGCCGCATCGTCCATCGTATCGACTTCGTAGCCTTCCATCGCCGCCTGCAACGCGCAGATCGGATCGACCTCGGTGACCACCACGCGGCAGCCGGCGTTGCGCAAGGACGCGGCCGAACCCTTGCCCACGTCGCCGAACCCGGCGACCACGGCGATCTTGCCGGCCATCATCACGTCCGTGCCACGGCGTATGCCGTCCACCAGGCTCTCGCGGCAGCCGTACAAATTGTCGAACTTCGACTTGGTGACGCTGTCGTTGACGTTGATCGCCGGCACCGCCAGCGTGCCCTTCTTGGCCATCTCCCACAGCCGGTGCACGCCGGTGGTGGTCTCCTCGGAGATGCCGCGCACGTCGGCCAGCATGTCGGGGTAGCTGTTGTGCATCAGCAGCGTCAGGTCGCCGCCGTCATCGAGGATCATGTTCGGCGTCCAGCCGCCAGGCCCGCGCACCGTCTGCTCGATGCACCAGTTGAACTCGTCCTCGCTGAGGCCTTTCCACGCGAACACCGGCACGCCAGCCGCCGCCACCGCGGCCGCCGCATGGTCCTGCGTCGAGAAGATGTTGCAGGAGGACCAACGCACCGTGGCGCCCAGCGCCGTCAGCGTCTCGATCAGCACGGCCGTCTGGATGGTCATGTGCAGGCAGCCGGCGATCCGCGCGCCGGCCAGCGGCTGGGACTTGCCGTACTCTTCGCGCAGCGCCATCAAGCCGGGCATCTCGTCCTCGGCCATCGAAATCTCCTTGCGGCCCCATTCGGCCAGGGAAAAATCGCGAACCTTGTAGTCCTCGGTAGCCACGTTTGTGTCCGGCATGTCGTTCTGCTCCTGCGCTTGGCTCCTATGAGCAAACGGGGCGTGGGATTGCAAGCGCCGTAAGCAAAGGAAGGCCAAGGGCGTCGTGCGCAGCACGCTCTCGCGTGACGCCCCTGGACCCCGCTAAGGACAATCGTCCTTAGAACCTGTTTGCTCCGCTGTGTTTGGAAGGGGGCCACACGGATTTCGGCCACAACGCGTGCGGCCCCAAACACAGCGAAAGGCGAAGCCCGGGGTCTGGGGCCGACTGGCCCCAGCGGGGTCCAGGGGCGTCACGCGAGAGCGTGCTGCGCACGACGCCCCTGGCCTTGCCTTACCCCTTCTTAGGCACTGGCAACGGCACATACCGTATGCCATCGGTGCCCTGCACAAGCAGCAACACGGACTTCCGGCTACCCGTCCGCGCCTCCTCCAGTTTCCGCTTCATGTCGGCCGGCGTGTTCACCGGCGTCTGCGCCACTTCCACCACCACGTCGCCCGCCTTCAGGCCGTAGCCGGCCGCCGTGCCGTCGGGAGAAATCTCGGTGATGATGATGCCCTTCTGCTGGGCATCGATCTTGTATTTCTGCCGCGTGGCATCGGTCAGCGGCGAGAGCTTCATGCCGAAGCTGGAGAACTCCACGGCGCCGGTCGGCGCGGGCTTGCGCGGCGTGTCGGCCTCGGCGGCGGCGGCGGGCTTGGCGTCATCGGGCATTTCGGCCACGACGACTTGCAGGACCAGGTGCTTGCCGGCGCGGAATACGTCCACCGGCACCTGCTTGTCGATCGGCGTCTCTGCCACCACGCGCGGTAACGTCTTCATCTCCTTGAGCGGCTGCCCGTTGAAGGAGAGGATGATGTCACCGTTCTGGATGTGCGCGCGGTCGGCCGGGCCGTCATGGTTCACGCCGGCCACGAGCGCGCCTTCGGCGGCCCCTTCCGGCTGGTGCAGGCCCAGGCTCTCGGCGATGTCCGGGGTTACCTGCTGGATGCGCACGCCCAGCCAGCCGCGGCGCGGGTGGCCGTATTGGCGAAGCTGGTCCACCACGTTCTTCGCTTCGTCGGACGGGATGGAGAAACCCACGCCCACCGAGCCGCCGGATTCCGAGTAGATGGCGGTGTTTATGCCGATCACGTCGCCGGCCATGTTGAACAGCGGACCGCCGGAGTTGCCCTTGTTGATGGCCGCATCGGTCTGGATGAAGTCGTCGTACGGGCCCTGCTGGATGTCTCGCCCGCGGGCGCTGACGATGCCTGCGGTCACCGACCCGCCCAGGCCGAACGGGTTGCCGATGGCTAGCACCCAGTCGCCCACCCGGCTGGCGTCGCTGTCGCCGAACTTCACGGTGGGCAGCTTGTGGTCGGGGTGCACCTGCAGCACGGCCAGATCGTAGCGGTCGTCGTGGCCCACCAGCGTCGCCTTCAGCGTGGTATTGTCCTGCAGGATGACGCTGATCTCGTCCGCTCCTTCGATCACGTGGTTGTTGGTTACGATGATGCCGGAGCCGTCGATGATGAAGCCCGAGCCCAGAGACTGCAGCCGGTGCGGATGGCCGTGCGGGGCGGCCTGGCCCTGGTCCTGACCCTGGTCGGGCGAGTCCTCGCCCGGGTCGCCGTTATCGTCGCCGCCGCCGTTGTCGCCGCCACCATGCGGGTGGGCGCGGTTCATGAAATCCTTGAAGAACTGCTCGAAGGGCGAGCCTGGCGGGAAGGAGGGCATCTCCGGACCCTTGTCGCTGGCCGCCGTCTTAACATTTTGCGTCGAGCTGACGTTCACCACGGCCGGCAGCAGGCGTTCGGCGAGATCGGCGAAGCTGTCTGGCGCGCCGCGCGCGAATGCGCTGGCGGGAAGGCTGAGAGTGGTGGCTAGGACCAGCGTGGTGGAAAGACGCATCGCGACAGGTATCCTTCTGACCAGGCACTGTGCTCCTGGCCTACTTCAACGAGCAAGTGGGCGCTTCGCACCGCAAGGAAAGCCTCTGCGCTGACAACACCGCGTATGTATATCAAAAAGGACACGGAACGGGAGCAGCGCATACATTTTTACACTTGCCCCTATCGTGCCGACTTGATATCAGACCGTATCGGAACGGTGTAAAAACGTTTGGGAGCAGCTTCCCATAGTTGCCGTTCAATGCCGGCTAAGCGGAGACCTGCACCGTGAATGCCGCAAGGAGAACAGCAGTGACGACGAGCCGCAGGCGCCAAACTTCAGCAATTGCATGGTTCTACGCGGTAGCGTCCGCCGTGCTGGCGGTCTGTGCCCTGACCATGCCGGCGCAAGCTGCGCCGATCAACCTGGTGCAGAACGGCACGTTCACGCAGACGACCGGCACCGGCGCCGCCGGCGGCTTCCTGTGCAATAACGCCGGTGGCACGGTGTGCAACTCCCAGGTGACGAACTGGGCCGGCACCTGCTCCAGCTACACGTGCACGGGCACCGGCACGCCGTCCTCCGTGCTGTTTGCCGGCACGAACGGGTCCGCCTGGAACGGCGGGTTTGGCCTCTACTGGAGCGGCATCGGTGACCCGCCGCTCGGCGGCAACACAATCGGCATCGACGGTGATTCGAAATACACGTCCATCCTGTCGCAGTCGGTCGCTGGCCTGAACGTGGGACAAAGCTACATCCTGCAGTTCTACCAGGCAGCGTCGCAGCAGGTCGGCTTGTCCGGCGCCACCACGGAGCAGTGGCAGGTCAGCCTCGGCGGCGGCAGCACGCAGATTTCCGCGCTCATGAGCACGCCTAGCCGAAGTGCCAGCGGCTGGCAGCAGGTCACGATGAGCTTCGTGGCATCCGCCGCATCAGAGGTGCTGCAGTTCGTGGCGCTCGGCACACCCTCGGGCGAGCCGCCAGTCTGCCTGCTGGGTGACGTGTCACTCGTCGTTTCGGTGCCGGAACCGGCTACGCTGGTGTTGGTGGCGGCTGGGGTGCTTGGCGTCCTGACGCTTCGGCGTAGAAGAAAGCAGAGCCTTCTTTTCTGAAGAAGGAATCAGAACTTTCGCCACCTCGCGTTTGCAGCGCCCGGGCATTGCGAGGAATACCGGAGCGGCTGAAAGGCGGGCGGAACTAGGGTTTTCTGCCAAGCGGGCTCAAGAAGGAACTGTTTCCTTGGCTATACGTGCTCCGCCTGCTTCGCCGGCATCAGCGCGTCATCCATGTCACGGGCCCTTATGTAGGCCGCGCGTGCGCTCAGGCGGTCGAAATACGCGGCAAATGCCGGCCGTTTCTCGATTGTGCCGAACATCATGCCCCAGCCGAGCTGGGCGCCGAGGTAAAGATCGGCTGCGGAGAACCGGTCGCCGACCAGGTAGTCGCGGTCCGTCAGTGCGCCTTCCAGCGTTTTCATCGTCAGGTCGAAGCTGCCGTAACCTGCCATCCCCTGCTTGCCTTCCGGCACGTCGAACTGCATCGCCTTGTTGGTGACGGCCGCCTCCACCGGTCCGGCGCCGAAAAACAGCCAGCGGTAATAGGGCGCCCTCAACGGGTTGCCCGACGCGGGCGCCAGGCCGGCGGCCGGGAACGCGTCCGCCAGATACGCGCAGATGCCGGCACATTCGGTGACCACCTGGTCGCCATGCTTCAGCGCAGGAACCTTGCCCATCGGGTTGATCGCGCGGTAGGCGTCGCCCTTCATATCGGGGCCATACTGCATGAGCTCTGTCCGGTAGGGCTGACCCACCTCTTCCAGCATCCAGCGGACGATCCGCCCACGTGACATCGGGTTGGTATAGAACACGAGCTCTGCCATCCGGACCTCCTTTGTTCACGGCAAGCTACGATCGTTGCGGACGCCCGAGCAACAAAAAAGCGCTTTGCCGGGGTGTCCCGGCAAAGCGCCAATCCTGCGAGCGGAAGATGTCTGTTCAGGCGGCCTTGCGCGCAGCCTCGCCGGCGAACATCTCGATGGCCGCCGCATTGAACTGCTTCAGGTCGTCCGGCTTGCGCGATGTCACAAGCATGCCGTCGCGAACCATCGGCTCGTCCGTCCAGGTCGCCCCGGCATTGCGCAGGTCGGTCTGCAGAGACGGCCAGGACGTCATCTTCTTGCCGCGCACCGCGTCCGCCTCGATGAGGGTCCACGGCCCGTGACAGATCGACGCGATCGGCTTGCCCGCCGTGGCGAAACTTTTCACAAACGCCACCGCCTGCTTGTCTGCCCGCAGGTAGTCCGGATTGCTGACACCGCCCGGCAATACCAGGCCGTCGAACTGCTCCGGCGATACATCCGCAAGTGTCTTGTCGACCGGGATGCTGTCGCCTTTCTCGTCGTGGTTCATTCCTTGTATCGTGCCGGATTTCAGCGAAACCACAACCACGTCCGCACCGGCCGCACGCAATGCTTTCTGCGGCTCGGTCAGCTCTACCTGTTCCACGCCGTTGGTGGCGAGGATGGCGATTTTCTTTCCGTCGAGTGCGCCTGCCATTTCTGTGTCCCTGTGAAGTTGCCAGACGTAAACGGGCATGGGGCAAAGCGGTTCGGGAACGTGCGGTCACGGACAGGGGAGACAGGAAGCAAGCAGTTCTTTTCTGAAAAAGACTTTTGCTTGCTGTCGGCGGCTGCTGAAGCGTCCGCGATAGCCGAGATAAAAGTTTTTTGCTTCTTTTTTACAAAAAAGAAGGCCTTCCTTCCTAGCTTCCTTCAATAATCAAACTGATACGATAACCCGATCGTAGATCCTGGATCATTCTCCGGCGTCGCCCCCTGCACGCTCCCCCCGCCCGTCGCCAATTGCGCGTTCGCCTTCAGGTGCTTCGTAAGATCGATCTGCACTTCGGCCGCCGTGCCGCCGCCTGACGTGGCCTGTTTTGCGCCGATGTACACGCCGCGCGCCACGTAGCGGCCGGCTTCCACCGTGGCACCGGTGTTGGTGCTGCCGCCACCGCCGCCGACGGACAGGCGGTCCAGCCCCAAACCTTTGCGCACGGCGCCGAGCGGGTCCGCGCCGCTGCCCGTCACGCCGGACAGCTCGGCCAAGGCGGAGGCGATTTCGGCGATCTGGATGGCGGAGAGGTCTTTCACGCTGGTGCCGAACAGCAGGTGGGCGAGTATCTCGTCCTGCGGCAGGTCCGGCACGCTGGAGAGCTTGATGGTTGGCGCGTCGGCGTAGCCGCCCACGGTCAGGGTGGCGTCCACGCTGCCGGAGTTGCTGTCGGCGATAAAATCCAGGGTCGGGTCTATTTTGTTGGTGACGCTGGTGCCGTCGAAGCCGACTTCGCCGTGGGTGAAGTTCAGCGTGGTGCCGGCGACGCTTATGCTGCCGCGGCGCATCTCGAAGCCACCGGAGATCTGCGGGGCCGTGCTGGTGCCGGCGATGGTCAGCTTGCCGCCGAGTTCGCTGTCCAGGCCGTGGCCGCGCACGAAGATGTTGCTGGGTGCGTCCAGCTCGATCGCCAGGCGGACCAGGCTGTTGGATGGGGCGGCGGGTTTGGGCGGCTTGTCGCCGGGCCGGCGCACATGGAGCACGGCAACGCTGGGGGGCAGGCCGTTGGGGATGTTGATCTCGGCTTTTTCGACGACGATCTTGCCCGCAGCGTCCAGCGTGCCGGCGGCCTGGCCGTGCACGGCCAGCGTGGCGTCGAGCGTGGCGGTCAGCAGGTCGCTGGCCAAGGGGCGGGCGTGGTTGGCGTTGAAATGTACGTCCACGGGTATGCCTGGGGCGAGCACGCCGATCGTGCCGGTGGCGCCGAGCGTTCCGCCGCCGGCCTTGGCGGTGAACGTGTCGATGCGCACGGTGTCGCCGGAAGCGACGAGCCTTGCCGTGATGGCGGTAACGCGCACGCCTTGGACGAAATCCTGGATTTCGCCACGGTCCAGCGTGACGGTGCCGCCAATCCGGGGGGCGGCGGTGGAGCCGGATATCGTTGCGTCGAGTGCCAGGTTGCCGGCGGCGCGCTGGCCGCTGGCGCCCAGGATCGGGTCCAGCAGGGTAAGGTCCGTGTGGCCGGTGGCGTGCAGCGAGAGCGCGCCGCCTGCGGCGAGCGGCGCAACGCCGTTTGCCGCGAAGGCCAGTTTCGGGCCGCCCGACAGATGCGCGTTGACCTGCGCCGCCGTGCCGGTCAGCGCGGCGGTGGCCAGCAACGAGACCGGCTGCAGC
>CAXTVW010000047.1:16003-22291 GCA_964247675.1 uncultured Acetobacteraceae bacterium
CTGCGCCGCCGTGCCGGTCAGCGCGGCGGTGGCCAGCAACGAGACCGGCTGCAGCGATGCGGCGGGGCCGCTGCGCACGTGCAGGCCGGTGGCTTGCAGGCGCAGCGTGCCTTGCGGCGCCGCGGTGGTGCCGGACAGCCTGGCGTCCGCGGTCAGCACGCCGGTTGCGTGCAAGTCCGGCGCGAGAGGGCGGGCCAGGTCCGGTGTCACGCCACGCAGCGTGGCGGTGAGCGCCAGCGTGGGCGACACACGTCCGGCCAGGTCCAGCGTGGCCGGTGACATGCCTGGCGGGCCGAAGGCCAAATGCAGGCCGTCCACGCTCGTGCCGGCGCCGAACGCGACGCGGGCCGGCGCGCGCAGGTGCAAGGTCTCGCTCTTGTAGGCGGCGCTAAGCGCGGAGAGCGTTATCTGGTGGGCCGGCACGTCCAGCCTGGCAGCCGCGTCCAAGGTGGCGGGTTGTGCCTGCACGGCCAGGGCAGCGTCCGTGTGCAGCAGCAGGGCGGTGAGCGGGCCGCTTGCCGTCGCGTGCGCCTGGCCGGTGACGCCGGCGGCGGCGATGCCCTCCACCGACAGGGCCAGGGCCACATCCGGCTTGGCGGCAGGGTCCGCGACGTGGCCGGTCAGCGAGAGGTGGCCGACGGCGTTCCGGCCGGCAGACAGACCGCTGGCTTGCACGTCGATACGCGCGTCCGGACGGCCGGCATGCTGCGCTGTTTCGATGCGCGCCGTCAGGCCGCCGGCCAGGGTTTGGCCGGTGAGCGCGTCCAGGTCCGCCAGCCGGGTCATCCGGGCGTTGAGCGTGCCGGTTGGTAAGGTCTCGCCGTGAGTGAGCAACAGGTCGGCGGAGGCGGCCAGGCTGCGCCAGTCCGCGTGGGTGAGCACGGCATGGAAGGCGCCGTCCGGCTGGCGGGCGAGGCTCGCGTCCAGCAGCACCGGGCTGCCGGCAAAGCGGCCGCTGGCTGTGATGGTGCCGGAGGGGCTGGACGGCAGGCCCTGCGCGCGGATTGCCGCAGTGATCGGGCCGCGTGGTATGGCGCGTGTGCCTACGTCGCCCTTGATGTCGGCCTGCAGCGCCAGGCCGCCCGGTGCGCCATCCACCCGGCCGGCGGCGGTGAGCGCGCCTGCCACTTGCGGCGAGAGGTCGGCGAGGTCGCGCAGGCCAACATGCCAGGCGAGCGCCAGCGTGCCGGCCAGGTCCGTGCCGGTGACGTCCGCATGGGCGGCGTGGCCGTCCACCACGGCACGGCTGATGGTGAAATCCTGGCCGTTCAGCCGCGCGGTGGCGCCGTAGGTGGTGGTGCCGAGTAGGGTGGGCAGCGGGGCCAGGCCGCCGGTGAAGCGGGCGGTGCCGTCCACCACCACGTCGCTTGTCTCGCCGTGCCGCGCCAGCGTGGCCACCGCTTCGGTGGAGCCCTGGATGTCCGTGTGGCCGATGGCGGCGAACGGGGCGAGGCTGGGGATGATCGTGTGCAGGCGGGCGGACAGGTCGCCGCGCGCCTGGGCGGTGCCGTCAGCGCTGATCAGCGGGTGCTTGAGGGCGAAGCGGATGGGCAGGGTGGGTTGGTCCAGTTGCGCGTGCACCGTCAGGTCCAGCGGGGCGGCGGCGAACAGGCCGGGCTGCGGCGGCGGCAGCACCAGGCCGGTGAGCACAGCGTGGGCGTCCACCGCGCCGCGGTTGCCGCCGGCCTCCAGCGTGAGGGCGGCAATGCTGGCGCCGCCGCCGCGCACGCCGTGCAGGTCCGCGTGCGCGGTGACGTCCGGGGTGGTGAACGGGCCGTGCAGGTGGGCGGTTAGGGCGACGCTGTCCCAGGACAGGTCGGGGCGCGGCGCCATTGCCGGGGCTTTGGCGTCTATGTCGAGCGACGCGCTACGGCCCGGCAGATCGACCGAGCCGTGCGCGTTCGCGTGTAGCGGGCCGGCGGCCAGGGTGACGTCCGTCCGCTCGGCGCTGCGGGGGCCGGCGATGGTGCCGTGCAGCGACAGCGCGCCCAAGGCGGGGACAGCGGCCAGGCCGGAGACCAGCCCGCCGGATGGCTCGGCGGCGTCCAGCACGGCGTTGATCGAGGCGGCATCCAGGCGACCGTCGAGACGGTAGGTGCCGGGCCCGTCCAGCCGGTCGATCGCCACTTTGGCGTGGGCGTCGTCCAGCGACGCTACCTGCGCGGAGCCGGCCAGATGCAGGATCGCCGCATGGCCGGCGACGGGAGCGCCCAGGGTCAGCCGCGCCACGTCGAGCGATTGCAGGTCGATGTGCACCGGCAGGGTGAAGCCGCCTTTCGAGGGTGGCGCCGGTTTCGCGGCGGGGGCGGGCAGGCGCATGACGTCCATCGCGGACGCGCTCAGCCGCGCGATCCTGGCCGTGCGGCCGATCAGCGCCAGCGGCGACCAGTCGAGTGCCACGTTGTCGAGCGTCAGCCAGGTGCCTTTAGTGTCGTGCACTTCCAGGTGTGCGAGGCGTAGCGCATCCGGGAAGCGGCCGGACAGCCCGCGCAAGGCCACCATGCCGCCGGACAGGCTGCCCGCCTGGGTCTCGATGAGGCGGCGGCCCGGTCCGGTGTTGGCCAGCGCCAGGGCCGCCACCACCAGTGCCACGGGCAGCAGCACGGTTACGCCCGCCACCCACAGCAGGATCTTGCGTAGCCGGTGCCGGCGGGGCTGGACTTCGCTCAAAACGCCTGCCCCAATCCCAGATAAAGCTCGTAGCTATCGCCGCCCTGTATGCGGGTGATGGGCGTGGCGATATCCACCCGTATCGGGCCGATCGGCGTGTAGTAGCGCGCGCCTATGCCCGCACCTTCCTCCAGTCTGCCGCCGAACGGCGCGCTGCTCGCGTTCACCTGGCCTGCGTCCACGAACACCACCACGCCTATGTTGTGCCACACGCGCTGGCGCAGTTCGATGGTCGCCGCGTCGATGGCCGCGCCGCCGGCCGGCGTGCTGTCGGGGAAGGCGGGGCCGATCGACTGGTAGCGGAATCCGCGCACGGTGGCCGAGCCGCCGCCGTAGAAGCGCTGGTCCGGCGGCAGCTCGAACTGGCTGGCGCCCTGGGCGCTGCCGACCAGGCCGCGCAGGGCGATCACCGACTGGCCCGGCCTGGCGAGGCCGAGGCTGTGCAGGTCGAAATACGTGCTGGCGGTGCCTTGGAGGATGACGAAGGTGCTGTCCTGCCCTGACAGGCTCTCCGTGGGGGTGGCGATCAGCGTGGCGCGCAGGCCGTGCAGCGGGTCGTCCAGCGGGGTGGCCACGTCCGTGCTGTCGTATTTGCCGGTGACCGGCAGGGCCAGCAGCGTGTAGTCCCGCGTGGTGCCTTCCTGCAGGATGGATTCCTGGGTGGCGGTGACGCCTACGCTGGCCGTCCAGCGCTTGGACAATTTGCGGGACAGGACGGCACCGGCGATCTCCGCGGTCTGGTTGTAGCTTATCAGGTCCTGTTTCAGCGCGGACAAATCCAGCTCGAGCTGCTGGTCGCGGTGGTAGTAGTCGGGTTTTACGAACTGCGCGCGCGCCAGATAGCCGAGGCCTTTGTCGGCGCTGCCGCCCAGGCCGGTGAGGGTGCCGGTGAGGGTGAGCTGCTCGGCGTTGCCGAACAGGTTGCGGTGCGTCCAGGTAACGCCGGCGCTGCCGCCCAGATCGGTAGAGTAGGCGATGCTGAAGGTGACGGCGTGCAGCTTGCGCTCGCTGACGTCCACGCGAAGCGGGATGCGGCCGGCGGCGTCCAGGGTTTTCGCGGCGCTGATCTTGACGCCGGAGAACACGCCGACCGAGGCCAGGTCCTGCCGCGCCGCCTCTATCTTGCCCGGCTGGTAGAGTTCGCCGGGGTAGATGAGCAGGCGGCGGCGCACGTAGCTTTCGTGCGTGCGGACCAGGCCGGTGATGCTGATCGGGCCGATGTCCACCCGCGGGCCGGTGGTGACGCGGAAGCGCACGTCCAGCGCATGCGCGTCGGGGATTTCGGTGGCGACGGGCGGGTCCACGCGGGCCAGCGCGTAGCCGTCCTCCTGCAAGGCGGTCAGCAGCTTGTTGCCGGCGCCGAGCACGTCGGAGGCCACGGCCGGCGCGCCGGGGGTGAGAGTAAAGGCGCGGGCGGGCCCGGCGGGAACTGTGCCGTCCAGCTCCACGTGGCGCAGGTGGAAGAGCTTACCCTTGTCGATGTGCACCAGCACGGCGGCGGGGGCGGCTTGCGGCAGGGCGGAGAGCGTGTCCGGCAGCGTGGTGTTGTCCAGCGACTCGCCGGCGATGGTGACGCTCACCTGCGCCTGGTAGTAGCCGAAGCTGTCCAGCGCGGTGTGCACGCGGGCGACATCGGCCCGCGCGCGCGCGACCAGGGCGAAGGGGGAGGCGGGCGCGGGCTTGCGCAGGGCCGCGAGTTGCGAGCTGCCGGTGATGACGGCGTCCAGCGCGGCGTCGCCCGTGGTGTCGATCTTCAGCGTGTAGGTGACGGGGTCTGCGGCGCGTGCTTCGGCGGTGACGAGCGCGGCGCCGGTGCACAGGATGCGGCTTGCCGCTTTCAAGCCTTTCATCGGGGGTGGTAACGGGGGCTTGGGGTGGGGGTTTCAGGAAGCAAGCAAGGCCTTCTTTTCTGAAGAAAAGAAGCAAAAGACTTTTGCTCCCCCGCCTGCATGACGGCCCGCCTTCGTCCTGCAGGCACGCGAGCTTGCAGGATCAGACCGGGCCGTGGCGCAGGCGACAGGAGTAAAAGTTTTTTGCTTCTTTTTTGCAAAAAAGAAGGCCTTCCTTGCTTCCAGCAATTCAGCGCCCCGCCCGAGCCTGTTGCGGCGCAGCGTGCCCGCCCCAACCTCGCCTCGTATGTCAGACGCGCTAGCGATCCCCGTAAAGCTCGCCGGGCAGAGCACCCGCGGCGCCGCCTTGATCATCGCCGCCGCCCTGTTCATGGAACAGCTGGACGGCACTGTGCTGGCTACCGCACTACCCGGCATGGCGCGCAATTTCGGCGTCGATCCGCTGCACATGAATATTGCGCTCACTTCCTATCTGCTCAGCCTGGCGGTCTTCATCCCGGCCAGCGGGCAGGCGGCGGACCGGTTTGGGTCACGCACCGTGTTCCGCGCGGCAATCGCGCTGTTCACGCTCGGCTCCGTGCTGTGCGGCGTCTCGCAGTCGCTGGCCATGCTGGTGGGCAGCCGGGTGCTGCAAGGGATCGGCGGGGCGATGATGATGCCGGTCGGCCGGCTGGTTCTGCTGCGCACGGTGCCCAAGGCCGAGCTGGTTTCGGCGATGACCTGGGTTCTGGTGCCCGGCCTGGTGGGGCCGGTCGTCGGGCCGCCTCTGGGCGGGTTTTTCGTGACGTATCTGAGCTGGCACTGGATCTTCTATATCAACGTGCCGATCGGGATCGTGGGGTTCCTGCTGACCGGGCGCTACATCGTGCAGCTCCGCGAGCCGATTCGGCTGCGGTTCGACCTGTTCGGGTTCGCGCTTTCCGGGCTTTGCCTGGCGTCACTGATGTTCGGCTTCGAACTGGCCAGCCGTAGCGCGGTCTCGGTTTGGGAGAGCTGCGGCATTCTGGGCGTGGGCGTGCTGGCCGGGCTGGCCTATGCGCGGCACGCGCGGCATGCGGAGAACCCGGTGCTGGATCTGCGGCTCATGCGTGTGCCGAGTTTCGCCATTGCGGTGTGGGGCGGGTCGCTGACGCGGATCACCGGCGGGGCGCTGCCCTTTCTGCTGCCGATGATGCTGCAATTGGGGTTCGGCGTGACGGCGGCGCGGAGCGGGCTGATCACGCTCTCCAGCGCGGCCGGTGCGATGCTGATGAAGGCGGCGGGCCCCGCGATACTGCGCCGCTGGGGATTTCGCAGCACGCTCATGTGGAACGGCTTGCTTGCCACGCTGCTGCTGATGAGTGCCGCGCTGTTCCGCCCCAGCGTGCCGGTTGCGGCGATCGTGACGGTGATGTTTCTGGGCGGGTTTTTCCAGTCGTTGCAATTTACCGCGTATAACACGGTGGCTTACGCGGACATCCCGCGCGCGCAGATGAGTGCGGCCACAAGCTTCTACACCACGTTTCAGCAGTTGATGCTGAGCGCGGGGATTTGTGCCGCGGCGGCGGTGCTTGCGGGGTCTATGTCGGTGCAGGGGCATGGTGCGCCGGCGCTGTCGGATTTCTCGGTGGCCTGGGTGGTGCTGGGGCTGGTGACGCTGCTGGCTGTGCCGGTGTGCGGGATGCTTTCGCGCACGGCGGGGGACGACATGTCTGGACGGCGGAAGTAGAAAGCAAGCAAGGCCTTCTTTTTTGAAAAAAAGAAGCAAAAAACTTTTGCTCCCACGCCT
>CAXTVW010000048.1:0-22203 GCA_964247675.1 uncultured Acetobacteraceae bacterium
AGGTACTGGCGAAGGGCGAGACAAACCCCGCGGTGAAGACGGGGGATGGCGTAGCGGAGGCGCAGAACAGGCGAGTGGAGATTACGTGGAGCGTTACGCGGCAGTAACGGAGTTTGAAAGAGAGGCAATTAGCTTTCGGTCCCTGTCGACAGACGCTTCAGCAGCCGCCGACAGGGAGTACAAGCTTTTTGGTTCTTTTTTTCCAAAAAAGAACTGCTTCCTTACATCTCCCGCCCAGCGGACCTCAAACTGGAGCGAAGCGGCTCCGTGAGATAATCCAGCGCCGTGCGCGGCTTGACGGGAACGACCACCTCCACCGGCATGCCCGGGCCGAGCTGGCGGAGTAGTGCGCCTTGCGCGTGATCGGCCAGGAGTGAGACCTCCACCGTGTAGTAGGCGCGGCCGGTGCGCGGGTCGGTGATGCGATCGGCGGAGATTATGTCCACGCGGCCGTCCATGGGTTGGGTTTCGCGGGCGTTGAAGCCTGTTGCGATGATGCGGGCGGGCTGGCCGGCGCGCAGGTGCTCGATGTCCTCGGGGCGGATTTCGGCGGTGGCGACGATGCGGCGGGTTTCGGGGACGATCTGCAGGATCGGCTTGCCCGGCTCGATGACACCGCCGCGGGTGAAGGCTTGCAGGTCCACGACCTGGCCGGCGACGGGGGCGCGGATATCCAGGCGGGCGAGCAGGTCCCGGTCGGCGACCAGGCGGGGCAGGACGTCATTTATGCGGAGTTGGGCTTCGCGGAGTTCGTGCGTGGCGTCGGCCTGGGCGGCTGCACGCAGGCGAAGCTTTTCCGCTGCCAGCTCGGCGGCTTCGGCGGCGTGGCGGGCGATGTCCGATTGAAGCTGGCCGGTCTCGCCGCGCAGGGCTTCGACGCTGCGGGAGAGTTCGAGGACGGTGTTGTGGCCGGCCAGGCCCATGCGTTCCAGGGTGGTCAGCGCGCCGAGCTGCTGGGTGCCGAAGGCCAGGCCGCGCATGGCGGCCTGGTGCTGCGCGTCCGCGCCGGATTGCTGCTGGCGGGCCTGGGTGATGCGCTCGTCTATGATGCGGAGCTGCTGGGCGAGGAGAGCGCGGTGGTTTTCGAACACGACGCGCTCGCGCTGCATGACGGATTGCGCGGCCGGATCGGAGTCCGTGAGGTCGGGGGGGAAGGCCACTGCCGCAGCGCCGGCGATCTCGGCGAGGTCGCGCGCGCAGAGGGCCTGGTCGCCGGCGAGCTGGGCCTGGTGGACGCGCAGCATGGAGGTGACCTGGGTGTCGTCCAGGCGGATGAGCACCTGGTTCTGGGCGACGCGGTCACCGTCCTGCACGAGCAGGGCGGCGACGATGCCGCCTTCCTTGTGCTGCACGGTCTTCGAGTTGCCCTGCACGGTCAGCTGGCCGGTGCCGACCACGGCGCCGTCCAGGGGGGCCAGGGCGGCCCAGGTGCCGAAGCCGCCGAAGAACGACCCTACTACCACCAGGCCAACTTGAACTGCGGTAAGGCCAGGGGCTCTGCCCCTGGACCCCGTCGTGCGAAGCACGCTGTCGCGTGACGGGGCCTTAGGCCCCAGACCCCTTTCCATTGTCATTCTCCTGCTACTGCCGCGGGACGGGTCAAAAACTCGGTTGATTTCTGCACGCGCAAGATGCGGCCCCCTACCATTGTCGCTACGAAGTCGGCGATGCGTACCAGCGCGGTGCTGTGCGTGATTAGGACGACCGTCCTGCCGCGTTCGCGCGCGGCGATCACGCAGCGGAACAACGCGGCCTCACCATCGGCGTCCAGGCTGGCGCTGGGTTCGTCCAGCACCAGGACCGGCGGGTCCCACAGCAGCGCGCGGGCGAGTGCCACGCGCTGGCGCTGGCCGCCGGACAGGGCGCAGGACGCGTCGTCGATCGGGGTCTGGTAGCCCAGCGGCAGGCGCAGGATCATCTCATGCGCCATGGCGGCCTGTGCCGCGGCGATCACGGCCTCGGCCGACGCGTCGCTGAAGCGGGCGATGTTGTCACGTATGGTGCCGGGGAACAGGGCGGCGTCCTGCGGCAGGTAGCCGATGGCGCGGCCGAGCTGGGCTGCGTCCCAGGACGGGTACTCCGCGCCGTCCAGCCGGACGATGCCGGCATCGGGGCGTATCGCGCCGGCCAGGACGCGGCCCAGGGTGGATTTGCCTGCGGCGTTCGGACCTATCAGGGCAAGCACGGCGCCGGCCTCGATGCGTATCGTGACGTCGGTGAGGGCTGCGCGCTCGGCACCTGCGGGCGTCCAGCCTACTGTTTCCAGCGACAGCGCGCCTTCGGGAGCGGGCAGTTCGAGAAGCTCGCTGTCTTGGACGGCGGAGACGGCTTGCAGGCGGGTCCAGGCCTGACGTGCGGCGAGCGTGCCGCGCCAGCTTGCGATGACGGATTCGACCGGCGCCAGGCACCGGCCGAGGAGCAGGGAGCCGGCGAACATGGCGCCGCCGCTGACGCGGTGGTTGATGGCGAGATACGCGCCCACGCCGAGTATCGCCGACTGCGTCAGCATCCTTATGAATTTGGCCATGGCCCCGAGGACGACGGCGCGGCGGCTGGCGGTGTTCTGCGCATCCAGCATCTCGGCGCGCAAGGTGCGCCAGGTGGCAGCCAGCGTGGTGGACAGGCCCATGGTGCTGGCGCAGTCCGGATGGCGCGCGATGGCGTCGCCGAACTGGTAGGCGCGGCCGGCGACGGCGCCGGCCTGGGCCATCGGCGCGCGGGCGGCGCGCTCGCCGGCCAGGCTGAGGATTAGGAGGAGGCCGCCGGCGGCGATGGCAAAGGCGCCGAGCATCCAGTGCAGCAGGAAGAGGACGCCGAGATAGAGGACGGCCCAGGG
Organism: uncultured Acetobacteraceae bacterium; assembly: GCA_964247675.1. Taxonomy (GTDB): domain Bacteria; phylum Pseudomonadota; class Alphaproteobacteria; order Acetobacterales; family Acetobacteraceae; genus BOG-908. Next base: position 2,837 of record CAXTVW010000048.1, read on the forward strand.
CAGGTCGATGAAGGCGAGGATTGCGGCGCCAGCGGCGAACTGGCGTACGGTGTCCAGGTCCCGGCCGATATGGCCGGGGCCGGGGCGGGCGCGGCCGCGCTGCTGCGGCGCGGTGGCGGCGTGCAGCAGGCGGGCGGCCAGCGTGTCTTCCACCAGATCGCTGACGCCGGCGAGGATCTGGCCGCGCACCGCGTCCAGCAGGGCGAAGGTGGCGTAGGCGAGGGCGACGGCGAGTGTGAGGTAGAGCAGCGTGGGGATGCTCTGGCTGTGCATCACCCGGTCATAGACCTGCATCATGTAGAGCGGGGCTGCCAGGAAGCTGGCGTTGAGGAAGCAGGAGAAGAACACCACCCAGGCGAGCGGTCTTGCGACCGCTGCCAGGATTTGGCGCCAGATGAGGCTGTGCATTTCGGCGTACCCCGATCAGCCGTGATGCTTGATGACGATTTCCGACAGATCCAGGCTGGACGGATGCGTGGTGCCACCGAGCGTGATCAGCGGGACGACACCGCCGCCCGGCAGGTCCAGCGAGATGGTGTGGGCGACCGGATCATAGACGAGCGCCGGATGGGCGAGCGCGGGGACGCTGCCGGCTTCGTAGAGGTTGAGGAATTTGCCTGGATCGACCTGGATCTGGCCGCTGCTTGAGAAGGTGACGCCGGCCGCGCTCGCGATCGACTCCAGCCCGGTTGCATCCAGCACCACCAGCGGAGCGCCTTCCACGCCGCCTACGGTTTCGGTGATTTCGAAGTTATGGAACGGGGCGGTGTCGGGCGCGGTGACCGTGAAGCCGGCGTTGGCCTGGTGTGTGCTGGAGATCACCGTGCCGTCCTGGGCGTAGACGTGGACGGTGCCGCCGGCGATGCCTGTTGCCGATACGGTCAGCATGTTTGCTGTCTCTGTCATGCTGTTGAGGGTTGGCGTGATGCCGACGGCGTGGCCGTTGGCGTTGATGATGTCCGATTGCAGGGCGGTGTATTCGGTGGGTGTGAGGTCCAGCGCATCCTGCGTCAGCGTGATCATGTGGCCGTTGGACTGGAAGGCGGCACCATCGTCGGCGATGGCGTGCAAGGTGGCGTTGTTTGCGAAGTCGTTATTGGCAAGTACCAGATGCGACGTGCCCGGGGCGAAGTGGGGGATTTCGGACAGGCGCAGGACGGTGTTGGCCGAGACGGTCTCGTCGCCGGCCAGGGTGACGCTGGCCGCCATCTGCTCGGCGGTGAGGTTGGCGGTGTTGAGCAGGTAGGAGCTGGCGTCGGCGATGGTGATGTTTGTGGTGTCGGCGAAGCCCGGCAGGGAGACCAGGGTCTCGGCGGTGTCGGCATCGAGCGTCTCGGGGCCGGCGAGCTGGACGATGATGTCGTTAGCGAAGCCGCTGTTTGCGATGTCCCGGCCCAGCACGCCGTCCAGCAGGTTGGCCGAGCTGTCGCTTACGGTGAGCGGGGCGTTGAGAACGAAGTGGTTGATGCCGAGCAGCGATTCGGCATCCGCCGCATCGACCGTAGCCGAGCCCGCGAGGGTGACTTTGTCCGCCAGGCCGAGCCCTGCGCTGTTGCCCTGGTTGAGCAGGGCGGAGGCGCTGTCCTGCACGACGATCTCGCGGTCGTGCTGGAAGTGGATGGTGCTGGCCAGGTTGGCGAGGCTGGTAGCCGTGGCGGCGGTGATCGTGCTGGGGCAGAAGAGAGCGGTCTGCGCCAGGCTGGAGAGGTAGGCGGTGTTGGCGGGGTTGATCAGGTTAGCGGCACTGTCGCGCGCCTCCAGCGTGAAGTCCGCATGCAGGCCGGTATTTGCCGTCCAGCCGGTGCTCGCTGTCAGCGCGTGCAGGCCCGCTACGCTGCCGTTCACAATGTGTGTGTTGTCGAACGTGAGGTTCGCGGCATTGATGCCAGGGTGCTGACCGGTCTGGACGAGGGCGAGGAGCGCGCTGGCCTGCGAGGCGGACAGCGGTTCCGCGCCAGTGACTTCCACCGTCCCGGCGAGCAGCGGGGAGGCGGCGCCTAGCCCGATGATGTTGGCGGTGCTGTCGACCAGGTCAGGCGTGACCAAGGAGAGTGCGGCCGGGGTGAGGCCCAGAAGCTGGACCACGTTGCCTTCGACGATCGGGTGTGCACCGGGCAGCGTGAGGGCGGATGCGATGTTGCCCAGCGCGTTGGCATCGGCGATCGAGATGATCGTGTTCGGCGCCAGGTTCAGCGACATGGTGTAGCCACCGGTGCTGAAATTGGCGAGCGTGCCGAGGAAGGCGGCTTGCGCTTCGGTGACGCTGCCGTTGCCGGAGAGCGTCCAGGCGCTCGGCGCGATGGTCTGGTCGGTCTCCTGGACGTCGGCGTTGCTGGCGATGGTGGCCGCCGTGTCACGCACGGTCAGCGTGGCGGCGGGGGCAGCGACGGCGTCCAGGCCTTGCAGGTCGGACAGGGTCTGGTCGGTGATGGTGGCGGGCGCGTTGACGGTGATGGTGCCGATGCTGGCGCGGTTTGCGGAGAGGGCCGCGAGCGAGGCTTCGATATGCGTGGTGGTGTCCGACACCCCAAGCGCGTTCGGCGTGCCGTCAGGGTTGGTGGTGTGGAACCCCGCGATGCTGAACAGGGAGGCGGCGGTGGCGGCGGTGACGCTGACGGCGCCGCCTGTCGTCTTCAGGTAGACCGAGTCCACGTCGCTGTTCGCCAGCGCGGCGGCATAGGCGGGCGTGGTGAGGTGGGCGGCGGTGTCCCACACCTGCAGCAGGTGGCCGGCCTTGCTGAAGTCGGTGAGCGACTCCAGGGCGGCGGCATCCTTCGCGGTGACCGCGCTGTCTCCCGACAGGGTGGCGCCCTGGGCGTTGAGGTAGGCGATGGCGGGCTGGTTGCCCGTCTCCACCAGGGCGGCGATCTGCGAGCCGGTGTCGACGACCGGGATGCCGTTGGCGTTGAGGCTGCCGATGGAGAGCAGCGGGGCGACGACGCTTGCCAGCAGGAAGGTGTCCGTCAGCGTGACCATCAGCTTGGCGCCGGCCGCGGACAGGCTGGCGAGGTTGGCGACCACGTCGTTGGCGTTATCGGTGACGTCGGCCGCGAAGATGCGGGCGTCCGTGCCGAGCTGGGGGGCGATCGGCGCCAGGGCGGCGGCGTTGCCGGTGACGCTGATGATGCCGGGGTTGGTGATGGCGTCGATCGTGGCCGCGTCGTTGGTGTATTGGGCGGCGGTTATGGGCAGGGCTGCCGAGCCGTCGGTGACCGTGATGGTCAGCGCGCCGGCGTATTTTGCCTGCAGCGCGTCCAGCTGTGCGAGGACGTTGCTGTCGGTGTCCAGCACCTGGACATCGTGCACGACGCCCAGAGCCTGGTTGCCCAGGCTGGCGATGGCGGCGGCGTTGTCCGACACGTTGAGGTTGAAGCCGCCTGTGCTGAAGCCAGGCAGGTAGGCCATTTCCGTGACCGTCTCGGCGCCGAACGTGCCGCTTGCGTCCAGCGTGACGCTGGAGAGGGCCTCGCTGTTGGTGGCCAGCGACGAGTTGCTGGCGTTCAGGTCGGCGGCGATGTTGGCGGCGGTGTCGGTGACGGCGACGGTGATATGCGACCATCCGGCGGTGGCCAGCCCCGCGAGATCCGACACCGGCGCGCCGGTGACGGCCACGATGGTGCCGGGCAGCAGCCTGTGCATCACCGCATCCAGAGACGGGCTATTCAGGATTGTCTCGGCCTGGGCGTCCGTCAGGGTGAGGGTGCCGTGGGTTACCGCGACGTAGCTCGTCAGGTTGAGGTTGGCGGCAAGGGAGGAGCTGCCGGAGAGCAGGTCGGCCACGATGTTGCCTGAGCTGTCGCTCACCGCGATGGAAGCGGGGGTGTCCGGCAGGGACACCAGGGCGGCGAGCTGGGCCACCGCGGCGCCGAAGACGTTGAAGGTGTGGCCGACGAGGCGGTCGATGACCGAGCCGGCGCCGTCATCGATGTGAGCGAGCAGGGCTTCGTTGGCCGACAGGTTCGGCGCCGGGTCGCCGGTGATGGTGATCGACGAGATGTGGCCGATGTCCGCGGCGATCGTGGCGATGCCGCTGTTGAAGTGGGCGGCGGTGTCGGTGATGGCCACACTCTCAGGGGCCACCGGCAGGCTGAGCACCTGGGTGAGGTGGCCGACATCGACGCCGGAGACGGTGAACTGGGCGTCGGAGACGAGCGACAGGACGGAACCGAAGCCGTTATCGACACCGGCTTGCAGCACCTGGGCTTCGGTCAGCGCGATCGGCTGGCCGTCGCTGACGGTGATGTAGTGGATCGAGGGCAGGTAGGCGAGCAGGGCCGAGTTGGGGCTGGCGAGGTCTGCGGCGATGTCGGACGCGGTGTCGCTGACCGAGATGGACGTTGGGGTGACCTGGAGGTCGGCGAGGCTGGCGAGCTGCGAGATGGCGGCGTTGGTGACGACCAGGCTGGTGTTCGACAGCTTGGCAAAGGCCGAGTTGGAGCCGTCATCCACGCCGGGCGCGAGCACCTGGTTGGCGGTGAGCGAGACGAGCCCGCCGTCCGACGCGGTGATGTGGGTGATGTAGGGTGCGGCGGCGATCAGCTGGGAGACGCCGCCCTGGGCGAGGTCCGCGCTTATGTCCGCGCCGGTGTCGAGCACGGTGATGCTCGCGGGGTGCGTGGACAAAGTGAGCACCTGGGCGATGTGGGCGATGTCCACCCCGGTGACCTGCAGGACGCCGGTGAAGTGGCCGAGCGCCGCGGATGAGCCGTCGTCTATGCCGGGGCTCAGTATCTGGGCCTGGGTGAGCATGACGGGCTGGCCGTCGCTGACCGTGACGGCGGCGATCTGGGTGTGGTTGGCGGCCAGGATCGAGGCGGGGCCGGCGGCGAGGTCGGCTTCGATGTCTGCGGCGGTGTCCGAGATGGTGACCGTGTAGGGGGTGGTGATCTTCGCGAGCACCGAGGAGTCGGCTGCGAAGGTGGCGAGGCTCATGGCGAGCGCGGGCGTGCCGTTGTCGATCAGCGCTATGGAGGACAGGCCGGCCAGATTGGCGAGCGCTGCCAGCCCGGCATCGACGTCCGCCGCGCTGTCGCTGATGGTGATTGTGGCCGGCAGGGTGTTGAGGGCGGCTTCGTTGGCCGTGGCGTCGGCGACCGTGGTGCCGGCGACGATGACACCGGCCAAGTGGCCGTCGGCGGCGAGCTGTTGCAGGCCGGCTGCGTTGGCGGCGACCGCAGCGCCGGTATCAGTGACGGTGAGCAGGGTGGCGCCGGCGAAGTGCGAGTCCAGCGGCGCGAGGGCGGCGGCGGTAGAAGCGGTCTGGGTGGTGCCGTCCGACAAAGTGAGCGTGCCGAGACAGTGACCCAGTGCGAGCAGGCCGGGTTCCTGGGCGACGATGGCGGCAGCATTGTCTGTCACGGACAGCGAGGTGTTCAACACCAGGTGCCCGGCGATCGGGTCCAGGCCGGATGCAATGGCGGCGGTGACCGGGGTTGTGTCGGTCAGCGTGACGTGCAGCCTGGTGAGCGTGGCAAGGTCCGCGGCGAAGGCGGCGACGTTGGCGGCGCTGTCGGTAACCGCGACCAGGATGTGGTTGCCGAGCGTTGCCAAGGCGGGACACGAAGCGTCCACGTCCGCGGCGCTGTCCGCTACCAGCAGCGGCAGGCCGACAAGTTTGCCGGCAAGGCCGGCAAGGCCGGCGGCGGTGCTGGCGGAGATCGCGGTGACGTCGGTTGCGTGTATGCCGATGATCTCGTTGCCCATCGCCTGCAGGGCGCTGGCGTTGGCGCCGATGTTTGCGGCGGTGTCGGCGACCTTGGCGACGATGCCCAGGCTGGCGAGCGCGCTGGCGGCACCGGCGACGGCGGCGGCGCCGTCTCCCACTTCAAGCACGTAGCCGGCGTTGCTGTAATGCGTGCCCAGGCCGGCTAGCGTTTCGGCCTGCGCGGCGGTGATCAGGCCGCCACCGGTGAGCGTATAGCTTGGGTTCAGCGCGCCCCAGTCATGCGCGGCGGCAGTGACCAGGTTGGCGGCGGTGTCCGCTACGCCGATGCGGGCGGCCAGCGCATAGCCGGCGCTGTTTGCGGGGCTGGTGAGGTTGGCGAAGCTGTCCTGCACCAAGAGCTGGTCACCGCCCAGGAAGGTGAGCTCGCTTTCGGCAGCCACGGTGGCGAGCTGGTCGGCGATGGCGATGGAGACCGGGCCGGAGTCGGTCACGACGGCACCGGTGGCGACGGCGATGATGGCGGCGGCGTGGCCGGCGATATTCGTCGCCGTGTCATAGACGATGAGCAGCATCGAGCCGTCGGTGAAGTGTGGGATTGTGGCGATCTGGCCGGCGGCGGCCGCATTGATCTGGGCGTTGGCCGAGAGGGTGACGCCGGCGGCGTTCTGCACCAGAGCGAGGCCCGCGTAGGTGGCGAGGTTGGCCGCAGTGTCGATCACCTGCGTGCTACCGGCCACGGCCTGCCAGCCCTCGTTTACGATAGCGGTAAAGCCGGCGACGCTGTCGGCGACCGTAATCAGGGCGCCGGCCGGAGTGAAATGCGGGATGGCTGCCAGCGCGTGGGCCTGGGCAGCGGTGAGGGTGACCGTGCTGCCGGGGGCGAGCTGTACGGCGCTGGTTATGGCGGGCTCGTTGGCACCCATGGCGATCAGGTTGGCGACGCTGTCCTGGATGATGAGCGTGGCGCCGGGGAACTGCGAAAGGGTGGGCCAGCTGGCGAGAATGGCGGCGCTGGCGGCGGAGACCGTGGCAGGGGTGTCCAGCACCTCGACGGCGGACAGGGCCAGGGCGCTTGGCGACAACGTCAGGAGGTGTGCCGCGCTGTCCTCACAGATCAGGGTGTTGCCGGCAGCATCGAACTTGATGCCGAGCGAGGCCAACTGGGTGAGCTGGGCGACGCTGACGGTCTGGCTGGAAGACAGCGCCAGCGTGGTGGCGGCGAGCTGGGTGGCGTGCGGCAGGGCCAGCAGGTTGGCGGCGCTGTCGGCGATGGTGAGGTGGTAGGCGCCGGGGGAGAAGCCGGGCTCGGCCATCAGCGCGGTGGCCTGGGCGGCGGTCACCGTGGCGTTGGCGGACAGGGTGGTGGTGCTGGCCAGCGAGACGGCCTGTGGCGCGAGTGCGAGCAGGTCGGCGGCGGTGTCCGCCACAGTGAGGGTGTGGCCGCCGGCGGAGAAGCCGGGCAGGGCGGCAAGTGCGGCGAGCTGGGGCGCCGTGACCGTTGTGTTGGCGGTCAGCGCGGCCGAAGCGGTGTCCGCCAGCGCGCCGCCGGAGAGGGCGAGCAGGTTCGCGGCAGTGTCCGCCACGGTGATGGTGTGGCCGCCGAGCGACACGCCGGGCAGGCCGGCGAAGGCGGTGACCTGGGCGGCTGTGGCCGCAGCGTTGGCGCCGAGCACGATGGCACTGGCGAAGGATTGCGCCTGGGCGGGTAGCGCAAGCAAGGCGGGCAGGGTGTCCAGGATGACCAGGCTGGCGCCTGGTGCCACGCTGAAGCCGGGGAACGCGGTCAGGGCGTTGGCGGCGGCGGCCGACAGCGTGGCGTTGCCGGTCAGGGTCTCAGCCGTGGCCAGGGCGGCGACCGTGGGGGCCAGGCCTGCGAGGTTGGCGGCGCTGTCCGCAACGGTGAGATGGTGGCCGGCGGTGCTGAAGGCGGGTTCCGCGGCGAGGGTTGCGGCCTGCGCGGCGGTGACGGTGGCGTCCGCGGCCAGGCTGGTGGAGGTGGCCAGCGCCAGGACAGCCGGGGCGAGTGCGAGCAGGTCGGCGGCGGTATCGGCAATGGCGACACTGTGGCCGGCGGTGGCGAAGCCGGGCAGGCCAGCGAGCGTTGTGAGTTGGGCGGCGTTGATCTGCGCGTTGGCGGTCAGCATGAAGGCGCCGGCCAGCGCGAGGCTGCCTGGCAGGGCCAGCAGGTCTGGCGCCGTGTCGGCGATGGTGAGGACGTGGCCGCCCAGGGCGAAGGACGGCAAGGCGCGCAGGGCGGCGAAGGTGGCGGCGGAAATCGAGGCATCGGCCGAGAGGGTGTGGGTTGTGGTGTCAGCGACGGCCGCGCCGGTAAGGGTGAGCAGGTTGGCGGCGGTGTCCGTGACGGCGATCGCGTAGCCGGCGAGACTGGCGTGCGGCAGGGCGGCAAAGGCATCCGCCTGGGCGGCGCTGGCGGTGGCGTTCGCGGCGAGGGCGAGCGTGGTGGCCAGCGTTGCGGCCTGGCCGGGCAACGCCAGCAGGTTAGCGAGCGTGTCGGCTACCGTGAGGCTGTGGCCGCCGAGGCTGAAGCCGGCGCCGAGCGCCGTGCTGATGCTGGCGAGGCTGATGGCGGTGGCGGTGGGGATGGTGGCATTGGCGCTTAGTGTGGCGGCGCTGGCGGAGCCAAGCCAACCGGACGCGGTTGCGGCCAGGTTGGCCGCGGTGTCCGAAACGGCGAGCTGCGCGCCGGTGGCCAGGCTGAAGCCCGGCAGGGCGACCATGGCGTCCGCTGCCTGGCCGGAGACGGTGGCACTGGCGGCGAGCTGGGCATGCGCGCCGCTGAGGATGTGCAGCGTGGGGTCGGTAAGCTGTGCGGCGGTGCCGGCGAAGGTGCCGGAGATGACCTGGATGGTGGCGAAGCCGGCGCCGAACAGGGTGCTGGCGTGGGCGGCGATGTTGGCAGCGGTGTCCGACACGTAGAGCGTGTGAGCAGCGGGCGAGAAGCCGGCGAGCGTGGCGAGGCCGGCCGCGTCCGAAGCGATGACGGGCGTGCCGTCATTAGTCAGGCTGAAGCTGATTGCGGTGTGGGTCTCCAGCGCGTCCAGGCTGGCGGCGTTGCTGCCCAGATCATGCGCGGCGGCGGCGACGTTCAGCACGTTGTGGCCCGGCGTGGCGACGAAGGTGAGCGGCTTGTGGGCGGCGAAGTTGTTCAGCAGCACGGCCGGGTAGGCGCCCATGGACGTGCCGTCCAGGTGCACCGTGACGGCGGCGAGCTGGGCGAACCAGGCAGGGTGGGCGGCGAGCAGGGCGGTGATCTGGGCGGTGTTGTCCGACAGCGTGAGGCTGGCGGCGCTGCCCAGGGTGAAGCCCGGTGTGGCCTCCAGCGCGGTGAGCTGGGCGGCGGTGACCGTGGCTGCACTGTTAAGCGTGAGCGCGCCGGCGGCGGCGTGCAGGGCGGTGCCGAGGGTGGCCAGTGCCAGCAGCGGCGCTACGGCGAGGGTTGCGGGCGCGGACACGGTGAAGCTGGTGACGCGGGACACGAGGCCGGCATTGGGGAGTGCCGCGGCGATGTTCGCCGCGGTATCCGCCACGGCCAGGCCGGTCTGGCTGCTGGCGAGCGCTTGGGCGATCGTGACCGTGTGCGTCTGCGTGGACATGTGCCGTGCTTCCTTATGCAAGCGAGTGTGCGCGTGGCCGCTGGTTGGAGCGGCCGCTTGACGGGAAGAATGGCAGGCAGGGGTTGCGGAAACGTTTAAGGGGAGGAAGAAAGCGAGAAGTTCTTTTTTGACGAAAAAAACCGTAGGACTTTTGCTTCGACACTGCTGGGATCGCCGCTTTGTCAGGATGAGCACGCCTGATGCCAATGCAGGGACATGAAAGTTTTTTGCTTCTTTTGTTCAAAAAAGAAGGCCTTGCTTGCTTTCGTTGTTCCGCTCACGGCGCTGAAACTTCCGCTGGCGTTTGACGGATCGAACGTGATGTTCGCTGCGTCATGCAGATCGGCCGGTTTAGCACTCACGGCAACGGCTCTGTTGGGCCTGGCGTTATTCAGGAACGGTTGGTCTATTGGGTGTGTTCGGCGTGGATGGTGCTTGACGCGACCGTCTATGACGATCTGAACCTGGAACGGGCGGTGGCGGGCACGTTCGGGTTGGGGCGGCGCGGGACGCACGCTGTGGCGTAGTCGGCCGCCAGTTTGCGTTACGACACGCAGCATCTGCCTGCGGTGCTCGGATACGCTTGGGGGGGGGCGACAGATCTTGGCGGAGCGTGCCCGGCGGGATGATTGATCCGCGTACGGCCGGCACAGGCTTCCCGGTCGCGGGAGTATTGCGGACTCTGGTCTTTTTCCAGTCCGGCTGGACTTGGCCCTTTTGGGCGTAGGAATTTTGCGCGCGTTGCGGTCAGACCAGCGTATCGAGCAGCGAGCCGTTGGTGGTGGTGGTGGCGGATTGCGCGGTGGAGGCGGTCAGCAGGTTGCCGCCCTTACCGCCGCCGTGATGATGGTGCGTGCGGCCGGCTTGCTGCGGCGTGGTGGCGGGCAGCGTGCTGGGATTGAGCGTGGAGGCTGGGGTGCGGAAGGCGGCTGGGGTAGAGGCGATACTTGAAATGGGCATGCGAGGGTTGCTCCTTTGGGTGGGAGCGAACTTTGCAAAGGTTGGTTAAAAAAGGCCTTCTTTTTTGAAAAAAAGAAGCAAAAAACTTTTGCTCCCTGTCGGCGAGTGGTGAAATTTCCGTCGACAGGAAGCGGGGTTTTTTGGTCCTTTCGTCAGGAAAGGACTGCTTGCTTCCTTACGCGGCTGGTGACAGGACGTGGATCGTCCGGCTGGCAAGCAGGTCTTTCACCTTGCGGCCGTAGGCGGCCATGTGCGGGGCAGCGCTGTGCGCCATCAAGGCTTCCTTGCTTTCCCATTTCTCCAGCACCATGAAAGCATCTTCGCCGATCTTGGCCTGGAACGGGCCGATGTCGGGCGTGTCGGTGACAGGCTGGTATTCGATGCAACCTTGTTCGGCGTGGACGGCTGGCATGTTCTCGCGGAAGGCTTCCAGCACGGCGTCGCGCTTGCCAGGGTGGGCGGTGAGTATAGCGACGACATGGATCATGATGCTGGTGTCCCTTCTGTGTTTGACCAAGGCCACGCTTATGCCGCCTGAAGCGGTAGATGCAAATGCGTGGAAGCAAAAGTTTTTTGGTTCTTTTTTTCAAAAAAGAACTGCTTGCTTCCTTAGCAGTGGAGATCCCGAACAAGCTGCAAAACGCGGGCCCGCACGGCATCCGGCACAGGAAGGATTGGCAGAGGCGGTTCGCAGGTGGTGAGCTCGAGGAGCTGGGCCACGGCGTACATGATGCGCAAGCTGCTGTATTCGGTGAACAGGTCCCATAAGGGTTGCAGGCGGGCGTTCTGCGCGCGGGCCTGCGTGGCGTCGCCGGACAGGGCGGCCGTGGCGAGGGCCTGGCAGGCGCGGGGGAACAGGCCGGCGGCGACGCTGTACCAGGCTTGGCCGCCGGCAAGCAGGGCTTCGGCGGCGTGCCAGTCCACGCTGTAGCCGAGGGAGAAGCCGGGCGGCGTCGCTTTGTGCCAGGCCTGGTGTTCGGCGGCGTGGTTGGTGGCGGGCGCGGGGGTCTTAATGGCGATGACGTTTGGCAGGCAAGCGAGGCGGGAGACCAGGGCGGGGGTGAAGGTGAAGCCGGTGGTTCCGGGGTTGTTGTAGATGCAGATGGGGAGGCTGAGGGCGGCGGCGACGGTGGCGAAATGGGTGTGGACCTCGTTGTCGGTGAGCCTGGTGTAGGACATCGGGGCGAGGAGGACACCGGCGGCGCCGGCGGACTGGGCGTCCTGGCCGAACTGGACGGCGTGGTCTGTGCGCAGCGCGCCGATGCCGGCGAGGATGGGGATGCGGCCGGCGGCTTCCGTCACGGCTGCCTCGACGGTGCGGCGGCGCTGGGTGCGGTCCAGGTAGGCGTAGGTGCCGGTGCTGCCGAGGACGCAGATGGAGGCGGGGGCAGCGGCCACGAGCGGGGCGAGGATGCGGCGCAAAGCGTGCGTGTCTACCTGGCCGCGCGGGTCCGCGGGCGTGATAGGGAAGGCGGACAGGCCGTTGTAGAGGGTCATGGTGCGCTGCGCTCGGTGGCTTTCACGGCGTGCCAGGCGGCTTCCATGTCTGCCAGGGTGGTTTCCGCGGGTGTGCGGCCTTGGGCGGCCAGTGCGTGCTCGACGCCGGCGAAGCGGCGGGCGAATTTGTCGTTGGCGCCACGCAGGCAGGTTTCGGGATCGAGGTTCAGCTTGCGGGCCAGGTTGGCGAGGACGAAGAGCATGTCGCCCAGCTCGTCTGCCAGGCGCGCGGGATCGGCCCGGGGGAGTTCGGCGCGCAGTTCGGCCACTTCCTCGTCCAGCTTGGCGAGCACGGCTTCGGCGTCCGGCCAGTCGAATCCCACGCGGGCGGCGCGCTTGCTGAGCTTTTCGGCGCGGGTGAGGGCGGGCAGGCCCAGGGGCACGCCGGCGAGCGCGCCGTGCTCGTTGCGGGCGCGGCGTTCGGCTTCCTTTTGCGCCTCCCAGAGGCCAGGATGCAGGGCGGCTTCGCGGGCAGCGGCGTCACCGAACACGTGGGGATGGCGGCGGACCATCTTGTCGGCGATGGCGCGGGCGATGTCGGCGAAGGTGAAGCGGCCGGCCTCTTCGCCCAGGCGGGCGTGGTAGACGACCTGGAAAAGCAGGTCGCCCAGCTCGTCGGGGAGGGCCGCCATGTCCTGGCGTTCGATGGCGTCGGCGACTTCGTAGGCTTCCTCGATGGTGTAGGGGGCGATGGTGGCGAAGTCCTGCGCCTGGTCCCAGGGGCAGCCGGTTTTCGGGTCCCTGAGCTGGGCCATGATGGCCAGGAGACGGGTGAGTTCGGCGGGGGCGTCGGTCATGGTGGGAGGAAGAGCCGATCTTGGCGCAGGAAGCAAAAGACAAGCAGCTCTTTTTCAAGAAAGAAGGCCCTGCTTCGCCTCGACGCCTACGTTTCGCGCCGATAGCTTGCCGCCATGACACCACGCAGCGGCATAACCGGGCGGCTTCGCGCACTCTTTGGGCGTACTGCGCCGGTGCCGCCGCAAGCCGCGCCGCCCGTGCCAGCGCCGCGCGCCACGGGCGGCTGGCGCGCCTGCCGGCTGGCGGCGTACGGCGGCGGCTGGGTTGGCCTGCCGGCTGACGCGGACCTGTTTGCGCTTGGCGCCTCGCGCGACGGGGCGGCGATTGCCATTCTGCCGGACGGCGCCCAGCGGGTGTGTTTCCTGGTGGCGCCGGACGGGCGCGACGCGGGGGTTGCGGCCGATCCGATGCGGGCGCGCGCTGTCTCTCTGCGGGTGTTGCCGACCGATGCGCCGGGCAAGGTGCGGCTGCTGTATCCGGTAGGGCGGCGGCGTTTCCTGACGGCGGATGCGGCAAGCGGGCTGCGCATGGACGGCGGCGGCGACACGATGGAGGCGGTGTTCGACCTGGTGGCGATGGACAATGCGGCCGTGCCGGCAATGGCGCAGACGATTGGCGATGCGGTGGCGGCTGCGTGTGGGCGGGGTTTGCGGGCGGCGGCGTTCCTGGCGCTGTTGCGAGAGGGCGGGTTGCGGCTGGGGCTGGCGGAGGCGGTGCTGCGGCTGCTGCCGGAGGAGGAGCTGGCGGAGCTGGGGCGGCTGGTGCTGGGGGATGGCGCGGACATGGCGCTGCTGCGCCAGGCGATGGCTGGCGACCGCTGGGTTGGGACGTTGCTGCCTGCGCTCGGCGCCTGGCAGGAAGGACGGCCGGCGGTGGCGGGGCATGTGGCGGAGTGCCCCGCGGCCGACGAGGCGGCGCTGCTGCCGGCGTCCGGCGAGGGTGTGGTGCCGGTCGGGTTGGCGTTGCACGCGCTGGCGCGGCGGCAGATCCTGCCGCGGCGTGTGGCGTGCATCGTGGCGTCCGCACGCAATGAGGGGCCGTATCTGCTGGACTGGCTGTCGTATCACCTGTCAGTCGGTTTCGAGCACGGGTTTATCTACAGTAATGAGAATTCGGACGGATCGGACGAGCTGCTGGGGCTGTTGGCACAGCATGGCGTGATCACGCTGATACGCAATGAGCGAACCGATGTGATAGGGCCGCAGTTGAAGGGCTACACGCACGCGCTGACGATGCTGCCGGATGTGCTTGATTATCGCTGGGCGGCGCTGCTGGACCTGGACGAGTATTTTGCCTTTGATTCAGGCGTTTTCACCGGCGTTGCGGATTTCCTGGCGGTGCAGGAGACGCAGCGCGTGGATGCAATCGCGCTGTGCTGGGCGATGTTCGCGGCCTTGCCTGATGACCGCTGGTCGGATGGCTCCACGCTGCAGCGGTTCACATGGCGGCAACGCCGGGTGGACGGGCACGTGAAATCGTTGATACGGCCGCGAAAGTTCTGGTATTCCCAGCCGCATTTTCCGACTGCCGTGCTGGATGCGCCGTTCGCCTATCGTGGGGCGGACGGCAGCACACATCATCACGCGTATGAGGCGCGGACACCGGCGCTGTCCGGCGCGCCTTCGGCCGAGCAGGCTTGGGTGAACCACTACATGCTGCGTTCCGGCGAGGAGGCGCTGTGGAAATGGTCGCGCGGGCGGGGCGACCTGGCGACCGCGCATCCGGATCGGATGCGTTCGCTTGACGATATCGCGTCCGGCTTCCTGGACATGTCCCGGCCGGAACACCTTGTGGCCGACACGCGGATTGCGGATTGTGCACGCGGGCAGGCGGCGGTGCTGGCGCGGCTGCTGGCGCTGCCTGGGGTGGCGGCGTGCGAGGCGGCGATCAAGGCCCGTTTCGGGCGGGAGATACGGGCGAATGCGCAGGCGTTTGCGGCCGGGACGGAGGGGTCAGCGCGTGTGCGGTATTTCCGGCAGGCGCTGGTTGATGTTGAATAGGAAGCAAGCAATTCTTTTTTGAAAAAAAGAACCAAAAAACTTTTGTCCTGTTCGCTGATGCAAGCGCATGCGATGCAGAACTGGAGTGCACATTGACGCCGGCGGGTCGAAAAAGTTTTTTGCTTCTTTTTTTCAAAAAAGAAGGCCTTGCTTCCTTTCGTTTTTCTTGGGGACATCCATGCGCCGCTTTCTTCCCGCCCTTCTCCTGCTTTGCGCCATGAACACGCCACAGGAGGATCTTGCGGCCGGCAAGGTGACGTCCGAGCAGCTGGTGCAGCGATACCTGGACAGGATCGCGGCTGTGGACAAAGCGGGGCCGACGCTGCAGGCGGTGCTGGCGGTGAACCCGCAGGCGCTGGCGGATGCGCGCGCGCTGGATGCGGAGCGGCAAGCGCACGGCGCGCGCGGGCCGTTGCATGGGCTGCCGATCTTGCTGAAGGACAACATCGAGAGTTTGGAGGCGTTGCCGACGACGGCGGGGTCTTTGGCGCTGGCGGGCAACGTGACGCATCGGGATGCGTGGCTGGTGGCGCGGCTGCGGGCGGCCGGCGCGGTGATCCTGGGCAAGACGAATTTGAGCGAGTGGGCGAACATGCGTGGCTCTCGCTCGGTGAGCGGATGGAGCGGGGTGGGCGGTCTTACGCGCAATCCTTGGTCGCTGGACCGGTCGGCTTGCGGGTCCAGCTCGGGGAGCGGGGCGGCTGTGGCGGCGGGGCTGGCGGCGGCGGCGATCGGGACGGAGACGGACGGGTCGGTGACGTGTCCGGCTTCGGTGAACGGGATCGTGGGGTTGAAGCCGACTTTGGGGCTGGTGTCCCGGCATAACATCGTGCCGTTGTCGCATAGCCAGGACACGGCGGGGCCGATGGCGCGCAGCGTGCGGGATGTGGCGCTGGTGCTGGGGGTGATCGCGGGGAGCGATCCCGCGGATCCGGCCACGGCTGCGGCGGATGCGCACAAGGCGGATTATCTGGCGGGGCTGAAGCCGGATGCGCTGGCGGGCAAGCGTATTGGCGTGATGCGGTTCGAGGCGGGGTTTCATCCGGAGACGGATGCGGTGTTTGCGCATGCGCTGGATGTGTTGCGGAAGGCGGGGGCCACGCTGGTTGAGATCGAGACGATGCCCGGTGGGCCTGGGGCGGCGGATGCCATCGGGGATGCGGAGCAGTTGGTGTTGCTGACCGACCTGAAGGCCGATCTGGCGGTGTATCTGGCTGGTGTGCCGGCTGGGGTGGCGTCGCGTAGCCTGGCCGACCTGATTGCGTTTAACCGGGCGCATGCGGATCGGGAACTTGGTTTGTTCGGGCAGGAGCTTTTTGAAAAGGCGGAGGCGACGAAGGGGCTGAGCGATCCGGCTTACGTGGCAGCGCGGGCGAAATCCTTGCGTATGGCGGGGGTGGAGGGGATCGATCGGATGCTGGCGGACGGGAAGCTTGATGCGTTGGTGGCGCCGACCACCGGGCCAGCCTGGGTGGTGGATGTGATTGATGGGGATCATTCCAGCGGGCAGACGAGCACGCTGCCGGCGGTGGCCGGGTATCCGCATCTGAGCGTGCCTATGGGGCTGGTGAGCGAGTTGCCTGTGGGGTTGTCGTTTGTGGGGCCGGCCTGGTCCGATGCGCGGATGCTGGCGCTTGGGTATGCGTTCGAGCAGGCGCTGGGGTTTTCTGGGGAGCCTGGGTTGAAGGTTTTGGCGCCGGAAGCGGGCTTGTTGCGGCCGGTTCATTGAAGGCAAGCAAAGCCTTTTCTATTGGAAAGAGTGAGAGAGTTTCAGACGTGCTGTGGCGGACGATTGCAGACAGGTCTTTTGCGCCAGAGCGTGATGGACTGATCTAGGGATGTAGTATGGGCTGTGTCCGGGCTGCATCGTCTATCGCTTGCGCGTTGATTACTGTTGCTGGATGTGCAGCGAGCGGGGTGCGGATGTGCAATGCCCGCTTACAGGGGCGGGCGTATGTCGCGCTTGGCGAAGAGGTTTTTCTTCTGCCCGACCCTGGTCCGGCAGCATCTGCGCCTAAGTCGACATTCTTCTTTCTGTCCGGAAAGCCTGTTGTCCAACCTACCAGCCCGGCGGCGACGCCGATTGCTCCTCCTGATCGTAGTGAAGCGCCTGGATGTGTTGGCAATCCACTTCAGCTTCAGACTGTGGTCGTGGATACGGCAAAGTTGTTGGGAAGTGAAAAGGCGGCCGGTCTCGAGCCGATTAACCCTGCGGATCAGTTGTCTCTGGCAGTCGGGCGTATCGACAGTCTTAGTGTTCATGGCAGCCTCAGCCGGGTAATAACGCCTGAAGAAAGCCAATACGTGGACGAGCAAAGGCGGTCGTGCGACAGCATGGCCGGGCGCGCATCGATGGATAACGATGTGCATGGCTGTTTTTATCGGCCGTTCGGAAGACCGGACCAGGGATGGACCGGCAGCTATGCCGCCGGATTGTTGGGCAGCATGACTATCGGCGACGATGCGCCGAACTTCGATTGCGAGCCGAGTGAAACAGATTTCTCGCTCACGACCTGTCGAGGCTTGACCGTGAAACCGGAAATCGATCTGACGCTGACGTGGATCAACGTCAAGTACGTCGTGACATTCGAGCCGGCTACGCGGGCGGCTTTGCTCGAAACGATGTTGGATTACGACCGGGCAGTTCGCGCCAGCTTGGTCACGGCGCATGTGGCGGATTACCGATGGCCGGCCCGGGCGCTCGCGGCTTGGAGAAAGCGGCAACCAACGGCGGAGACCATAAGTAAGCTTGGTACGCCGCTTTCAGCATTGATTGGTCACAAGAACCATGCGGCAGGAAAACCCTGACGCTGCATCTCAGCCCGGCGTTGCAGCGCGCAGTACTACAGGCGCCGGTGATTACCGTGAAGAGGGGCTTTCCTCATCTGAGAACCAACGCGCCTTTCACTTCATCAATCGTGCAACATCTGGTTCGATCGCTTCCGCCAAGCGCATTTGCGTCTCGGCCGAGGGATGCAGCGGCGGGTCGGGCGGGGTCAGATGCGGGTCCAGGAAGGCGGCAGGGTTTACGCGGCCGTTCGTCAGGAACAGGGCGGTGAGGTCGCGGAAGGTGACGTTCTGGCTGTTGCCGTAGCGGGCGGCTAACGCGGCATTTAGCGTGCGGGTCTGTTCGTCCACCCAAGGGTTGCGGATGCTGGGCAGCACGCCGAGCAAGAGGAGCCTGGTATCGGGCAGGCGATGATGCAGTGTGGTGATTATGGTTTCGATGCCGAGCAGCGTGGGTTGGGCGGGCCAGTGCAGGTGGCCGAAATTGTTTGCGCCGATCAGGATGATTGCGAGGCGGGGGTGGATGTTGTCGGTTTCGCCGTGCTCGATGCGCCACAGGAGGTGGGAGGTGGCGTCACCCTTGAAGCCGAGGTTTATGGCGTTTCGGGGGGCGTAGAAGCGGTCCCAGATGGGCTTGAAGTTGCGCCAGGGCTGTGGGCCGGATTGTTCGAAATCCTGGGTTATGCTGTCGCCGAACCAGACGAGGTCTGGCGGATGGGCGTGTAACTCGGCTTGTTTTGCGGTGAAGCGGGTCTGCCACCAGGGGAGGTCCGCGCGGGAGAGCGGCTGGGCCGCGGGCGGCAGGGGGCCGGCGGCTGTCATTGCAAAGGCAAGTAGAGGTCCGCAGATCGTTGAAAACCGCAGTGCAACGAAGCGGTTTTTTCCGAGGAGAAGAAGCCGGTGCCAGCAGACAGAAAAGGTTTTTTGCGGCTTTTTTTCAAAAAAGCAGGCCTTGCCTTCACGCTGCATAAATCACCACGCCGCTGACCAGCGCTGCAACGATACAATAATACCCGAACGGATCCATCGCCCAGCGGCTGTTGTTGCGGAAGTAGCGCATCAGGAATGCGGTGCTGGCCAGCGCTACCAGACCCGCGACAACAGCCGACACGGTGGCGATCTGGAAGGTGCCGGCGGGCACGTTGGCGTGTAGCAGCTTGGGGACCTCCAGGGCCGTGGCGCCGAGGATAACCGGCAGGGCGATGAGAAAGGAGAAATGCGCGGAGGCCTCGTGGTCTATGCCACGTATCAGGCCGCCGGTGATGGTGGCGCCGGAGCGCGACAGGCCGGGGAGCAAGGCCAGGCATTGCCAGAGGCCGATGATCAGGGCGTCGATGAAGGTCAGGGTAGCCAGCGGGCGCACGGGGGCGCCGGAGGCGGCGAAGCGGCGGAGGTGCTCGCCGGCGATCAGCAGCATGCCGTTGGCGGCGAGGAAGTAGCAGGCGGTGATCGGCGCCTCGAACAGGCGGCGGACCTGGTGTTCGAGCAGGCCGCCGGCGATCACCGCGGGGATGGTGGCCACTACGAGGAGAAGAAAGATGTGGCGGCTTTCGCGGCCGCGATCGGGGCCGGACAGGCCGAGCACGCCGGTGGCCAGCGCCCACCAGTCCCGCCAGAAATAGCCGAGAAGGGCGGCCGCGGTGCCGACATGCAGCAGAACGAGGAAGGGCAGGAAGACGGGGGCGTGCTGGTCGAAATGCCAGCCGAGAAGAGCCGGCACGATGACCGCGTGGCCGAGGGAGCTGACCGGGAACAACTCCGTGGCTCCCTGCAATACGGCGATGAGCAAGGCGTGCAGGTAAGTCATTCGGCGGTCCCGGCTGTGGGCCGGGCGGCGCGTGCTGCCCGGTGGTTCTTACGTACACCAGGGTGGGTCTAAGAAGGAAGAAAGGCCTTCTTTTTTGAAAAAAAGAAGCAAAAAACTTTCATCTCCCACGACGCTGCCGTGTCTCGCTGCTTCTGGAGCAATCGGCTGCTGCAAATGCGGGGGAAGTAAAAGTTTTTTGCTTCTTTTTTTCAAAAAAGAAGGCCTTGCTTCCT
This sequence comes from uncultured Acetobacteraceae bacterium, assembly GCA_964247675.1. Taxonomy (GTDB): domain Bacteria; phylum Pseudomonadota; class Alphaproteobacteria; order Acetobacterales; family Acetobacteraceae; genus BOG-908. The sequence continues at coordinate 22,198 of CAXTVW010000048.1, forward strand.
TTTACT
>CAXTVW010000049.1:0-3078 GCA_964247675.1 uncultured Acetobacteraceae bacterium
AGCAAAAGTTTTTTGGTTCTTTTTTTCAAAAAAGAACTGCTTGCTTCCTTCCCCCCATCCACACCAGCACGACCGCCGCCAGCAGAACCGCCCCCGCTCCCAGCCCGAAGAACGCCGTCGCCGGTATCTGCCCCCAATAGGCGCCCATGATGCCGGCCAGCAGGCTGCCGAGGAACTTTGCGATATACCACGCGCCCATGGCCATTGCCGCCAGGCGCGCCGGGGCGAGGGCGCTGACCAGCGAGAGGCCGACGGGGATCACCATCAGCTCGCCGATGGTCAGCAGCACGAAGTAGGCGACCACCCAGAGGGCGCTGACGGGCTGGCCGGTTTGGGTGAAGCGCCAGGCGGCGGCGACCATGACGAGCATGGCCGCGCCGGCGACGAGGCAGCCGGCGCTCATGCGGGACAGCAGGTTGGCGGTGCCGCGGCGGCGCTCCTGGCGGCCCCACCAGGCGATCAGCACGGGCGTGAGGGCGATGATGAGGAGCGGGTTGATCGCCTGGAACCAGGTGGCGGGGATGGTGAAAGTGGACACGGTGCGATCCGTCTGGTGGGCGACCCAGAGGGCGATGACGTTACCGCTCTGCTCGTAGCCGATGCGGAACAGGACGACGACGGCGATGATTGCGGCGAGGCTGCGCAGGTTCGCGCGGTCTTGCGGGGTGAGGGCATAGGCCGCGTCGCGCTGGGCCTGAGGGGCGGCGAGGGGTTCGGGGGGGAGCAGGCGGGCGAAGCCGCGGTAGATCGCCAGGCCGACCAGCATGCCGAAGCCGGCGGCGGCGAAGCCCCAGTGCCAGCCTGCGTATTCGCCGAGCGTGCCGCAGATCAGCGGGGCGAGCAGGCCGCCGAGGTTGATGCCCATGTAGTAGGCGCTGAAGGCGTGGGCGCGGCGGGGGTCATCCATGGCGTACAGGCTGCCGACCTGGACGGCGAGGGGGGGCAGGAACAGGCCGTTGCCGGCGGCGACCAAAGCGAGTGCCGGTATCAGCAGGCTGGGGACGGCCATGGCGAAGTGGCCGCCCATCATGAGGAGGCCGCCCAGTGTCACGCTGCGGGTGCGGCCGAGCCAGCGGTCCGCGATTATGCCGCCGAAGAACGGGCTGAAGAAGGCGGCCGCGCCATAGGTGCCGTAGATGAGGGAGGATTTCGCCTGGCTGAAGCCCAGGCGCTCCGTCATGTAATACACCAGCAGCGCCTGCAGGCCGAAATAGGAGAACTCGGCCCACATCTGGGTGAGGAACAATACGGTGAGGCCGGGGGGATGGCCGAACAGGGTCCGCCTGCCGGCCGGGATAAGAGGCTGCGTGATGCTTGCCGACATGAGAGCCCCCAGTGCGCCGGATTTCATATATGAAAGATTTGTGCAGCTTTCGCAAAGGGGCAGCGCTGCCTATGTTGGCTGTGGCCGAAAGTGGCGGGTGCGGGACGATACATGGTTGATGAAAAGATGCTGCTCTCCTCGCGCGTGAAGACGTTGCGCGAACGGCGCGGCTGGACGATTGCGGAGACGGCGCGGCGTGCCGGCGTGTCCGTCAGCATGCTGTGGAAGGTGGAGAACGGGCAGACGACGCTGACCTACGGCAAGCTGGTCAAGCTGGCGGATGGGCTGGGCGTGCCGGTGGGCGAGCTGTTTTCCGATCCGGCGCCCAGCCTGCGGCGCGGCGGCCGCCGCGTGGTGGACCGTCGCGGCAGCGGGCCGACGGTGGATGTGTGCAACAACCTCCACCAGTTCCTGGCCACCGACCTGGCCGGCAAGCACAACTTCCCTTGCCTCATCGACGTGCGGGCCGAAGGTGATGGCGACGACGCGGAGTCCCACGGCGGCGAGGAATTCTCCTTCGTGATCGAAGGCCGGGTTCGGTTCGTCTGCGAGGGGTACGAAGCCGTTGTGCTGGAGCCGGGCGACAGCGTGTATTTCGATGCCTCCCTGAAGCACCGCTATCTGCGCGACGGTGCGGCGCCGGCGCGCATGCTGTGCGTGTATTCACACCCCGAGCACGCGCGGCTGAGCGAGGTGGCGGCGGTGGAGCCGCATTCCCGGGCCATGCGTATGTTCAGCGTGCCGCGGCGGGCCAGGGGATAGTCGCGGACGGTCGTTTTCGCGGCATTTCGACCCTGGCACGAAACTTCGTTGACGGGCTTTTCATATATGATAACGTGACGCCGGATATGAAATAGGCGTCCCATGGTGAAGCTGCAGGTCGAGGTCGAAAGGCTGATGATGAAGCGTCCCTTCGTCATCACCGGCTACGTGTTCGATGCCATGCCGGCGATCATCGTGACGCTTACGGACGGCGTGCATGCCGGCCGTGGCGAGGCGCAGGGCGTGTATTACCTGCAGGACGATGTCGATCACATGCTGCGTCTGGTGGAGAGCGTGCGCGGCGAGGTGGAAGCGGGTTTGTCGCGGGCTGCGTTGCAAACGCGTTTGCCGCCGGGCGGGGCGCGCAACGCGCTCGATTGCGCGTTGTGGGATCTGGAAGCTTCGCGAGAGGGGCAGCCGGTTTGGCGGCTGGCCGGGTTCGATTCGGTAAAGCCGCTGGTGACAACGATGACGGCCGGCGCCGGGGCGCCGGAGGAGATGGCCGAGACGGCGCGCGGGTTCACCGGCGCGCGTGCGATAAAACTGAAGCTGACAGGCGAGCCGGCGCTGGACGTTGCGCGCGTGACAGCGGTGCGCGCGGCGTGTCCGGATGCGTGGCTGGGGGTGGATGCCAACCAGGGCTACAGCCTGGCCAGCCTGGAAGCCGTGCTGCCGGATTTTGTTGCGCAGAACGTGGAGCTTGTGGAGCAGCCGTTGCCGCGCGGGCAGGAGAGCGCACTGGACGGGTTCGCCTCGCCGATAAAGCTGGCGGCCGACGAGAGCCTGCAATCGCTGGAAGATCTGGCGGGCCTGGCCGGGCGGTTTCAGGTGGCGAATCTGAAGTTGGACAAAAGCGGCGGCCTGACGGAGGCGCTGGCGATGGCGCGGCGCGCCCGCGACATGGGCCTGGACGTGATGGTGGGCAACATGGCGGGTTCCAGCTGGGCGATGGCGCCGGCCTACATCGTGGGACAGCTTTGCAAGGTTGTTGA
>CAXTVW010000049.1:3178-21323 GCA_964247675.1 uncultured Acetobacteraceae bacterium
CCAGCTGGGCGATGGCGCCGGCCTACATCGTGGGACAGCTTTGCAAGGTTGTTGATCTGGACGGGCCGATTTCCTTGGCGGGAGACCGGACGCCTGCTGTTGTCTATCGCGATGGCGAAATTGTTTGCGATGACCGGGTTTGGGGGACTGGCGTGGGAAGGAAGGAAGCAGTCCTTTTTTGAAAAAAGGACTTTGCTCTCTCCCGCATTTGCAGCCGCGTCAAAGATAAAAGTTTTTTGCTTCTTTTTTTAAAAAAAGAAGGCCTTGCTTCCTTCGAATCGGAAGACCGTCGAATGCGCGTAGCCGCTCTCCTAGCCCTCTGCCTGTGCACAGCGCCCGCTTTCGCCCAGCAAACGCCGGAGGCGCGCGTGGCGCATGTGCTGGCGCAGACACCGCTGATCGACGGGCATAACGATCTCGCCTGGGAGCTGCATGAACGTTACGCGTCGCGGCTGGACAAGGTCGATCTGGCGCATGACACGGCGGGGCTGCCGCATGAGGGGCGGCCGGCACTGATGACGGATATTCCGCGGTTGCGGCGCGGCGATGTGGGCGGGCAGTTCTGGTCGGTTTGGGTGCCGCCGACTGTCAGCGGGCCGGTGGCTATGGAGATGACGGTCGAGCAGATCGATCTGGTTCGCCGCATGGTGGCGCAGTATCCGGCCGATTTCGCGATGGCCTATACGGCGGATGACGTGGTGCGCATCCATGCGGCCGGGAAGATCGCCAGCCTGATCGGCATCGAGGGCGGGCACTCGATCGATTCGTCGCTGGCGGTGCTGCGGCAGATGTATGTGCTGGGCGCGCGATACATGACGCTGACGCATGCGACGAACACGCCTTGGGCGGATTCGGCGACGGACGATCCGCAGCATCACGGGTTGAATGCGTTCGGGCGCGCGGTGATCGGCGAGATGAACCGGCTGGGGATGCTTGTCGATCTCAGCCATGTATCGGCGGAGACGATGCGGGCGGCTTTGGCGGTGAGCCAGGCGCCTGTCATTTTCTCGCATTCCGGGGCGCGGGCGATCGTCGATCATCCGCGCGACGTTCCTGATGACGTGCTGGCGCTGGTGGCGAAGAACGGCGGCGTGGTGATGGTGAATTTCTATCCGGGCTACGTGTCGGCCGCGCGGTATTCTTGGGATGCGGATCATGCGGCGGAGAAGACGCGGCTGAACGCGCCGCCGCTGGGCGGTTTGTATATCGGCCAGCCGGAGCGTGCGCGCGCGGCGATGGCGGCGTGGGTGGCTTCGCATCCGGCGCCGGCGGTGACGGTGGCGCAGGTTGCCGATCATGTAGAGCACATCGCGAAGGTTGCTGGCGTGGATCACGTGGGGATCGGCTCGGATTTCGACGGCATTCCGGATGCGCCGGCGGGGCTGGACGGCGTGGACAAGTTTCCGGCGTTGCTGGTGGAGTTGGCCAGGCGGGGCTGGAGCGACGCGGATCTGGGCAAGGTTGCCGGCGCGAACGTGTTGCGGGCGTTGCGCGGGGCCGAGCAGGTGGCGGCACGGTTGCAGGCGAGCGCGCCGCCGGGCACGGCCACGCTGGCCGATGCGCCGTGAGGGGTTGAGACATAGTTTCGGGCCCGTGCCACGGGTTTATCGTTTGGACGAGGTGGGATCATGCGCAATTTGAAAAGTTTCGTAGCCTGGGCGGGCACGGCGTTGCTGCTGGCCGGGGTCGCATCGGCGCAGGTGCCTGACGCGGCACCGGGCGGGCCTGCCATTGCCGCGGCGGCCGCGCCGGTCGAGCCGGGCAAAGCGCCGGTGTCCCACACGCTTGATGCGGCGGACGTGAATGCGTGGCTGGACGGTTTCCTGCCGCAGGCGTTGGTGGAGGGGGACATCGCCGGCGCCGTGGTGGTGGTGGTGAAGGACGGACAGGTGCTGACGCAGCGCGGATTCGGGGTATCCGACGTGGCGACGCAGGCGCCTGTCGATCCGGCGCGCACGTTGTTCCGCACCGGCTCCACATCGAAGTTGTACACCTGGACGGCGGTGATGCAGCAGGTGGAGCAGGGCAAGCTGAACCTGGATGCCGACGTCAACACCTATCTGGATTTCAAGATACCGCCCGCGTTTGGCAAGCCGGTCACCTTGCGTGACCTGATGACGCATACAGGAGGGTTCGAGGAACGCGCCAAACACCTGTTCGTGCCGAAAGCGTCGGACCTGGAGTCGATCGGCGATTTCCTGAAATCCTGGGTGCCGGTCCGGATATTCCCGCCCGGTACGGTGCCGGCCTACTCCAATTACGGGGCGACGCTGGCCGGCTACATCGTGGAGCGCGTGTCTGGCGAGAAGTTCGATTCCTACATCAACACGCATATATTCCAGCCGCTTGGGATAACGCACGCGACGTTCGACCAGCCGCTGCCGGCTGCGATGCTGCCGGACATGTCGAAAAGCTATGTGGTGGCGACCGGGCCCGCCCGTCCGTTCGAGCTGATACCAGCGTCGCCTGCCGGCGCTCTTTCGATCACCGGCGCGGACATGGCGCGCTTCATGATCGCGCATCTCAATGACGGCCAGTTCGGCGACGCGCGGATATTGAAAAAGGAGACGGCGGAGCTGATGCACGCGCAGGCGTTTGCCGCGACGCCGCCGGTGCCTGGCATGGCGCTGGGTTTCTATCATGAGAACAGGAACGGCCAGAACATCATCGGCCATGCCGGCGACACCGACACGTTCCACACCGATCTGCATCTGTTCCTCGATCAGGGGACCGGGCTGTTCGTGTCTTTCAACAGCCTGGGGAAGAACGGCGGGGCGCACATTGCGCGCACGCTGCTGTTCCGGGAGTTCACCGACCGCTACTACCCGGCGCCGAGCGAGGCGCCTCCGGCGCCGGTTGCGAATGCCAAGGCGGACGGTGCGCTCGTGGCCGGGACCTATGTCGGCAGCAGGCGGAGCGACACGACATTTTTCCACCTAGCGGCACTGCTTGGTGAGTTCACGATCACCACGGACGCTGCCGGCGTGCTCACGTTGAGCGATCCGCTGTTGGCTGGCGTAGCGCCCGCACACTGGAAAGAGGTGGCACCTTTCGTCTGGCGAAAGGTGGACGGCGTGGACCTGCTTGCCGCCGTGGTGAAGGACGGCCACGTGGAAACCGTGGGTCTGCAAGGATTGCCGTTCGAGGTGTTCCAGCCAGCGACCGGGACTTATGCGGGATGGAACGTGCTTCTGCTGGAAGTGTCATTCGCTGTGCTGGCGGTGGTGGCCGCGGTGTGGCCAATCAGGGCGTTGGTGCGCCGGCATTACCGGAGCGTGTTCCGGCTTCGCGGCTTGTCGGGGCTGCTATACCGCCTGGTCAGGGCTACGGCGGTGGTGGATGTGGCACTCGCGATCGGCTGGGTGGTTCTGCTGTCCGCGGCGGAGAAAGACATCACGGTGCTGAACGATCCTCTCGACCCCTGGCTACGCGTGCTGCAGGTATTGGGATGTGTGGGAGTGCTGGGCGCAGTGGCCGGCGTGCTGAACCTGGTGCAGGCGTTCCGCGGTGACGGACAAGGCTGGTGGGCAAAGTTCACGGCGGTGGCGCTGGCGTTTGCAACCGTGAGCGCCGCCTGGCTGATCATCGGCCAGCGTTTGATAACCGCCGGGCTGGAATATTAGAGGCTGGAACCGCGATAGGGGAAGAAAGCAAGGCAAGCCGTTCTTTTTTCAAAAAAAGAATCAAAAAACTTTCGACTCCGCTGTCGCGCCGTTCCGGATAAATCCGCGACAGCACCAGATAAAAGCTTTTTGCTTCTTTTTCTCGAAAAAGAAGGCCTGTCTTGCCTTGCCTGCCTTTTTCTTTCTTCGGGAGCAAAACATGCGCCTAGGATTCGCCTTGTGCCTGAGCGCCTGCTGGGCTGCGGCCGCTCAAGCCGCGCCGCCCGCAGACACGGACAGCTACGTGCAGAGCGCCATGCAGGGGTTCGGCGAGCCGGGGTTGGGGCTGGCGATCGTGGAGGATGGCCAGACAGTGGTGGCCAAAGGCTACGGCGTGCGCAAGCTGGGTACGCAGAAGATGGTCGATAGCCACACGGCTTTTCCGATCGGGTCGGAGACGAAGGCGTTCACGTCCGCGGCGCTGGCGATACTGGTGGATCGCAAGAAGCTTTCCTGGGACGACCACGTGGCGGACAAGCTGCCCGGGTTCCAGATGTATGACCCTTATGCGACCGCGCACATGACGATACGGGACCTGCTGACGCATAGAAGCGGGTTGGGTTTGGGCGAAGGGGATCTGCTGGTGGTGCCTGGCACCACCAGGAGCCGGGCGGACATCGTGCACGCGCTGCGGTATCTCAAGCCGGTGACGGGATTTCGCGAGTCGTTTGCCTACGACAACATCCTGTATATCGTAGCGGGCGCGCTGGTGGAGGCGGTGTCCGGGCAGAGCTGGGAGGATTTCGTCACCGCGAACATCTTCAAGCCGGTCGGCATGGTGGACGCGCATGCGAATTACGAGGCGGACGCGCCGAATGCGGTGGCGCTGCACGCGCGGACGTCCGGCCTGTTCCGTGGCGTGGGACCGCAGGCGGTGTTGCCGGAGCCGGCCGGGTTCCACACGATCGCGCCGGCCGGGGCGATCAACGCCAGCCCGCAGGACATGGCGCGCTGGATGGCGGTGCAACTGAACCGCGGCAAGTTGCCGGATGGCAGCAGGCTGTTCAGCCAGGCGCAGGCGGACGTGTTGTGGGCGCCGGTGGTGGTTGTGCCGGCCGAGGAGTTCAAGCTGCCGGCTGCGTTGTCCGGCATGCAGCCGGATCTGCAGACGTATGCGCTCGGGTGGTTCGTGGAGAGCTATCGCGGCCACATCGTGGTGGAGCACTCAGGAGCGGTGTTCGGCGCGCTGGCCATGCAGTTCCTGTTGCCTGACAAGCATGTCGGTATCTCGGTGACGATAAACTCCGAGGACAGCTTCACGCGGCGCGCGGTGGCGTTCCATCTGATGGACCATTACCTCGGCCTGCCGCCCACGGATTGGCTCGGCAAGCTAACCGCGGCGCGGACGGAGATGATGGCGAAGACTACCGCCGCGATCGAGGCGATGCCGAAGCCGGCGGCCGCCACAGGCGCCAGCCCGGCGCTGCCGTTGGCGCAATACGCCGGCGCCTACCAGGACCCGTGGTATGGCCGCATGACGGTCAGCCCGCAGTCGGGCCAGGCGCTGTCGATCGATTTCACCGAGACGCCTGGGATGTCCGGCGCGCTGGAGCCGGTGTCAGGCAACCGGTTCCGCACGCATTGGGCGGATCGGAACATCGAGGATGCGTTCGTGGATTTCGATGTGGCGGACGGGAAGGTGCGCGGGGCGGCGTTGCATGCTGTGTCGCCGGCGGCGGATTTCAGCTTCGATTATCAGGATTTGCATTTTGCCCGGGCGGGGAAGTAGGCAAGCCGTTCTTTTTTGAAAAAAAGAACCAAAAAACTTTTGTTTCCCCGCCTGCACCATGGCGCGCGCTGGTTCTGCAAGGACGCATATCGGCAGAACTAGCTTAGGCTGTGGTGCAGGCGGGGGAGGAAAAGTTTTTGCTTCTTTTTTTCAAAAAAGAAGGCCTTTCTTTCTCCGTGACCCCAAACACCCTGCTCCACTCCCTATTCCAAGCCGCGGTAGCCGCCGCAGCGCCGGCGCTGTGCGTGCCGCCCAAGCTGCCGCCCCCGCCTAAAGGCCGCACCGTGGTTGTAGGCGGCGGCAAGGCGGCGGCTGCCATGGCGCTGGCGGTGGAGGCGCACTGGCCCCAGGATCGTGTGCTCTCCGGCCTGGTGGTTACGCGCTACCTGCATGGCGTGGGTGATCTGACGCGAATCGCAGTGGTGGAGGCCGCCCACCCCGTGCCGGACGAGGCTGGTCAAAGGGCGGCCGCGCGCATGCTGGAAATGGTGCGTGGCCTGACGCCGGACGATCTGGTGCTGTGCCTGATGTCGGGTGGCGCGTCGTCGCTGCTGGCCTTGCCGGCAGATGGCTTGAGCCTGGCGGACAAGCAGCAGGTGAACCGCGCGCTGCTGCGCAGCGGGGCGGACATCGGCGAGATGAACACGGTGCGCAAGCATCTCTCGGCGATAAAGGGCGGGCGGCTGGCGCAGGCTGCGTTCCCCGCGCGGGTGGTGACGCTGGTGATCTCGGACGTGCCGGGTGACGATCCTTCGATTATCGGGTCCGGCCCGACTGTGGCGGATGCCAGCACGGGCGGGCAGGCGTGGGCGGTGTTGGCGCGCTACGGCATCGATCCGGCGGCGCCGGTGATGCGGCGTCTGCTGGATGAGGCGGCCGAGACGCCGAAGCCGGGCGATCCTGTGTTCGCCGGCGCCTCCGTGGTGATGGTGGCCACGCCGCAGGCCGCGCTGGAAGCCGCGGCGGACGTGGCGCGGCAGGCTGGCATCACCCCGGTGATACTCGGCGACGCGATCGAGGGGGAGGCGGCCGAGGTGGCCCGGGTGATGGCCGGCATCGCGCTGCAATGCGTGCGGCACGGACAGCCGGCGCCGGCGCCCTGCGTGCTGCTGTCCGGCGGGGAGACGACCGTGACGGTGCGCGGCTCCGGACGCGGCGGACGCAATGTGGAGTTCCTGCTCGCGCTGGGCCTGGCGCTGCGCGGCCAGCCGGGCATCTTTGCGCTGGCTTGCGACACGGACGGCATCGACGGGACCGAGGATAACGCCGGCGCCGTGCTGGCGCCCGACAGCCTGGCGCGTGCGGCGGGGTTGGGGCTCGATGCGCGGGCGCTGCTGGCGGATAATGACGGGTATGGGTTTTTCGATGCGCTGGGGGATCTGGTGGTGACTGGGCCTACGCGGACGAACGTGAATGATTTTCGGGCTGTGCTGGTTATGGGGTGAAGAAGGAAGGCCTTCTTTTCTGAAGAAAAGAAGCAAAAGACTTTTGCTCCGGCGCCTGCATCGGCGTCTATTTCATTTCTGCAAGTATGCGCATTGGCAGAAACGGAGCGCATGCTGATGCAGGCGGGGTAGTAAAAGTTTTTTGCTTCTTTTTTTCAAAAAAGAAGGCCTTGCTTGCTTACGCTCAAGCCCGCCCCACGCACCAGGGATCCGGCTGCATATCCACCGGCCCACCGCGCGCACCAGGCGCCGGGAAGCGTGCCTTGAACGTGAAAGCTTCCGGCGCGGCGCCAATGTCCGTTGCGTTGCCGCCTTCGTCCTGCAGCCGCCATACGAAGCCGGGCGATGCGTCGGCGAGCGCGTTGACGCGATCGAGTGCGTCGAAGAACGGTGCGACGCTGGGGTGGCCTCTTGGCGCAGCAAGGCGGCCGACATTCACCTGCGCCAGGTGCCATAAGCCGCTGGTGTCCGCCATGATCGACCTCGCTGTTCTTGCGATGGCAAGGAGGCCTGTTTTCTACGCGTTTGAGAAGGCGGAAATTCGCGTTGACCGTCTGGATTGCGGTCAGGTTATTGCAGGCTGCGGCCTTTTGACCTCTCCGCTTGCGTTCGGCAGTTCGTCCGGGCGGCCGAACAGCCAGCCTTGGCCGTAGGTCACGCCCAGGCCGGACAGGGCGGACGCTTCCGCTTCGGTCTCGATCCGTTCGGCCACCACGGCCGCACCCACGGCGCGGGCGATCTCCACCATGCCGGCGATGAAGGAGCGTTCCCGGCCGGTGCTGGTGATGCCGGGCACGTAGGATCCGTCCAGCTTGACGATGTCCGGCGTGAGCGCGCGCAGCAGGCGCATGTCGGCCGTGCCGGCGCCGAAATCGTCCAGGCAGAACGGCACGCCGATGCTGCGCAGCGCCTCGGCGGTGGCCAAACCTTCGGCCACGTCCTCGATCTCCGCGGTTTCGGTTATTTCCACCATGGCGAGCTTCGCGGCGCAGGCGGGATGGTGGCGCAGCAACGCCACCAGGCGCCTGCGGAAACTCGGGTTCTGGACGGACTGGCCGGAGATGTTGAACGCAACGGCGGACCCTGCGGCCACGGCCCGGTCACACGCCATGCGCGCGATCTGCAGGTCAAGCTCGTCGGCCAGCCCCAGGGCTTCGACCAGCATTATGAAATCCTGCGGGCCGGCCAACGGAATTTCGGGAATGGGTTTGGGGCGTATCAGCGCTTCGTGGTGGTGCGGTTTGCGGTTTGAGAGGTGTACGATCGGCTGGTAGCTGAGGTTAAAACGGCCGTCGCGCATCACCCGGCGCAGGATGTCCGACTTGCGGCCGGCGCGCTGCATGTAGCCGGAGAGTTCGTGCTCCAGGCCTGCCTCGCTCAGTCCCCGCAGGCCGGAGCGGGCGAAGGTGCTGAGCGCCTGGCGCAGCGCGCGGGCCGCCTGCGGCGCCGTCAGCCCGTTGGCGGCGAGGCTGAGGCGGGTCGCATCGACGGACACGTTCACGCCCTGCTGACGCAGGGCGTTTTGCAGGGCGCCCGATCGCGCGTCCGCGTCATCGCTGGCGTTCGAGAAATCTATGACGCCGTAACGGCCGGGTGCCAGTTCGCTGGCTTCCGCCTTCGGGGCCACGTCCTCGAACGCCCGTTCGAAGACGGCGGGATCGAGGGCGCGGCTGCCGCCCTGGCTGGAAATCTCGAGCAGGTAGATGTCTTTGCAGTTGCTGTCCCGCACGCCGGTTTCCGCTACCCGGGCGAAACGCTGCGCGGTGCCCGGCCGCAGCAGGGCGGTCACCGGTTCCGGCGGGCGGGCGAAGGTCAGGCAGATGCGTGACGGCCGGCCGGGGCCTGCCAGCAGGATTCCCGCCATCGCGAGCTGGCTGCGCTGCGGGTCCGCCAGGCGGACGAGCATCGGGCTGAGGCGGCCGCGCTGCGTGAGCATCACCAGCGCCATGGCGAGCGCCTCGTGATCCGAGGGGGCGATGAGCGCGCTGACAGGCCGGCCGACGAACGCCTCTGGGGCTGCGCCCAGGCGGGTGCGGAAGGCGCCGGTGGCGTAGGTGACGGTGCCGTCCGGGTCTGCCTCGGCCATCATCTCGGCGCCGGCAAAGGCGAAGGCCACGAAACGCTCGTTGGTGTCCGCGCGGCGTAGGTGCACCGGTTCCATGGGCAGAGGGGCGGACATTCGGGCTTTCCTGGCGGGCCGGGTGCCAGGATGCGCTGGAAAGGTTTACTGGGGGTGAGTGTAGGGGAAGAAAGGAAGCAGTCCTTTTTTGAAAAAAGGACCAAAAAACTTTTACTACTTCGCATTTGCGGCGGACGGGTGCTTCCTACAGACGCCGGAGCGGTTCAGCGGCGGGGAAGTAAAAGTTTTTTGCTTCTTTTTTTCAAAAAAGAAGGCCTTGCTTACTTCCTCTTTCGAAAAATTATCAAAACGACCAAGCCAAGTGCCAGGCACCAGAGCGTGGAGACCCAAGCCCCCCTGTCCGCCTGGGTCATCAGCCAGACGCACAATGCCGAGGCCGCCACCGCGACCCAAAGCCCGCCCGGCAGCACGAGCGGGTGCGGCTGCGCGGAGAGTCCGCGGCGGCGCATCGCAACCACGGAGGCGGTGGTCATCGCGTAGAGCATAAGGCGGGTCAGCGTGCTGGCGGTGAGCGCGCCGAGGAAGCTGCTGCCGACCGAGAGGCCCCAGGCCAGCGCGGTGTGCATGAGGGTAGCCGCAAGCGGGCTGCCGGACCGGCCGCGCACCCCGGCCAGGAACCGCGGGATCTGGCCGCCATCGGCCAGCGCGAACAGCAGGCGCGGCCCGGTGAACAGGATGGTGAACAGCGTGCCGGCCATGATCAGCACGGCACCGGCGGCCACCAGGCGGCCGGCGGTGGGGCCGAGCATGGCGACCATGCCGTCGAACACCGGCCGCTGCGAGCTGGCCAGATGCGGGACGACGCCGGTGCAGACGAGCAGGATGGCGGAGTAGAGTGCGACGACGGCGATCATGCCGACGAAGAGGCCGAACGGCACGTCGCGCCGGGGATCGCGCATTTCGCCGCCGTTCACCACGGCGGAATCCATGCCGATCAGCCCGAACAGCAGCAGCACGATGCTGGGCGCCCAGTGCGCGATGGGTGGGGCGGGCGGCAAAGCGGGCGCGTGCAGCGGCCACAGGACGGCCACGCCGGTGGCGACGAAACCGCCGAGCAGGACCAGCTTGGCCACCGTGAAGGCCGCGTTCGCGCGCGCGGAGAGGCTGACGCCCGCGGCGATGATGCCGCCCAGCCCCCAGGTGAGCACGGTGATGGCCAGCACGCGCCAGAGCGGCTGGCCCAGGGCGGGCAGCACACCGGACGCGTAGCCGACCGCCAGGTTGGTGATGCTGGCATAGGCGAGCAGCCGTGTGGCGATTGCGAGCCATCCCGCCAGGAAGGCGGCGCTGGGGCCGAATGCCGCGCGGGCATACAGGTAGGTGCCGCCGGTGCCCTGGAAGCGGCTGGCGGCCTCTGCGTAGCTGGCGGCCACCAGGCCCATCAGCACGCCGCCGGCGAGGCAGGAGAGCACGCTGTAGGGCCCTACAAGGGCGAACACCCGGCCGGGCAGGCCGAGTATGCCGGCGCCGATTGTGCTGTTGATGGTGATCGCGGTCAGGTCCCAGCGGCCTAGGGCTTTCTTCAGGCTCTGCTCGGGCATGGGGGTCCAGTTTGGAAGGTTAGGTAAGGAAGGCCTTCTTTTTCGAGAAAAAGAAGCAAAAAGCTTTTGCTCCGCTGTCGCGGGGAGGTTGACGGGTGCGCTTCAGCGACATGCGCCCGACAGCGTTTTCGCAAGGAACTGCTTGCTTGCCACTAGGTCGGACACCGCGGCGTTGGTATGACCATCGCGATGGCCGTCTATACCGAAGTCTCCGACGAAGCCCTGGCGGCGTTCCTGGGCGACTACGACATTGGCGGCCTGGTGGCGTTCCGCGGCATCGCCGAGGGGGTGGAGAACAGCAATTTCTCGCTGCGCACCACCGGGGGCGACTTCATCCTGACGCTCTACGAGCGGCGCGTGGACCCGGCCGACCTGCCCTGGTTCCTGGGCCTGATGCGGCATCTGGCCGCCGGGGGGATCACCTGCCCGCTGCCGGTGGAGGGGCGGGACGGCAGCGCGCTACGCCTGCTGTGCGGCCGGCACGCTGCCGTCACCACCTTCCTGCCTGGCGTCTGGCCGCGCCGCATACGGCGTGCGCATTGCGCGCCGCTGGGGGAGGCGCTGGCGCGGCTGCACCTGGCCGGCGAGGGCTACGCGCCGGTGCGCGCCAACGGGCTGGGGCCGCAGGCGTGGCCGCCGCTGCTGGAGCGCTGCCGTGGCCGCGCCGACACGTTGGGCGACGGCCTGGCGGTGGAGCTTGACAGGGCAGTGTCCCGCATACTGGCTGCCTGGCCGCACGGCCTGCCGACCGGGCACATCCATGCCGATCTGTTCCCGGACAACGTGTTTTTCCTGGACGGTGCGCTGTCCGGGCTGATCGACTTCTATTTCGCTTGCACGGATGTGCTGGCCTACGACATCGCGGTTTGCCTGAACGCCTGGTGCTTCGAAGCGGACTTCACCTTCAACGTGACCTACGCGCGTGACCTGCTTCGCGGCTACGAGTCCGTCCGGCCGTTGCGCGCAGCCGAGCAGGACGCGCTGCCTGTGCTCGCGCAAGGGGCGGCGCTGCGCTTCCTGCTGACCCGGCTGTTCGACTGGCTGAACACGCCGGCAGGCGCGCTGGTGGTGCGCAAGAGCCCGATCGACTATCTGCGCCGCCTGCGGTTCCATCTGGCCGCCAAGGATGCGCATGACTACGGACTTTGAATTGCCCGACGCCGCCGCCACCGAGCCCGTGCAGATCTGGACGGACGGCGGCTGCAAACCGAACCCCGGCCCTGGCGGCTGGGGCGCCATCCTGCTGTTCCGCGGGCGGGAGCGCGAGATGTCCGGCGCCGAGGCGGCCACCACCAACAACCGCATGGAGCTGACGGCGGCGGCCGCGGCGCTGGAGACCCTGACGCGGCCGTGCCGGGTGATACTGCGGACGGACAGCGAGTATGTCCGCAACGGCATCACGCGCTGGCATACCGGGTGGGTCCGCAAGAACTGGCGCACCGCTTCGGGTGATCCGGTGGCGAACATGGATCTGTGGCGACGGTTGCTTGACGCGGCCAAGCCGCACGGCATCGAGTGGCTTTGGGTGCGCGGACATTCCGGCGACGTGATGAACGAGCGCGTGGACGTGCTGGCGACGCGGGCGCGGGAGCGTCGGTAGGGAGTTGGGAAGCAGGCGGTTCTCTTTGAAGAATTGCGCCCTGTCGGCGGCTGAAGGGCAGGTGCGCGACAGCGGAGGCGAAGGTTTCTTGCTTCTTTTTACCAAAAAAGAAGGTCTTGCTTGCCTGCCTTGCAACGCGCCCGTGGCGTAACCACCATTTCGGCTGCCGCCTCGCCGGAGCGCGACTTTGGTCGCTCCGATACTCGGTCTTCACGGCCTGTAAAGGTAGATGAGGCACATCAGAGCGGCTGGGCGGCGTGGCGGGGCGTCGTCCGTGACATCGCTGGACGTAAGAGGGTAGGAACCACAGGTGAAATCCGTCTTTGTTGGGCTCGTCGTGGCAGCCGTGTTGCCGATGGTGGCTATCGACCTTTCGGATCGTTTCTTCTTCGACATACCGGTCTGGGCGGCGTGGCCCATGGTGGGCGTTCCCTTGATTGCCGGATTGGTGGTTGGCCTGTTCAACTTTTTCCATGGCAGGCAAACAGCTCTTTCCTGAGACGGATGTGTGTTTCCCGCAGTTGGACGGCGGGTGTCATGAACAAGGCTGCTGACACGGCGAACGGATAAAAGCGTTTGCTTCTTTCTTTCAAAAAAGAAGGCGTTTACTGTTACGTGTCACAACGGGCAAAGAACGAGAACGAATAGGTGCGGCCGTCAGTATCGCGGTCGCAAGCTAGCTGCCAAACAGCGTTGGCAGCCGACCGTGAGGCGGCCGTTTGCGGAACTAGCATTATAGCCGCCACGACGAGTGCCGCGAGTAGGCGGTTGACCATCGCGCTCCAATACATGTCCGTCAGGGTTGAGCTGGGTGACGTTCGGGCTCACGCCGGCCAGGGGGATCAGTGCGATGGCCGCGTAGAACTATTTGGCCTGGAGGAGCCGCAACTTTAGGCTCTCGCGCGAGCTGGATGCCTCGAATACCGGGTAGGCCGTGGAACCTGCCGCACCGGCATCGCCAGGTTCCCAGGATGTTTGATTCGCCCCCGCGATGCTTTGGCGGCCTGGGGCGACGTCTGGATTTCGGTTAGGCCGGCGGCCTGCAGCGTGGCTGGCGTGGCAAGGGTGGTGCATCTGTGGTCACGCCCGTTGGCGGTTCCGTGCTGATGCGCCGTTGTAGGCCGGCGCCGGTGGCTTGGCGTGGGCGCGGTGCGAGTGGGCTCGATGGGTGAAACCTAGAAAGCGAGCAGTCCTTTTTGAAAAAGGATTAGAAATTATGGTTCCCACATTCGCGCAGCCGGGTGCTTCAAGAAACACCGAAGCGGTTCAGCGGTAAGGGAGCGAAAGTTTTTTGCTTCTTTTTTTCAAAAAAGAAGGCCTTTTCTTGCTGGCTTGAACGCCAGCCTCATATAACGCGTTCATCACAGCCCCGTTAGCGACAGCCGGGTTTGTTCGCCGGGCTCGTGGCAGGTGCTAATATTCTGATCGACGAAGCCGTGCCACATCGGGGTGTGGCTTTCTACCGCATGGCGGAGCAAGCCGAAGATGCCTGAGACCACAACGATCGTACGCGGCCAGACCGAGCTGAAGGTGGAGCGCCCGAAGCTGCACAAGGTGATCTTGCTGAACGACGACTTCACGCCGCGCGGGTTTGTGGTGCGTGTGCTGCGCATAGAGTTTGGCATGCGTGAGGAGAAGGCGGCGCAGGTGATGAGCACGGCGCACAAGCGTGGCGCGTGTGTTGTTGGGGTGTTCACGCGGGAGATCGCGGAGACGAAGGCCACGAACGCGATCGACCTCGCGCGCAAGGAGGGGCATCCGTTGATGTTCACGACAGAGCCTGAAGAGTAAGAGAGCGTGCCTTTCCTTGAGTGTCTGTTCGAAGAGTCGTTTTGCCGGTCATCCGGCGCGCTTCTTCTGCGCTCCGGTGCTCGGCACATACGCCCGCTAACTGCAGGCCGACTTTTGAGCAGACACTGAAAAAGAGCACTCCTGTCGTTCGTCCGCCGGTTCTGCAAGAGCGCGGAACGGTAGAACGGGACGGACCTTCATGCAGGCGTCAGGAGCAAAAGTTTTTTGCTTCTTTTTTTCAAAAAAGAAGGCCTTGCTTTCTTACTTCCCCGTCAACCCAAACGCATAAAGCTTGTTGTTAGCCGTCCCGTAAGGATCCCCAGACCCCCAATACACCACGCCCGCGACGATCGAGGCCCCGCACGTGACCCCGCCGCCGCTGGCGAACTGCCATAGGATCGCGCCGGTGCCGGCGTTCATCGCGACCATGTCGCCGGCCGTGGAGCCGGCGAACACCACGCCGTTTGCCACGCTGACCGCGCTCTCCGAGCCCGCGGGTGCGCTGTCCTGGGTGCCGGGGACTTCCGTCTGCCACGCGATGGCGCCGCTGGCCACGTCCAGCGCGGCCCAGGAGCCGCCGGTGGTTTTCGCCGATGCGCCGACGGGAGTGTATGCCACGTGCCGCGAGTTGTTCTCCGCCACGTACACGTGCGACTGGTCCACCGCGGCGCCCCACATTATGCCGCCGCGTACGCCGCCCGGGGCCGGCTGGCTGCGCCAGGCGATCTTGCCGCTGCTGGCGTCCAGCGCCCAGTAGACGCCGCTTTTCTGGCCGGCGCCCACCACCAGGCGGGGCGCGCTGGCGGTGCCGGCGTTGAACAGGCTCGGCCCCTGGGCAAAGTCATAATCCGGGCCGGTGGGCATCGGGCATGGTTGCGCGGGCGTGCTGGTGCGGCAGTTCAGCGTGAACGTGTCGGAGCCTTGCAGGCGATGGCCCCAGCGTACCGCGCCGGTGGTCATGTCCAGCGCCACGATGGAATCCACGAAGTCGGTGTGCGCCAGGCAGGCGAGGCGGCTGGGGCCGGTGTCGGTGTTTTCCTGGCAGTCGGCGGCGGCTTGCGGCACCGTGTAGTTGTTGCCTGTCGTGACATAGACCAGGTTGGCATTGGTGTTTACCGCGAACCCGCTGCCCCAGACCGCGCCGCCGGTATAGCCTTGCGGCACCATGTAGCTCTGCCATTGCAGCGCGCCGGTTGACGTATCCAGCGCCGCCACGCTGCCGCGGAACGTCGGCGTGTAGCTGGACGAAGCAGAGACCTCGTATTCCTCGTTCGAGGCGGTGCCGACAAACACCGTCTTGCCACGCACGATCGGGCTGCCGGTCAGCGTGGCGTAGGGGTTGGACTCGATCAGCGTCTTCCAGACCAGGCTGCCGGTGGCGCGCGAGATACCGATGACGTTGCCGGACCGCCGGTCCGTCAGGATCAGAAGATCGCCCACGATCGCCGGGCTGCTGCGCGAGACGCTCAGCCCGTAATCGGACATCGCGTGCGTCCACACCGCTTTTCCCGTTGCCGTATCGATTGCGTACACGCCGCCACCGTCATCGGTGGTGTAGAGCCGGTCGCCGTACACGGTCGGCGTGGTGGTGAAGTTGCCGCGTCCGGTGAAAACCCAAAGCTGCCGCAGCGTGGACACGTTGGCGGGCGATATCGCAGTCTCCGCCGTGGCATTGCGCGTGTTGGTGAGCGATGTGCCGCCCCAGTTCAGCCAGGCCGGCGCGGATGCGGCATGGGCGATCGCCGGCACGGCGCCGAGGCAGACGCACAAAGACGCCAGTCGTTGGAACATGAGTTTTCTCTCGAAGCTTCAGCGAGGCTTAGCGTGGGGCGCTTGCGCGGCGCACTCACATGTGGGTGAGAGATAACAGTGTTGATTGTGATGCCGGCGAAGGAAGGAAGGCGTTCTTTTTAAAAAAAAAGGACGCTGCCGACCTCCGGTATTCTCCCGCTCTGCCCGCCTGGTGCAAATGCGGGGAGATGAAAGTCTTTTGCTTCTTTTCTTCAGAAAAGAAGGCCTTGCTTACTTACTCCGACGACGCATCGCTAGCAGCCGGCCGGCGCGTAACCAGCCGCCTGATCTCCGCCGTCAGATCACGCATGCTCGTGCGGTCTTTTCGCAGCACGCGGTCGGCGGCCTCCAGTTCGTGGCGCTCGGAGCCCGCGATGTCCCGCGCGCTCAGCACCACCACGGGGATGTCCGCGCAGCCCGGCATGGCCCGGAGCCGGTGCAGGAAGGCGAAGCCGTCCATCACCGGCATCGACAGATCCAGCAGGATCAGCTCGGGCCGGGACTGCTCGACATGCCGCAGCGCCTCGGCACCGTCATAGGCGTCTGCCACGTGCCAGCCGTCGCGTTCGAGTGCCGTGCGCACCCGCGCGTGCATGTCGGGGTCGTCATCCACGACCAGCACCTGGCCAGGCGTGCCGTGGAACCGCTCCATGACGGCTTTCAGCTCGGACCAGTCGACCGGCTTGGGGACGGCGGCGTCGGCGCCCAGGCTGGCGCCCAGGCCGGGGTCCGCCACGAAGCTGACCATGATGACCGGGATGGACGCGGTGTCCGGATCCTCCTTGAGCCGCCGCAGCACCGACCAGCCGTCCATGACCGGCATCATGACGTCCAGCAGCACCACTTGCGGCTTGCGGGCGCGCACGAGTTCCAGCCCCGCCGGGCCGTCCGACGCAGTCTCCACCGCGTAGCCCTGCCGCCGAAGGAACCGCGTCGTGAGCTCGCGCTGGGCGGCTTCGTCGTCGATGACGACCACCAGCTCCCGCTCGTCGCCTTCGCCGGCAACGGTGTCGTCGGCGGCGGCCTCGGGGGCGCGTTCAGGCAGGCTGGCCGGGATGGCCACGGTGAAGCAGGTGCCTTCGCCGGCGGTGCTGCGCACGACGATGTCGCCGCCAAGCAGTTTCGCGAAGGCCTTGCTGAGCGCCAGGCCCAGGCCGGTGCCGCCGTATTTCCGCGTGGTCGTCTCGTCGGCCTGCATGAAGCGCTGGAACAGGCGGGCCACCTGGTCGGGCGTCATGCCTATGCCGGTATCGGCGACGGTGAAGGACAGGAACGGTCCGTCCGGCCGCGCTTCGCGGCGGGCGCCGAGCGTGATGCGCCCGGCTTCGGTGAACTTGGCCGCGTTGCCGATCAGGTTGAACAGGCACTGACGCAGCTTGGTGACGTCCGAGGTGATGGCGCCGAGGTCCTGGCCCAGGTCGAGCTCCAGCGTGTTCGACTTCTTGCGTACCAGCGACTCCACCGTTCCGGCCACGTCGCGCAGGAAGTCCGCCACATCGAACGTCTCGGCCTGCACCTCCATCTTGTTGGCCTCGACCTTGCTGAGGTCCAACACGTCATTGATCAGATGCAGCAGGTGCTTGGCGTTGGACTTGATCTTGCCGAGGTCCGCCAGCATGGCCGCCTGGCCGCCATCCTCGGCCTCCTCCTCCAGCATCTCGCTGTAGCCGATCACCGCGGAGAGCGGCGTGCGCAGCTCGTGGCTCATGTTGGCGAGGAACGCGCTCTTCGCGCGGTTTGCCGCCTCGGCCGCGCGCCTGGCTTCGTCAGCGTCCTGCTTGGCCGCCTCCAGGTGGCTGCGGCTCTGCACCAGGTCCGCGAGCCTGGACTCGCTCTCGATGATCGCGCGCCGCAGCGCGTCGCATACCGAAACCGTCACCGCGCCGACAATGAGGTACTCCGCGAGTGCCACCACCTGACTGGAGGTCAGCATCACGTGGTGGGCATCGCGTATGAAGAAGTAGGCCGCCAGCAGGTCGGACAGCAGCAGGCCCATGACGCCGGGCCGCCAGCCCAGCGCCAGGCTCAGCACGAAGATCACCGGCAGATAGAGCAGGAACGGCGCGGTGTTGAGCGGGGCGATCAGGCGTACGAGCGTGATCACCAGCATGGCGGCGACAGTGGCGCCGGTGCCTTCGACGGCAGACCAGCGCTGGCGGGAGAGGAACCTCAGGAATGCGTGCACGCGGGGTGATTACCTGGTGAAGGAAGGAAGCAAGGCCTTCTTTTTTGAAAAAAAGAAGCAAAAAACTTTTGCTTCCCCGACGCTGCAACGCCTGTGCTCGCAGAAGGCACCCGGCTGGTGCAGATGCGGGAAGATAAAAGTTTTTTGCTTCTTTTTTTCAAAAAAGAAGGCCTTGCTTGCTTGCCTACGCCACGCGGCGCTGCGCTGCGGGTTCCGCCTCCTTGGCCGCCGCTTCGGCGCACGCGGTGACTGCCTCGGTCA
>CAXTVW010000050.1:0-21256 GCA_964247675.1 uncultured Acetobacteraceae bacterium
CTGCAGGAGGCGCTGACGCGGCATGCTGCTTATTTTGGGGAGTGAAGGAGGAAGGCCTTCTTTTTTGAAAAAAAGAAGCAAAAAACTTTTGTTCCGTTCGCTGTGTCCGCTGGCGTGATGTCTTTGGAAGCGCTGGTCTGTTGCAAATGCGGGGGGATAGAAGTTTTTTGCTTCTTTTTTTCAAAAAAGAAGGCCTTGCCTACTTCATGTGACCCCAAACCCCGGTTGTTATAGGACAGAAACCATGCGCTACGCTGAGGTGAACCTGTTCGGCGTGCTGGTGTCACCCATCGCGCCGATGCTGCTGGCGGCCTGGCTGTTGTTGCTGGCGATGCGGCAGGTGGCCGACCGCACCGGGTTGACGCGCCGGATATGGCATCCGGCGCTGGCGAACCTTTGCGTGCTGGTCATCATCATGTCGGCTATCGTGATCGTGGTGGGGAGGTGGCCCTGATGCCGGACCAGAACGATGCGCTTGCCGGCGCGAAGCTGCGGCTGGTGCCGGCGCGGCACGGGGCGGCCCCTCGCCTGGTGCCGGTGCTGATCACGCTGATGCTGGTGGCGGCCGCCGCGATCTGCGCGTGGGCCGCGTGGGACGCCTACGTGGCGCCGCCCTGGACGCGGGACGGCACGGTGCGCGCGAACGTGGTGACGATGGCGCCGGAGATCTCCGGCCGCATCACGCGGTTGCCGATCGCCGACAACCAGTACGTCCGCAAAGGCGATCTGCTGGTGGAGATCGAGGCGACCGACTACGCGATCGCGGTGGACAACGCGCAGGCCAACCTGGACCAGGCACGCGCCAACGAGACGAACAAGCAGGCCGAGGCGCGGCGGCGCCTGCAACTGACGGACCTCTCGACGTCCCAGGAGGAACGGCAGACGTATCTCAGCGAGGCGCAGCAGGCCGCGGCCGCGGTGGCGCAGGCGCTGGCGGGGCTGGGGCAGGCCAAGGTGAATCTGGAGCGCACGCGGATCACCTCGCCGGTGGACGGGTTCGTGACCAATCTGGAAGCACGGGTCGGCGATTACGGCGTGACCGGGCAGCGGGTGCTTACGCTTGTGGATGCGGACACGTTCTGGATCGACGGGTATTTCGAGGAGACCGAGCTGCACGCGATCCATGACGGCGACCATGCGCGGGCGAAGCTGATCGGGTGGCACGATCCTATCGAGGGGCATGTGGCGGGCGTGGCGCGCGGGATCGTGGTGGCGAATGCTACGTCGGATGCGAGCGGGCTGGCTTCGGTGAATCCGATTTTCACGTGGGTGCGGCTGGCGCAACGCGTTCCGGTGCATATTGCGATCGATCGTTTGCCGGCGGGGATGCGGTTGGTGGCGGGGCAGACGGCTAGTGTGGAGATTGTCAGGTAAACAAAGGCAGGTCTGCTTTTGCAGAAGCCATGAGAGAGACACGAAGACCTGGCCGGATGAAATGGGCGTCGTCTTCGTGATTCTGGCCACCATGATGAACGGTCTTGTGGTGCTACCGATATGGCATCGTGCACATTCCTGGTTGGAGTTTACCGGGTGGCTTTTCAAAGGGGAGCTATTCCTGCTCCTGGTAATTGCATTGCCAGTTTGGGCGCTGGCGCGGGTTGTCTATTGGATGACCGGCGGGCTAAGACGACAAGGTTCTTGACACTTGCCTGCTTCGTAGCCGAACGCGGCCAAGAGACGCATCCTTGACGGCGCGGGTTTCAGGAGACTGTAAGATCGCAGGTGTAATCTGGCCTTTGGTTTAACGCTTCCCGGAAACAGCAACATCCTGTAAAGCGCAGTTTACTTAGTCGGTAATGTTACCTTCAAGTTTTGCTCCCTGGCCTGCATTAAAACCGCACCGGTTCTGCCATAGCGCGTATTGGCAGAACCAGGCGCGAAACCGTGGTGCAGGCGGGGAGATGAAAGTTTTTTGCTTCTTTTTTTCAAAAAAGAAGGCCTTGCTTTCTTCGGCTTAACTGACGCCCGGCAACACTCCCGCAACCACCTGCTTCACACTGTTTTTCAGCACGCTCCCAAGCTCCGGCTCACTCAGCGTCATCGTCAGGAAGTTCTTCGCGTCCTTGAACGTGATGTGCGGCGGCAGCGGCGGCACGTTGGGATCGGCGTAGATGTTCATGATCACCGGGCGGTCGGCGCTGAAGGCCTCGTCCCAGGCGGCGCCGAGCTGTTCCGGGTCGCGCACCAGGATGCCTTTCAGGCCGAGCATTTCGGCATAGGTGTGATAGGCGAAATCCGGGATCGACTGGGTGGATTCCGTTTTGCCGTCACCGAGCTGGACGCGCTCTTCCCAGGTGACCTGGTTCAGGTCCTGGTTGTTGAGCACCATGATGATGAATTTCGGGCTCGACCAGGCTTTCCAGTATTTGGATACGGTGATCATGACGTTGAGGCCGTTCATCTGCATCGCACCGTCGCCGATAAAGCCGAGCACCACGCGTTCCGGGAACGCCATCTTCGCCGCCACCGCATAGGGCGTGGCCGAGCCCAGCGACGAGAGGCTGCCGGACAGCGAGCCCATCATGCCGCGGCGCAGCTTGATGTCCCGGCCATACCAGTTGGCCACCGAGCCGCTGTCTCCGGTGATGATGACGTTCTCGGGCAGCCGCTTCGAGCATTCCCAGAAGATGCGCTGCGGGTTGATCGGGTTGGCCGCCACCATCGCGCGGTCCTCGAGCGTGCGCCACCATCTGGCCACGTCCTTTTCGATGCCCTGGCGCCAGCTTCCCGGCTCCTTCTGCTCCAGCAGCGGCAGCAGCGCGCGCAGGGCGACGGCGCTGTCACCCGCCATGTTGATTTCCATCGGGTAGCGCAGGCTGAGGCGGGTGGGGTCCAGGTCGATCTGCACGCCGCGGGCGGTGCCTGGCTTGGGCAGGAACTCGCTGTAGGGAAAGGAGGAGCCGATGACGAGCAGCGTGTCGCAGTCCTGCATCATGTTCCAGGACGGCGCGGTGCCGAGCAGGCCGATGCCGCCGGTCACCCAAGGTATGTCATCGGCCAGCACCGCTTTGCCGAGCAGCGCCTTGGCGACGCCGGCCTGCAGGCGGTCCGCGACCGCGATGACTTCGTCGGTGGCATTGAGCGCACCGGCGCCTACCAGCATCGCCACCTTGCGGCCGGCGTTCAGCACGGCGGCGGCCTGGCGCAACACGGCCTCGTTCGGCAGTTCCGCGGGGCCCGCATAGCCCACGCCGGTATGCGTGGTACCGTGCGCCAGAGGCGGGTCCTTGTAGGCGAGGAGCTGCAGGTCGTTGGGGATTATCACGCACGTCACGCTGCGCGTGGCGGCGGCGATGCGGACGGCACGGTCTATCGCGTGGCGTATCTGCTCCGGCACCATCACCGTGACGACGTAGTCGCCGGCGACATCCTTGAAGAGCGATTGCAGGTCCACTTCCTGCTGGTAGTTGGATCCTATCGCGGTGCGCGCCTGCTGGCCGACGATGGCGACGACGGGCACGTGATCCATCTTCGCGTCATAGAGGCCGGTCAGCAGGTGGATGGCACCCGGTCCGGACGTGGCGTAGCAGAGGCCGACCTCGCCGGTGAATTTCGCATGCGCCGAGGCCATGAAGGCCGCCATCTCCTCGTGGCGCACCTGCACGTATTGCATTTTGTCCTTGGCGTGTTCGAGCGCCACGTCCAGGCCGCCGACGCCGTCGCCTGGATAGCCGTAGACGCGCTTCAGTCCCCATTCATGCAGGCGGTTCCAGATGAAATCGCTGACGTTCATGGTTGGTCTCCTGCGGTTTGCTAAGGCAGTTGCGCCCGGAGGAAGAAAGCAAGGCCTTCTTTTTTGAAAAAAAGAAGCAAAAAACTTTTTCTTCCCCGACGCTCAGCGGCGTTGCGTTTCCTGGTGTGTCCGGCTGGTTCAAGTGCGGGGAGACAAAAGTTTTTTGCTTCTTTTTTTCAAAAAAGAAGGCCTTGCTTTGCTTCCTTAGAGGGCGGGCTTCAACTGGGCCACCGCGTAGCGGTTCGCGTCCATCGCACCCTGCACCACCTTGCCCATGCCGAAGAACTCGTGCGTGACGCCGAGATACGTCTTCTGGGTGACCTTGTCGCCGGCCGCCCGCATCGCCGCCGCCAGAGTCTCGCCGTCCGACCGCAACGGATCGTTCTGCGCGTTTATGATGGTTGTCGGCGGCAGGCCGTGCAGGTCGGCGTGCACCAGGTCGATGCGCGGGTCAGCGACGTCGGCCGCGTCCTTCGCATAGTAGAACGTGAACCAGATCAGCATCGCGGTGTCCAACGGCTTGGTGTTGCCGTTCTCCGCCCGGGACGGCAGCGACGGGGACGAGTTGGCGATCGGGTATACCGACAGGATCGCCGCCGGCGCCGGCAGATGATGGTCGCGCGCGTAGATGGCGGTGGCCACGGCAAGGTTGCCGCCCGCGCTCTCGCCGGCGAGTGCGATGTGGCTGGTGTCGCCGCCGAAGCTTTTGGCGTTCTTCAGCACCCACTGGTAGGCCGTCGCGGCGTCTTCGTGCTGGGCCGGGAACTTGAATTCCGGCGCGAGACGGTACTCGACCGACACCACGATCGCGGGGAGCGCTGCCGCGAGATAGCGCGGGGTGGCGTCATAGGCCTTCACGTTGGCGATCACCCAGCCGCCGCCGTGATAGTATACCACCACCGGCAACGGGCCGGAAGCAGCCTTGGGCCGATAGATGGTGACCTCTTCCTTGTCGGCCGGGCCGTAGCTCCTGACCGACGTGGTGACCGACGGGTCAGGCTCGGTGGGCATGCCTTTCTGCTTCAGGACGCGCTTCACCGCATCGGCCGGCGTCGGCTGCTCGCGCGCCGCGTCGGGCGTCAGTGTCTCGATGGGCTTGACGCCCAGCACCGTCAGGGAGTCCAGCACCGCCTGCATGTCCGCCGTGTTCGACGGCACCATGGAGTTCGACGTCACCATGGGCGGCGGCTTGGCGTCGGCTGAGTTGTTCGAGAACGCCTTGACCTGCGCCGTGGCGGGCAAGGCCGCCATGAGAATTGGCAAGCTGACGACGGTGCTAAATGCGACGCGGGACCAAGGCATGGAAGCTCCAGTGCTGGTGGTATGGTATGTTTCGAGCCGGGATCACGCCAAACCAGATCGGGTGCTTTGGGGTTGCCTTCCGCCAGGCCTTTTTTGGAAAAGGGCGAAGGATTTTAGTTTCTGCATTGCTGTCCAACGAGCACCAGGACGCCGCAAAGGTGGAAACCAGGCCAAAAGCACGCTCAGGCGCTACAAAGCATCCCACGTGCGCATTTCGCGCTGTTTCTGAAAGAGGCCGAGTTCCGCTTCAACTACGGCAGTATGTCCGCAGCTCCGCCAAATCAGGCGCTGGGTGCGGCGGCTGCGACGAGGACGCCCGCGCCCACGCCAAGCCGCGTGCTCGCTGCTGCTAGGGCGCTGCGCGGTGGCCCGCAAAGCAGCGGGACGAGCCTTTGCTCGCTGTCGGCGGTCGCTGAAACGGCCGCCGCCGGAGACTAGGAGTTGTTGGCGCTTTCCAACACGGACTTTTTGCTTTCCTAGATCTGCACCACGGAGTTCAGATCGAAAGTCTGCCCAGGCGGATTTTCGCCGATGCGCACCGATTTGGGCGACGCCATGTGATACGGCGGCACCGGCAGGTTGTAGGGCGCCGGGACGCCGGAATAGACGCGGCCCGCCAGGTCATACTTGGAGCCGTGGCAAGGGCAGAGATACCCGCCCGGCCAGTTGGGCGCCGGGTCCGTGGCGCTGATGTTCGGGTAGAAGGTGGGCACGCAGCCGAGATGGGTGCAGATGCCGACCATGACCGCGTAGGTGGGGTCGACCGAGCGGTGCCAGTTGTCAGCGTAAGGCGGCTGCTGCAGCACCTTGCTGTTCGGGTCGCTGAGCACGCGGATCGTCTTGGGGTCCTGCAGCGTGGCCAGACCCTGTGGGGTGCGGTGCACGATGAAGATCGGCTTGCCGCGCCAGACCACCACGATCTGCTGGCCGGGGGCCAGCTTGCTCACGTCCACGTCGATCGGCTCGCCGGCGGCCAGGGTGTCGGCGGCCGGCTCCATGCTGTCGATGAACGGCCAGACAATGGCGCCGACGGCCACGCCGGCGCCGGCCAAAGCGAGCAGCGTCAGGAAGTCGCGTCGCCCCGGCTCCCCTGCAGTGCCGTGCGGGGCGGGTGCGGCGTGCGTGGTCGAAGACATCAGTCACCTTTCTTGTAAGCGCCGGTCCCGCTGTCGCGGTCGCGCTGCACCCGCTAATTGGCCCGAACGCGTCGTTTTGCCTAGTCCCCGCGGAGTGTCGCCGGAGACCTCAGCGCTGTTGGTAGTGACGCGGGGCAGAAGGCAAGCAGGCCTTTTTGGAGGATGTGGACCAAAAACTATCGTCTCTCCCGCGACTGCCGCGTCCGGGTGCATCCTGATGAACACGCGTGCTGAAAGTGCGGGGAGATAAAAGTTTTTTGCTTCTTTTTTTCAAAAAAGAAGGCCTTGCTTGCTGTCAAGACAGCGCAAACCTGCGCCCAGCATCGAAAACTCGACGTTCGTTGCAAAACCTGCCATTTTCGCGCAAGACGCGATACGAGAGTGAGCAGGTGCAACCTGGCGGCCTGAAAGGAATGCGGCGATGAACGCGGAGACGGCTCAGGAAGCCGCCCCTTCGTTGCGGGAGTTCCTCTATCACGCGTACCACCATCGCCGTCCGGCCTTGCTGGCGGGTGCCGCTGTGCTGTCCCTGGCGTTGCTGGTGGCTGCCCTCCTGCCGCCGAGCTACCGGGCCGCAGCCACGCTGGCCGTTTTGCCTTCGCCGGAGTTCACCGTGCGTGCCGCGGCCGGCAGCCACGAGCTGAACGCCAGCGCGCTGGTGATGGACCAGATCATGAAGGCAGAGTCGGAGATACTGGGCAGCGCGGACCTGCATCGCGCCACGATCGACAAGGTGGGACCGGCCACGCTGTATCCGGACGTGTTTACACCGGCGCCGCGGGGCCTGGTGCGCCGCGTGGTGCACGCGGTCACGTCCACCCTGCTGGCACCCTGGCGGGTGCAACCGGCGGACGAGGCTGCCGCGCGGGAGGAGCGCGGCATCAAGCGGTTCAAGCACGATCTGTCGGTGTTGCCGGCGAAGGACGCCAACGTGATCGACGTGACGTTCGACGCGCCCGCGGGTGCGACCGCCGCGGCCACGCTGAACACCATGCTGGCGCTCTACGCGCAACGCCGCGCGTCCCTGTATGACGATCCGCAGCTCGACATCGTCAGGCGCGAGGCCGAGGCGGGCCGGCAGGCGGTGGCGCAGGCCGACGAGCGTCTGGCCGCGTTCAAGCAGGCGCACGCCATCTCCGACTACGATTCCGAGCGCGACCTGCTGCTGCACCGGCGCAGCCAGGCGGAACAGTCGACGCAGGAGACCGCCTCGTCCGTCAGCGAGCATGCCGCAAGGCTGGACGCGCTGACAAAGGCGCTCGGCGCGGAACACCCCACGATCGGCATCTACACCGAACAGGATGCAGACACGCGGCTGCAGACCGTGAACGCCGGGCTGGAGGGCGTGCTGGCGCGGCTGGCCACGGCACGCGAGAAATACCGCGAGACCAGCCGCATGGTCACCGGCCTGCGTGCCGAACTTGCGGCACACCAGGCGGAGCAGGCGCGCCTTAACCATGATGCGACGCTTTCTGTCGTCCGGCAGGGCCGCAATCCGACGATCGA
Organism: uncultured Acetobacteraceae bacterium; assembly: GCA_964247675.1. Taxonomy (GTDB): domain Bacteria; phylum Pseudomonadota; class Alphaproteobacteria; order Acetobacterales; family Acetobacteraceae; genus BOG-908. Next base: position 7,678 of record CAXTVW010000050.1, read on the forward strand.
CCCGCTGCGGCTGGACCGCGCGCGTGAAGTGGGCGAGCTCGCGGCCGCTCGCGCCCGCCTGCAATCCCAGCAGCAGGATCTGGCGCGGGTATCGCAGACTCTAATCGCGCTCGATGCCGACGAAGCGTCGCTGGCCGGGCTGCAACGCCAGCGCGCCAGCGCGGACGACACGTACCGGGCCGCCAGCCGCATCGTGGCCGAGCGGCATCTGAGCGAGGCGGAGGACGCGCGGCGCTTGGCGAACGTGCGCGTCATCCAGCCGGCGATGGCGCCACAGTCGCCGCGGGCCACGCCGTTGCTGGTGATTGCGGCCGGCATCGTGTTCGGCGGGCTGACCGCGTTTGGCTGGGTGGTGGTGGCCTTCATGCGCCGGCCGGTGTTCCTGACCGGCGAGGGGCTGGAGGCGGCTAGCGGGCTGCCTGTCCTGGCTGTTTTCGAGCGCCGGCGGTTGGTGGAAGTTTAGGGCGGCTGGCGGGGGGGCTTTCGCTTAGGAAAGGCCTTCTTTTTTGAAAAAAAGAAGCAAAAAACTTTTGCTACCCGCATCTGCAGCAACGGATGTTTTCTGAATCATCCGGCTGTTGCAGGCGCTTGGGCAAACGTCTCTGCTTCTTTTTAGAAAGGCTGTGCTTTCTTGCTTTACGTCCGCTTGTGCAGCCGCATGGGCATGCCCTCGGCCGGCCGCATGGTCACGCGGAGCTTCGGGGTCGGCGCAAAGTCGGGTTCGGCTGACAGGCGGGCCGCCGGAAGCAACGTGCCCAGGATGGCAACCGCTTCGAGCAGCGCGAAACCCATGCCGATGCAGATGCGTGGCCCGGCGCCGAACGGCAGATAGGACCAGCGATGGCGGGCCTTTACGGCCTCCGGCGCGAACCGGTCCGGGTCAAACGTCTCGGGGTTCGGCCACAGGTTCTTGTGGTGGTGGATGGCGTAGATCGGCACGAACACGTTGTCATGCGGGGTGATTTTCACGCCGCCGATGTCGAGGTCCCGCGTGGATTGCCGGACCACCATGGCCACGGGAGGATAGACGCGCATGGATTCCTGGACCACCTGGCGCGTGTAGGCCAACTCCGCGACCTGGCCGGCTTCGAGCGGCGCGCCGCCTGTCACCTGGGCGATTTCCGCCAGCACCCGGCGCTCGATGTCCGGGTTGCGGGCGAGCAGGAAGAACGTCCAGGTGAGCGCCAGCGCGGTCGTCTCGTGCCCGGCGCCGATGAAGGTGATGATGTTGTCGCGTATGTCGACGTCATCCAGGCCTTCGCCGGTCTCCGGATCCTTGGCGTCCAGCATAAGTGAGAGCAGGTCGCTGCGGCGCTCGCCGGTCTGGCGGCGCTCGACGATGCGCTCGGTGACTGTCTGGCGTAGGTAGTCACCGCCGCGCTCGGACTTGGCCTTGCCAGGGAACGGCGTCCAGGTGGGTGCGCCCAAAGCGGACAGGGCCGTCTGCCAGCTCGTGGATTCCAGGAAGTCCCGTATGCTGACTTCGGTACGCCCGACGTCCACGTTGCCGCGGCCGGAGAGCATCGTCTCCAAGATGATCTCGAACGTCACACGCATCATCTCGTGCGTGATCTCCAGCGGCGCGCCTTCGGGCAGGGCGGCCCACGCATCGCGCATCTCGCGGGACGCGGTGATCATGGCGGGAATGAAGCTGTTCACGTGGGCGGGGCGGAACACCGGCGCGGAGACCCGGCGGTGCAGGCGCCAGCGCGCGCCTTCGGAGGTCAGGATGCCTTTGCCGAGTGCCGGCTCGAGCGAGCGGCGCATCGGCTCGGCCTTGACGAAGCTTTCCGCGTCATCGACCAGCACTTGCTGCACGAGGTCCGGGTCGCAGACGAACATCGTGTTGCGGCCGAGCATGTGGCTGACGACGTAGGGGTCAGTGTAGACGGCGGCGGGCCAGGCCTCCATCGGGTTGCGCACGAGCTTCCGGAGGGTGCGCAGGGTGCCCAGGAAGTTCGGTGTGATGACGGGGCGGGAAAGGTCGGCTGTGGCGCTCATCTTTGGACACTTGGCCATCCGGTTTAGGATTGCCGGCCTTTAAAAGTTAACGCCGTTAGCTTGACACTGGTTTCGAGGTAGAAAGCAAGCAGTCCTTTTTTAAGGGACCGAAAAAACGTTTGGCCCCGTCGCCGGCTATCTCGATAGCCGCCGACAGGGACCAAAAGTCTTTTGCTTCTTTTCTTCAGAAAAGAAGGCCTTCCTTACTCCGCTTCAGACTCCGGCATTTCCTGCCGCGGCCCACTATCCTGGCCCTTTGCCGACGGATCCCGATCAACCAGCTCGATCACCGCCATGTCGGCTGCATCACCATAGCGCATGCCGGCCTTCATCACGCGCGTGTAGCCGCCGGAGCGGGTGCGGTAGCGGTCGGCCAGGGTGTCGAACAGCTTCTGGACGATCGTGTTGTCGCGAAGTTGGGCGTAGGCCTGGCGGCGGGCGTGCAGGTTGCCGCGCTTACCGAGCGTGATCAGGCGCTCGGCAACGGGGCGGAGCTCCTTGGCCTTCGGCAGCGTGGTGGTGATCTGCTCGTGCTTGATGAGCGCCACCGCCATGTTGCGGAACATCGCGAGGCGGTGGGTGGATGTGACGCCGAGCTTCCGGCCGGCTACCCCGTGACGCATGTTTTACTCCTAGAAAGAAAGCCGTTCTTTTCTGAAGAAAAGAACCAAAAAACTTTTGCTCCCTGTCGGCGAGTCTCCGGAGAGTCCGCGACAGCACAGATAAAAGTCTTTTGCTTCTTTTCTTCAGAAAAGAAGGCCTTCCTTACCTAATCTCAGAAGGGTTCATCCAAACGCTTGGCCAATTCTTCGATGTTCTCCGGCGGCCAACCGGAAACATTCATCCCAAGCGCCAACCCCATATTGGTCAGCACTTCCTTGATCTCGTTGAGCGACTTGCGGCCGAAGTTCGGCGTGCGCAGCATCTCCTGCTCGGTCTTCTGCACCAGATCGCCGATATAGACGATGTTGTCGTTCTTGAGGCAGTTCGCCGAACGCACGGACAGCTCGAGCTCGTCCACCTTGCGCAACAGGTTGCGGTTGAACGGCAGGTCGTCGTGTTGCTCTTCGGCGCGGACCTGCTGCGGCTCGTCGAAGTTGATGAACAGCTTGAGCTGGTCCTGCAGGATGCGGGCCGCGAGTGCGACCGCGTCCTCAGGGCCCACGGCGCCGTTCGTCTCGACGGTCAGCAGCAGCTTGTCGTAGTCCGTCACCTGGCCCACGCGGGTGGGTTCCACCTTGTAGGAGACGCGGCGCACCGGCGAGTAGATGGCGTCGACCGGGATCAGGCCGATCGGGGCGTCTTCCGGGCGGTTGGCGGCGGCGGCCACATAGCCGCGGCCGAGCTGCACGGTCAGTTCCATGCCGAGCTTGGCGCCCTCGTCCAGCGTGCAGATCACGAGGTCAGGGTTCATGATGTCGATGTCATGCCCGGCCTGGATCTGGCCGGCGCGGACTTCGCCCGGGCCGGTGGCGGTCAGCGTCATGCGCTTGGGGCCTTCGCCGTGCATGCGCAAGGCGAGTTGCTTGATGTTCAGCACGATGTCGGTGACGTCCTCGCGCACGCCGGCGACCGAGCTGAACTCGTGCAGCACGCCGTCGATCTGCAAGGCCGTGACGGCGGCGCCCTGGAGCGAGCTCAGCAGGATGCGGCGTATCGCGTTGCCGAGCGTCATGCCGAAGCCACGCTCGAGCGGCTCGGCCACCACGGTTGCGATGCGGTGGGGATCGGTGCCGGGCTCGACTTCCAGCTTTTCCGGCTTGATCAGCGACTGCCAGTTTCTCTGGATAACCACTCTTGTACCTCTCAGGTAGCTGTCAGCGTTCAGCCATCAATCATCAGGAAAGCTGCCGTCCGCAGCCCAATCCGACGATCGAAGGCTGGGAGCTGACGGCGGCGCGGCGCTAGACGCGCCGGCGCTTGCGTGGGCGGCAGCCGTTATGTGGAATCGGCGTCATGTCGCGTATGGCGGTGATGCTGAAGCCCACGGCCTGCAGGGCACGCAGCGCGCTCTCGCGGCCGGAGCCGGGGCCGCTCACCTCGATCTCGAGGGTCTCCATGCCGTGCTCGCGCGCCTTCTTGCCGGCGTCTTCCGCGGCCACCTGGGCGGCATACGGCGTGGACTTCCGGCTGCCCTTGAAACCCTGGCTGCCGCTGGATGACCAGGCGATAGCGTTGCCCTGGGCGTCGGTGATGGTGATCATGGTGTTGTTGAAGGACGCCATCACATGGGCCACGCCCGAGATGATGTTCTTGCGTTCCTTGCGCTTGGTGCGCGCGGCTGCCGGCTTTGCCACTTACTTGGTCACCTTCTTCTTGCCGGCGATCGCGACCGCCTTGCCCTTGCGGGTACGTGCATTGGTGTGCGTGCGCTGGCCACGCACGGGCAGGCCGCGGCGATGGCGCAGGCCGCGGTAACAGCCGAGGTCCATCAGGCGCTTGATGTTCATCGCCAGCTCACGGCGGAGGTCACCCTCAACGCGGTAGTCGCGGTCGATCGTCTCGCGCAGCTTGACGATCTCTTCGTCGCTGAGCTGGTTGACGCGGCGGTCATCGGGGATGTTCAGCTTGGTGCAGATGTCCTGCGCCTTCTTGGGGCCGATGCCGAAGATGTAGCGCAAGCTGATAACCACCCGCTTGTTGGTGGGGATGTTCACCCCGGCAATACGCGCCACGCCTAAACTCCTTGCGCGATGCCGGACGGCACCACGCGATAGTAGCCCGCTACGGGCTGGTTAACACACCGGAATGCAGTGATGGCCCGCGTCCTGTGGTGGACCGTGCCGAGCGGCTGGACTTAAAGCCCCCCCGCCTGTGAGTCAACGCGATTAGATCAACTTGTCGTGACGCTCGCCTTTTCCGGCAGGCGCTTCAGGATTGCGCCAATCGCGTCGGCGACCGTGTTCATGTCCGCCATGCCGTCCACGGTCTGCAAGCGGCCCTGGCCGGCGTAGTGCGGCAGGATGGGCGCCGTCTGCGTGTGGTAGGCCTGCAACCGGGCGGAGACGGTCTCCCGCCGGTCGTCTGCCCGACGAACGAAATCATGGCTGCCGCAGACGTCGCACACGCCGGTGGCGCGCGTCGGGTGGAATTCGTCGTGGTAGCCGGTGCCGCATTTGGCGCAGGTGAAACGGCCGGCGATCCGCTCGACCAAAGCTGCGTCATCGACCTTCAGCTCGATCACCGCATCCAGGCCGATACCCATCGAGCCCAGCATGTCATCCAGCGCCTGCGCCTGCGGCACGGTGCGCGGAAAACCGTCCAGGATGAAACCGCGCGCGCAGTCGGGCTGGCGCACGCGGGCGGCCAGCATGGAGATGATCAGCGCATCCGGCACCAGCGCGCCGGATTCCATGATGGCCTTGGCACGCGCGCCGATTTCGGAGCCAGCGGCCACCTCGGCGCGCAGCATGTCTCCGGTGGAGACCTGGGCAATGCCGTAGGCCACCTCGAGCCGTTTCGCCTGCGTCCCCTTGCCCGCGCCTGGCGGCCCCAACAGGATCAGATTCAACGGCCTCGGCCTTTCACGCGGTTCTTGCGGATAAGGCCTTCATATTGATGGGCGATCAAGTGGGACTGCATCTGCGTGATGGTGTCCATGGTGACGGAGACGATGATCATCAGGCTGGTGCCGCCAAGCGCGAAGGGCAGGCCGTATTTGGTGATCAGCACCTGCGGCAGCAGGCAGACGGCCACCAGGTAGGCCGCGCCGATCGTGGTGAGGCGGACGAGAATGTGGTCGAAGTAGCCCGCCGTGTTGGCGCCGGGCCGGATGCCGGGGATGAAGCCGCCATACTTCTTCAGGTTGTCCGCCGTCTCCTCGGGGTTGAACACGATGGCGGTGTAGAAATACGAGAAGAAGACGATGAGCGCCGCATAGAGCGCCAGATAGAGCGGTGCGCCGCGCGAGAGCTGGCCGGCGACGCTGCTGAGCGCCCCCGACAGCCACAGGGGGACCCAGGCGGGCGCGGTCACGTTGGTGGCGAAGCCGGCGATGGTGACGGGCACCAGCAGGATGGAGCTTGCGAAGATCGGCGGGATCACGCCGGAGGTGTTCACCTTCAGCGGCATGTGCGTGCTGTCCCCGCCGAACATGCGGCTGCCCACCTGGCGCTTCGGATACTGGATCATGATGCGGCGCTGCGCCCGCTCCATGAACACGATGAACGCGATGACGGCGACGAAGCCGATGAACACGGCGACGATGAAGATGGGCGACAGGGCGCCGGTGCGCCCGAGCTCCAGCAACTGGCCGAAGCTCTGCGGCAGCTGGGCGACGATGCCGGCGAAGATGATGAGGCTGATGCCGTTGCCTATGCCGCGCGCGGTGATCTGCTCGCCGAGCCACATCAGGAACATGGTACCGCCCACCAGCGTGATGACGCAGGAGGCGCGGAAATACAGGCCGGGATCGATCACCGCCGGCCCGGAATTGCCGTGGAACGTCTCCAGCCCCACGGATATGCCGTAGGCCTGGAACAGCGCGATCAGCACGGTCAGATAGCGCGTGTATTGGTTGAGCTTCTTGCGGCCGGACTCGCCTTCCTTCTTCAGGGTCTCGAGCGAGGGCAGGGCGGTGGTCATCAGCTGGATGATGATGCTGGCGCTGATGTAGGGCATGATCGCGAGAGCAAAGACGGTCATGCGGCCGAGCGCGCCGCCGCTGAACATGTCGAACATGCCCAGGAAGCCGCCGCCGTTGCGGTGCATCATCTCTGCCATCACCGAGGCGTCCACGCCCGGCACCGGGATGTAAGTGCCGATGCGGTAGACGACGAGGGCGGCCACGGTGAACCAGATGCGCTTGCGGAGTTCCGTGGCCTTGGAGAGTGATCCCAGGCTGAAGGAAGAGGCGATCTGCTCGGCGGCTGAGGCCATGGGATTGGTCCTAGGGAAGAAGTAAGGAAGGCCTTCTTTTTTGAAAAAAAGAAGCAAAAAACTTCTGCTACTGCCGCTTTGTCCGCAGCCTGTATTTATCCCCAGGCACTCGACTGGTGCAAATGCGGGGGTGCAAAAGTTTTCTGGTTCTTTTTAAAAAGGACTGCTTGCTTTCTTACACCTCGGGCGCAGCCTCGGCTTTTGGCGCCGACGTGGTGACGCTACCGCCAGCCGCCTCGACGGCGGCCACGGCAGACGCCGACGCGCCGCTGACCGTGATGTTCAGCGCGCGGCTGATCTCGCCCTTGGCGAGCAGGCGCACGCCGAGCGCCGCCTTGCCGCCGCGAACCAGGCCGGCATCGCGGAGTGTCTGCTCGGTGACCGGCTCGTCTGCTTTCAGCTTGCCTGACTCCAGCGCCTTACTGATAGCGCCGAGGTTCACCGCCGCGTGGCTGACGCGGAAGATGTTCTTGAAGCCGCGCTTGGGCAGGCGACGGTAGATGGGGAGCTGGCCGCCTTCGAAGCCGTTCAGCGCCACGCCTTCGCGGGCCTTCTGGCCCTTGACGCCCTTGCCGGACGTCTTGCCCTTGCCGGAGCCGATGCCGCGGCCAAGGCGCTTGGAGGTGGGGCGGGCGCCGGGGTTGTCGCGCAGCGCGTTGAGCTTGAGCTGTGGGGTGGTCATCTTCAGACGCTCTCATCGACGCGCACGAGGTGCGCGACCTTGCGGATCATGCCGCGGATCGAGGGCGTGTCTTCCAGCACCCTGGTGCCGCGTATCTTGGTCAGGCCAAGCCCGATCAGCGTCTCGCGCTGGCCGGGCTTGCGGCCGATCGGCGACCCTGTCTGGGTCACGCGCACCGTCTTCTTGGCGGTGTCAGACATCGGCCGTGGCCTCCGCGGCCGCACCTGGCGTTTCGCGCTTGCCCACGATGTCATTCACCTTCTTGCCGCGGCGGTTGGCCACCGAACGCGGGCTGGCGGCGGCTTCCAGGGCGGCGAAAGTGGCCTTGACCATGTTGTGCGGGTTGCGGCTGCCGAGCGACTTGGCAACCACATCGCCTATGCCGAGCGATTCGAAGACGGCGCGCATCGGGCCGCCGGCGATGATGCCGGTGCCGGCTGCGGCCGTGCGCAGGATCACCTTGCCGGCGCCGAAATGGCCGTAGCTGTCATGATGCAGCGTGCGGCCTTCCTTCATCGGGACGCGTATCATCGTGCGCTTGGCGCGCTCGGTGGCCTTGCGTATGGCTTCCGGCACTTCGCGTGCCTTGCCTGCGCCGTAGCCGACGCGGCCTTTCTGGTCGCCGACCACGACGAGGGCTGCGAAGGCAAAGCGGCGTCCGCCCTTCACCACCTTGGCCACGCGGTTGATGGTGACCAGCTTGTCGATGAGGTCGTCGCCGTCGCGCTCGCGCGGGGCGTCGCGCCGCTCGCCGCGGCGGCCGCGGTCGCCGCCTTCCCTGGGTTCACGTGCCATGTTCGTATCCCTTTAGAAGGACAATCCGCCCTCACGGGCGGCTTCGGCCAGCGCTTTTACGCGGCCATGATAGATGTAGGAGCCGCGGTCGAACACGACGGCGGTGACGCCGGCTGCCAGCGCGCGCTCGGCGACCAGCTTGCCCACCGCACCGGCGGCTTCGCGGTCCGCCCCGGTGCGCAGCGCCTCGCGCAGGCTCGCGTCCAGCGTGGAGGCGGCTGCCAGCGTGCGGCCGGCTGCGTCGTCGATGATTTGGGCGTAGATGTGCTTGCCGGACCGGAACACGGAGAGGCGCGGGCGCCCGACCGATTTCTGCCGCAGCTGGTAGCGCAGGCGCTCGCGCCGGCGCTGCCGGAGATCCACTCGGGCGCTCACTTCTTTTTACCTTCCTTGCGGCGTATCGTCTCGTTGTCGTAGCGCACGCCCTTGCCCTTGTAGGGCTCCGGCGGACGGTAGCCGCGTATTTCGGCGGCGACCTGGCCCACGAGACGCTTGTCCACGCCGGTCACCATGATGGCGGTCGGGCGCGGGGTGGTGATGGTGATGCCTGCCGGAACCGGATAGACCACGTCGTGGCTGAAGCCCAGATTGACCACGAGGTTGGCGCCCTGCACGGAGGCGCGGTAGCCGGTGCCGGTGATCTCCATCGTCTTGGTGTAGCCGGTGGAGACGCCGCGGATCATGTTGGCGATGTTGGCACGCGTGGTGCCCCACATCATGCGCGCCTGGGCCACGTTGCTGAGCGGCTTGACGCTGACCTTGCTGCCTTCGACCGTGGTCTCGACGTGGTCGGTCAGCTTCAGGCGCAACTCGCCGAGCTTGCCCTTTGCGGACAGCACACCGTCCACGATCGCGATGGTGACGCCCGCGGGAACGTCGACCGGATATTTGCCTACGCGAGACATTCTCTATGTCCCTTCAGAACACGCGGCAGAGGACTTCGCCGCCAACATTGGCAGCGCGGGCCTCGGCATCGCTCAACACGCCACGTGGCGTGGACAGTATGGACACGCCCAAACCGGCATAGACGCGCGGCAATTCCTGTATCTTGGAATAGACGCGGCGGCCCGGCTTGGACACGCGGTGGATTTCCTTGATGACCGGCTCGCCCTCGCTGTATTTCAGCTCGATGCGAAGCTGGGCCACGCCAGGACGCAGCTCCTCGGCGGAGAAGCCGCGTATGTAGCCCTCGCGCTTCAGCACGTCGAGCACGTTGGCGCGCAGCTTGCTGGCAGGCGAGATGCAGGACGCATGGCGGCTGCCCTGCGCGTTGCGTATGCGGGTGAGCATGTCACCCAGCGGATCTGACATCGACATGTGACGGGGCCCTTACCAGCTAGCCTTGACCATGCCCGGGATCTGCCCCGCGCTGGCCAGGTCGCGCAGGGCGATTCGGCAAAGCTTGAACTTGCGGTAGTTGGAACGCGAGCGGCCTGTCAGCTCGCAGCGGAGACGGACGCGCGTGCGGCTGCCGTTGCGCGGCAGTTGGGCAAGCTTCATGGACGCCTCGAAGCGCTCCTCGACGGGGGCGTCGCGGTCCATCATCTGGGCCTTGAGCTTGCTCCGCTTGGAACGGTCGCGCTTGACCATCTTCTCGCGGTTGATGTTGCGGTTGACGGCGGAAGTCTTGGCCATCTCTTCTAGATCCTCCGGAACCTGCCGGCCTGCGCCGGGGGTATTCCAATCATTGAATTAAGCAGTGGTGGTTGCCGTGACGAACGGCAGGTCGAACGCCTTCAGCAGCGCCTTCGCCTCGGCATCCGACTTGGCCGTGGTGACGATGACGATGTCCATTCCGCGCACCGCATCGACCTTGTCGTAGGCGATCTCGGGGAAGATGATCTGCTCCTTCAGGCCCATGGCGAAGTTGCCACGGCCGTCGAAACCCTTGCCGGTGATGCCGCGGAAATCCCGCACGCGGGGCAGGGCGATGGTCACCAGGCGGTCCAGGAACTCGTACATCTTGGCGCGCCGCAGCGTCACCTTGGTGCCGATCGGCAGACCCTCGCGAATCTTGAAGCCGGCGATCGCCTTTTTTGCGATCGTCTTGACCGGGCGCTGGCCGGCGATGAGCGTCAGCTCGGCGACGGCGGCGTCCAGCTTCTTCTGGTCGCCGGCGGCTTCGCCCACGCCCATGTTGATGACGATCTTCTCCAGGCGCGGCACCTGCATCGGGTTCTTGTAGTTGAACTCCTTCTGCATGGCCGAACGCACGTCGGACAGATAGCGCGCCTGCATGCGCGGCACCGGACGGGCTTCTGGCTTCTCTGCGGTTTCGCTCATGATCCTAGCCTTCGATCACGCGGCCGCTTGCGCGGGCCACGCGTGCCTTGCCGCCGTTATCCAGAACCCGGTGCGCGATGCGCGTCGGCTTGTCGGTCTCCGGATCGATCAGCATGATGTTGGAGAGGTGGATGGTCGCCTCTTTCGCGATGATCCCGCCAGGCTGGCCCATGCCGCTGGCCTTGGTGTGCTTCTTGGCGACATTGACGCCCTGGACGACCGCACGGTCCTCCTTGGGGATCACGCGCAGCACTTCGCCGCGCTTGCCGCGGTCGGCGCCGGTGATGACCACGACGCGGTCACCCTTGCGAATACGTGCCGCCATCACAGCACCTCAGGGGCGAGGGAGATGATCTTCATGAACTTCTTCGCCCGCAGCTCACGCACGACGGGGCCAAAGATGCGCGTGCCGATCGGCTCCTGCTGCTTGTTGATCAGCACGGCGGCGTTGGTGTCGAAGCGTATGGCGCTGCCGTCGGCGCGGCGCACCGGGAAGCTGGTGCGCACGATCACCGCCTGGTGGACGTCGCCCTTCTTCACCTTGCCGCGCGGGATGGCTTCCTTGACGGAGACGACGATGACGTCGCCCACCGAGGCGAACTTGCGCTTGGAGCCGCCGATCACCTTGATGCACTGGACCCGGCGCGCGCCGGAATTGTCGGCGACCTCCAGGTTGGATTCTGCGTGGATCATCTGTGCGGGTCCTTATGCGTGCGCGTCGGCTGGCGCCGCGTCGGTGACAGCCTCGACAGGCACCGGCTCGGCGGTGTGAGCCGGCACGTGGCTGTGCGCGCGTGCCTCGAGCGAAGCCAGCGCATCGGCAGAAGCGCCTTCGACAACGGCGCCGTTACGCTCGACCACGGTCCAGGTCTTGCGCTTGGAGATCGGCGCGCATTCGACGATGCGGACCTGGTCGCCCGTCTTGCACGCGTTCACTTCGTCATGCGCCGCATACTTCTTCGAGCGGCGGATGAACTTCTTGTAGAGCGGATGCATGATGCGGCGATCGACCAAGACGGTGATCGTCTTGTCCATCTTGTCGCTGGTCACGCGGCCGACGAGTACACGCCTCGGCATGTGCTGGGCGCTCCTTTCAGGCTTTTGCGGCGGAAGAAGACTTCTCCGCCATGATGGTTTTGACGCGCGCGATGTCCCGACGCACGGCACGCACGCGGGCGGTGCCCTCATTCTGGCCGGTGGCGCGCTGGAAGCGCAGGTTGAACTGCTCGCGCCTGAGGTCCAGCAGCATCGTGCTGAGCTGGTCGTCCGATTTGGCGCGTATGTCGGCTGGCTTCGTCATGATCAGCCCTCACCCAGGCGGGTTACGAACTTCGTCTTGATCGGCAGCTTGGCCGCACCCAGCGTGAGAGCCGCCTGCGCCACGTCGGGCGGCACGCCGTCTATCTCGAACATCACGCGACCAGGCTTCACGCGGGCAACCCAGAACTCCGGCGCGCCCTTGCCGGAGCCCATGCGGACCTCGGCGGGCTTCAGCGAGACGGGGACGTCCGGGAAGATGCGTATCCACACGCGGCCGGCGCGCTTCATGGCGCGCGTGATGGCGCGGCGGGCGGCTTCGATCTGGCGCGCGGTTACGCGCTCCGGCTCGAGCGCCTTCAAGCCGAACTGGCCGAAATTGAGCGCGGTGCCGCCTTTGGCCAGGCCGTGTATGCGGCCCTTATGGGCTTTGCGGAACTTGGTCCGCTTGGGGGAAAGCATGTCTCTGGGTCCTTACCGCTGCGGCGCCTGTTCGGCGGCCCGGCGATCCTGTGCGGTCGGGTCGTTGGCGAGTATCTCGCCCTTGAAGATCCACACCTTCACGCCGCAGGTGCCGTAGGTGGTCTTGGCCGTAGCCACGCCGTAATCGATGTCCGCGCGCAGCGTGTGCAGCGGCACCCGGCCTTCACGGTACCACTCGACGCGGGCGATCTCGGCGCCGCCGAGGCGGCCGCCGCAATTGATACGGATGCCCTGGGCGCCGAGGCGCATGGCGGACTGCACGGCGCGCTTCATCGCGCGGCGGAACGCCACGCGGCGCTCCAGCTGCTGGGCGATGTTCTCGGCCACCAGCGTCGCGTCAATCTCCGGTTTGCGGATTTCGACGATGTTCAGCGAGACCTCGGCCTTCGCCATCTTGGCCAGGTCCTTGCGCAGGACTTCGATGTCCTGGCCCTTCTTGCCGATGACCACGCCGGGACGCGCCGCGTAAATCGTGACGCGCGGCTTCTTGGCCGGACGCTCGATCACCACACGGCTGACGCCGGCGCCGGAGAGCTTCTTACGCAAGTGCGCGCGCAGCTTCAGGTCGTCATGCAGCAGCTTGGCGTAGTCCGCGCCGGCGAACCAGCGCGAATCCCAGGTGCGGTTGATGCCGAGCCGCAGCCCGATCGGATTGACTTTGTGACCCATCAGGCGGCCCTCTTTCCGGCGACCGGTGCTGTTTCCGGCTCGCGCTCGGCAACCACGATCTTCAAATGGCTGAACCACTTCTCGATGCGCGCCGCGCGGCCGCGGCCACGCGCGTGGAAGCGGCGCATGACGATGGAGCGGCCCACTTCGGCGCGCGTGACGACCAGCCGGTCGACATCGAGCTGATGGTTGTTCTCGGCGTTGGCGATGGCACTCTCCAGCGCCTTGCGCACGGAATGTGCGATACGGCGCTTGCTGAACGTCAGCGTGGCCACTGCCTTGGCAGCCGGCTGGTTGCGTATCAGCCCAGCAACCAGGTTCAGCTTCTCAGGGCTGGTGCGCAGGTTGCTCAGCACGCACTGCGCTTCGTTTTCCGCGACAGGGCGCGGTGCCTTCGGCTTGCTCATCCCCGTTTCGCCTTCTTGTCGGCCGCGTGACCCGTGAAGGTGCGCGTCGGCGAGAACTCGCCGAACTTATGGCCGACCATGTTCTCGTTGACCTGCACGGGCAGGAATTTGTGGCCGTTATAGA
>CAXTVW010000051.1:0-21032 GCA_964247675.1 uncultured Acetobacteraceae bacterium
TGATGATCTCCAGGTGCAGCTCGCCCATGCCGGACAGGATGGTCTGGCCGGTCTCTTGGTCGGTCTTCAAACGCAGGCTGGGGTCCTCGCCCGCCAGCTTCTGCAGGCCGAGAGTCATCTTCTCCACGCCGTCCTTGGTCTTCGGCTCCACGCTGATGTCGATGACCGGCACCGGGAACGCCATACGCTCCAGGATCACCGGATCGTCGCTGGAAGCCAGCGTGTCACCCGTGCCGGTGTCCTTCAGGCCAACAAAGGCCGCGATGTCGCCGGCGAACACTTCCTTGATCTCGGCGCGCTTGTCGGCGTGCATCTGGAACATGCGGCCGATGCGCTCGCGATGGTCCTTGGTGGTGTTCTGCACCATGTCGCCCTGCTTGAGCGTGCCGGCATACACGCGCACGAAGGTCAGCGTGCCGTATTTGTCGTTGATGATCTTGAATGCCAGGCCGGCAAACGGCGCGGTCGGGTTGGCCGGAATCACGCGGCGGTCGTCGTCGATCCGCTCTTCCACGCCCTCTTCGGCCGCCACCTTGATGCCAGGCACGTCGATCGGCGAAGGCAGGTAGTCCAGCACGGCATCGAGCAGCGGCTGCACGCCCTTGTTCTTGAACGCGGTGCCGCACAGCACGGGGCGGAATTCGCCGCTGATCGCGCCCTTCTTGATGCACTTCTTCAAAGTGGCGACGTCCACGTCACCCTTTTCGAAATACTCTTCCATCGCGACGGTATCGACGGAGACGGCCGTGTCCAGCAGGAGCTGGCGATACTCTTTCGCCTTCTCCATCAGGTCGGCCGGGATCTCCTCATCGTGGAACTTGGCGCCAAGCTCGCCGCCTTCCCAGATGATCGCCTTCATCTCGACCAAGTCCACCACACCGATGAACGTGTCCTCGATGCCGATCGGCAGCTGCAGCGGCAGCGCCACGATGTCGAGCTTCTCCTTCAGCGTGTCGAACGCGCGGTAGAAGTCGGCTCCCGTGCGGTCCAGCTTGTTGATGAAGATGATGCGCGGCACGTTGTAGCGGTCCGCCAGGCGCCAGTTCGTCTCGGACTGCGGCTGCACGCCCGCCACGCCTTCGATGATGAAGATCGCGCCGTCCAGCACGCGCAGCGAGCGGTTCACCTCGATGTTGAAATCGATGTGGCCCGGCGTGTCGATGATGTTGATGCGGTGGTCCTTCCACTCGCACGTGACGGCGGCGGAGGTGATCGTGATGCCACGCTCGCGCTCCTGGTCCATGTAGTCGGTCGTGGTGTTGCCGTCATGCACCTCGCCGATGCGGTGCGACACGCCGGTATAGTACAAGATACGCTCGGTCGTCGTCGTCTTGCCCGCGTCGATGTGGGCAGTGATGCCGATGTTACGTAGCTTGGCTAGGTCGGTCGCGGACACAGTATGGCCTCCATGCCATGACGGACGCCGGCGGGACCCCTGTCCCGCCGTGTCCGTGATGGGCTGGCGTTAAGTATGCGGGGGAGATGCGCGACTGAGGCGGATTTTGCAAGAAGGAAGGCAGGAAGGCCTTCTTTTTTGAAAAAAAGAAGCAAAAAACTTTGGGGCTCTATCAGGGCGTGGGCTGCTGGCGCTACGTCATTTCGCGCAAGAGCGAAGGTATGGCTTCCTTCACTTTGAAGAAGCCTTTCGTGCTCCTTGGCCAAACGGCTTCGTCCCACGCCCGCCTGATCCGGACGGCTCCCGGCAGCGCGTCGCTGGACGGGCCTGCCGGCGCCCACGCGCTAACCAGTCTCTCCGCAGGCACCTCTCCGGCCGTGCAGGCGAAGTGCGCGCAAGCCCGCGCCATCGCGTCCGCCATCGCGGCCTCGTCCGCCTGACCAGCCATCGCAGACCTGCCGGCGATCCCGGCCAGCATCGGGCAGACCTGCACCACTCTCGCATCACCCAGCGCCAGACTTTCCGGCGCCAGATCGTCCAGATGCAGCAGCAACGTCACCTCGCCCTGCGGCGCCGGCTCCGCGCGCGGCAGCGCTACGGCGGCCCGGCTTTCCGGCTCGCTCAGCGGTTCCGGCGACTCGTCCAGGTTCTGCGGATCGTAACGGCCATCCGTATAACGGCGTATGTTCTCCGCCCGCGCCACGTAATGCTTGCCGCGCGTGTGCAGCCCCGCCACCCAGCGCCAGCCGAGCGTGTTGCTCGCGGGGTCGAAATCCAGCAGGTGACGCGCGAAGAAATCCGCGCCCAACACCCAGGGCAGCCGCAGCGTGAAGATCCAGATGCTGGCGAACCACATGCGTACGTGATTGTGCAGCCAGCCCTCCTCCACCAGCGCGTGGGCCCAGTCGTCGAAACAATCGATTCCGGTGCGGCCATCGACGGCCTGCGCAAAAGCCCGGCGCAGCCCTGGCTGGTCCGCGAGCCGCGCCTGCTCGCGCTCTAGCTCGGCTTTGTAATCGGTCCAGAGCCACGGCCGGGTCTCCAGGTGCCCTTTGAAGTAGGTGCGCCAGAACACCTCCTGGATGAACTTCTCCGCCGCCGGCCCGTGCGCGTCCCACGCGGCCCTGACCACTTCCTCCTCGAGCAGGATGCGCCGGCGCAGATAGGGCGACAGCCTTGTCGTCGTCGGCCGCTGGTCCGGGCCAGGTTCCGTGTTGCGTTGCTCGGCGTACCGGCGCCCCAGCATCGGCAAAGCTGCCTGCAATGCTTCCAGGCCAGCAGCCCGCGTCATCTCGATTTTCATGCCCGCCACATGGCCCCGCTCGGCCTTTGCGCCATACACTTCGTCACTGCCGGTAACACCTGCCGGTGCTACACCCACGCCATGGACAACGCAGCGTTCGTGGCGATCAACCGCTTCGGCTTTGGGCGCCGTCCCGAGCAGCCCTTGCCGGCCGACCCGCGCGCCTGGCTGCGCGGCCAGCTGGAAGGCCCGGACGCCACCCCGAGCGACGATCTGCCGGACACCGCTTCCGGCCTGGCGGTGGTAAACCAGCAGATTACCGCAGCGTCCGCCCTCAAAGCCGCCAGGGCCGCGGGCACCCCGCCGCAGCCCGCTACTTCCATAAACCGCTACCTGGTCGGCGAACTGGCCCAGCGCGAGACGCGTGCCCTGCTGGGCCGCGCCCTGATCACAGACGCGCCCTACCGCGAGCGGCTCGTATGGTTCTGGGCGAACCACTTCACCATCGCCGCCAAAACGCTGATCGCCACCGCGTGCTGCGGCGCCTACATACGCGAGGCGATACGCCCGCACGTGACCGGCCGCTTCTCGGACATGCTGCTCGCCGTGCTGCGCCATCCGGCGATGCTGAACTACCTAAACCAAGGGGAGTCCGCAGGCGCCGACAGCCTGGCCGGCCAGCGCCGTCACCTCGGGCTGAACGAGAACCTGGCGCGCGAGTGCCTGGAGCTGCACACCGTCAGCCCTGCCGCCGGCTACACGCAGGCCGACGTCACCAACTTCGCCCGCGTGCTTACCGGCTGGTCGATCGACTCCAAGCAGCCGCCGGTCGGCTTCCGCTTCCGCCCGAACATGCACGAGCCGGGCGAGATCGAGGTAATGGGCCGGACCTGGCCCCCCGGCGAGGAAGGCGGCGTGGAGCTCCTGGCCTGGCTCGGCACGCACCCCGCCACCTACCGTCATCTGGCCACCAAGCTCTGCTGCCATTTCTGTGCCGACGAGCCGTCGCCCGGCGAGGTCTCGCGCATAGAGGCGGTGCTGCGCGACACCCGCGGGGACCTGGGTGCCGCCGCCGGCGCGCTTATCGAACTGCCAGGCGCCTGGTTGCCGCAGGCCAAGCTGCGCACGCCGCAGGAATACGTCATCGCCTGCCTGCGCGCGCTCGGCACCACCCCGGATCAGGTGCCGGGCATCGCCGGGCAGGTGGCCAGCCTGGGGCAGCCGCTGTTCCAGGCGCCGTTCCCGATCGGCTGGCCGGACCGCGCGGCGGACTGGGCCGGACCGGAAGCCATGCTGCAACGCGTTGATTTCAGCTACAGCATGGCCGGCCGATACGCCGACATCGATCCCGAACCGCTCGCTGCCGCCACGGCCGGTCCACTGATGAGCGCCACCACGATGGCGCAGGTCAGGGCCGCCGGATCGCGCCGGGACGCGCTGACCCTCCTGCTATCCTCCCCCGAGTTCCAGAGGCGCTGACATGACCCTCCCCCTCTGCCCGGATGCGTTCCGGCTGACCCGCCGCCAGGCGCTGCTCGGCCTGACCGCGGCCTTCACCCTCGGCCGTAGCTCGATGGCGCTCGCCGCACCCGAGACCGACCGCCGGCTCGTGATCGTGCTGATGCGCGGTGCCATGGATGGTCTCTCGACCGTGCAGCCGTATGGCGACGCGGACTTCGCCGGCCTGCGCGGCCCGCTCGCACTGCCGCAGCCCGGCCGGCCAGGCGGCGTACTGGACCTCGGCGGCCTGTATGGCCTGCACCCCGCGCTGGCGCAGGTGCACCAGATGTATGCCGGCGGCGAGGCGCTGTTCGTGCACGCCTGCGCCGGCCATTACCGCAGCCGCAGCCACTTCGAGGCGCAGGACTGCCTGGAATCCGGCGCCGACCAGCGGCTGAACAGCGGCTGGCTGAACCGCGCGGTCGCGCTAATGCCGAACCCCGGCCGCGAGCTGGCTCTCTCCGTCGGCCTGTCCGCGCCCCTCCTGCTGCGCGGCCCCGCCACCGTGGAGGCCTGGGCGCCGGACCATTTCGCCCAGCCCACTGCGGACCTCTACCAGCGCCTGCTCAACATCAGCGCGCGCGACCCGGTGGTGGGACCGGCGATGGCCGAAGGCCTGAAGCAGCGCGGTTTCGCCGCCAGCGCCCTGCAAGGCCAGGCCGCCGACCCGAAGAACGACCGCAGCTTCGAGGTGATGGCAGGCGCCGCCGGAAGGCTGCTCGCCCAGCCAGCCGGCCCGCGCATCGCGGTGCTGGAGATCGACGGCTGGGATACGCATGCCGGCCAGGACCGCCGCATCGCCACCGCCCTCGGCAAGCTGGATGCCGGCCTTTCCGGGCTGAAGGCTGGCCTGGGCGAGGCCTGGGCCAAGACCGTCATACTGGCGGTAACCGAGTTCGGCCGCACCGCCCACGTGAACGGCACGGGCGGCACGGACCACGGTACCGGCGGCGTGGCGCTGCTGTTGGGCGGCGCGGTCGCCGGCGGCCGAGTGCGCGCGGACTGGCCGGGCCTCGGCGCCGGCCGGCTGTTCGACAACCGGGACCTGGCCCCTACCACGGACGTGCGCAGCGTGATCAAGGGGGTGCTCGTTGACCACATGCGCATGCCGCAAGGGACGATGGGGCGGGTGCTGCCTGGGAGTGGAGATGCTTCGGTGATGCGCGGGCTGACGCGGGTTTAAGGAAGCCAGGCCTTCTTCTTTAAAAAAGAAGCAAAGAACTTTTAAGTGGCTGTCGCGAACTTGCCGGTGAGCCGCCGACAGGGAGCAAAAGTTTTTTGCTTCTTTTTTTCAAAAAAGAAGTGCTTCCTTCCTTCCCATGCGCCGCGTGCTGCTGGGCCACGCCCGCCTCTTCCTCGCCATCCTGATCGGCCTCGCCGCCCTCGTCCTGCTCCCGCACAACTGGCCGGACCGCCCGCGCGGCATTGCCGCGTGGGACATCGCCGCCGCCTGCTACCTCGCCATGATGACGCTGATGTTCGCCACCTGCCCGCCCGCACGGATGCAAGCCAACGCGCGCGCGCAGGAAGATGGCGAGTGGACGCTCTTCTTCCTGGTGCTTGCCGGGATAATCGTCAGCTTCGCCGCGATATTGGGCGAATTCGGCAGCATGAAGAACGCGGCCGCCGCGGCAAAGGAGCTGAAGGTGGCGTTGGTAGCCGCCACGCTGGCGCTGTCCTGGCTGCTGGCCCAGGCGGTGTTTGCCCTGCGCTACGCCCACGAATACTACAGCGGCCCGCCGGACGGCCTCGTCGATGGCGGCCTGGCGTTCCCGTCCGAGCCGCATCCGGATTACTGGGACTTCGTGTATTTCGCCGTGGTGCTCGGCATGACGTTCCAGGTCAGCGACGTGAACATCACCTCACGCAAGTTCCGCCGCCTGGCGACGCTGCACGGGCTGATGGGCTTCGTGTTCAACACGGTGATCATTGCGCTTACGGTTAATCTGGCGTCGGGGCTGCTGTAGGGGAGAAAGGAAGCAGTTCTTTTTTGAAAAAAAAGAACCAAAAAACTTTTACTCCCCCGCATTTGGAGCAATGGTTCGCTTTCTTCATCGGCCGGAATGCGGCAGCGAAGGAAACGTCGCTTCTTAGCGGAGGGAATCTACAATCCCGGATGGTTGCGCCCGACGGATACACCACCGAGAGGGCGCTCTTTCCTGAGATACTTGCCTACTTCATCGCGAACCGAACCGGCAAACTTTTAGGCCCGCTGACGAAATTGGAAGCCGTCAACGTGGGCTCACCAGCAAACGATACCGACTCAAGCCGAGGCAGCAGCTCCTCGAACAGGATACGCATCTCCATCTTCGCCATGTGCTGCCCAAGACAAAGATGCGGCCCGTAGCCAAACCCCACATGCGGGTTCGGGTCACGGTCGACGCGGAACTCATCCGGCGCTTCGAAAACCTCCTCGTCGCGATTGCCTGAGAGGTAACACAGCATCAGCCAGTCGCCTTTGGCGATCTGCCGCCCGTGCAGCTCGGTATCCGCCGTCGCGCTGCGCATGAAGTGCTTCACCGGCGTGGTCCAGCGCACCGCTTCTTCCACCAGGCCCGGAATCAGCCCCGGGTCCTGCTTGAGCTTTGCGAACTCGCCGGGGTTCTCGCACAACGCCCACAGGGCGCCCGCGGTGCTCGAGCTCGTCGTGTCGTGCCCGGCCGCGGCGATGATCGTGTAATAGCTCATCGCCTCGAAATCGGAGATCTGCTCGCCGTCCAACTGGCTGTTGGCGATCACGGTGGATACGTCGTCGCGCGGGTTGGCGCGCCTGTCCGCCGTGACACGACCGAAATACGCCGAGAAATCCATGAACACCTCGGCCAGTTGCTGCACGGCGGCAATCGGGTCGGACAGCCCGCCTTCGCCGCGCGCCAGGTCAGGGTCCTGGTTGCCGAACAATTCCTGAGTCAGCTTTAAGATGCGCGGCTCGTCCTCAGCCGGCAGGCCGAGTATCAGCATGATCACGCGCAACGGATACAACGCGGCCACGTCGGCTGCGAAATCGCAGGTGCCGCCTTGCGCGGCCATCTCGTCCACCGCCTGGCGGGCCAGCGCCCGTACCTGCGGCTCCAGACGTTTCAACTGGCTGGGCATGAACCAGCTCTGCGTCAGCCGCCGGTATTTCAGGTGATCCGGATCGTCCATGTGCACCAGCGTGCGTATCAGATGCGGCCCGCCCGTCAGCTCGCGCACGCGGCGCACGCCGGCGCGGTCGGCCAGTATCGTCTGCCGTTCACCGTTGTGGAACAGCGCCTTGTCGCGTCCCACCTGCATGATGTCGGCATGTTTCGTGACCGCCCAGAACGGATCGAAATTCTCCGTCTCGATCAGGCTGACCGGATCATGCGCGCGCAGCCAGGCGAAATCCGCGAGCAACGTGGCAGGTGCGGCATAGGATTTCGGACTGGTGATGCTGCGCGCGATCGTGTCCGGTCTCAACGAATACGTATCCACCTGCCTCCCTCCGGTCACACCCCGCTCAGCGCGCCGTCATCCGTATCGCCCCATCCAGCCGCACCTGCGTGCCGTTGAAATACCCGTTCTCCACCATCTCCAGCACCAGCCGCGCAAACTCATCGGGCGCCCCCAACCGCTTCGGAAACGGGACGGACGCCGAAAGCGCCTCGCGCACCTGGTCCGGCAAACCCTGCAGCAACGGCGTGTCGAACAGCCCGGGCAAAATCGTGTTGATCCTGATCCCCTCTCCCATGAGATCACGCGCGATCGGCAACGTCATCCCCGCCACCGCCGCCTTGGACGCGGAATACGCCGCCTGCCCGATCTGCCCGTCCTCCGCCGCCACGGACGCCGTGTTCACGATCACGCCGCGCTCGCCGTCCGCTCCCGCATCCAGAGACATCATCCCAGCCGCCGACCACGCCACGCAACGGAACGTTCCCACCAGGTTGATCTGGATGATCCTGTTGAAGTCCGCCGCCGCGAAAGCCCTGATCTCGCCGGTTTTCTTGTCGCGCGACGCCGTCTTGATCGCCACGCCCGTACCGGCGCAGTTCACCAGCACCCGCTCTTGCCCCAGCGCCGCACGCGACTTGGCGAACCCCGCCTGCACGTCCTCATCCGACGTCACGTCCACCCGGCAGAACACACCACCCAGTTCGCCTGCCAGCGCCTCGCCGGCCTGCGCGTTGAAATCGAAGATCGCCACGCGGGCACCGCACCCGGCCAGCTTGCGCGCGGTGGCCGCGCCCAGGCCGGATGCGCCACCTGTTATGATTGCGGTCGTACCTTCGATGTTCATGCGGGAAGCTCCAGAGGAAGTGAGAAATGCGTCTTTAAAAAAAGAAGCGAAAATCGTCTACCAACACACCTGCATCAGCAAAGTCGCGAGCCAAATACGAACACAACTGCATCAAATGCGTCAGTGACAAAAGTTTTTTGCTTCTTTTTTTCAAAAAAGAAGGCCTTCCTTCCTGCGCTACCGCGCCTGCCGCGTTCGTTGAAGCAGAGTACGACGACGCAAAGCTCAGCCGGCTGCATGGCGCCGCCAGCCGAAGCTCATGGCAATGGACGCAGCACCCAGCATCGCGGCAGCGATGCTGACCATGCCAAGCCAGTCCGCCACATGCGCCCACCAGGGTTTCGCGAAGGCGAACGGCCTGTAGTCCGCGAACGCCGCCGCGTCAGCCCGGCCGGCGACGGTGTAGGTGTCGCCCGGCGCGCAGCCGTTCGCGGCGGGGAACACGTAGCAGGCCGGGTTCTTCAGGTTCAGCTCCTTGTGTCCCCCGATCGGTGTCACATCCGTCACCGGCCCGGCATGCAGGCTGCCTTGGCGGAACAGCTCGAGGTGGTAGCCGAACAGCGGGTCGTAACAGAGCAAAGGCGAGCTGCCTGCGGTCAGCAGGTTTTCACGCTGGATCGAAGGATCCGGCTGGCCGGACTTGTCCAGCGGTATGGCCAATGTCCGCACCGCCGGCACCTCGCCACCTGCCGCCAGGCGATGCCAGCTCGCCTCGACCGGCGCCGGATCGTACACGCCGATTCCGGCCTGGCCGTAAAAGTCGCGATCGCCTGCCAGCAGAGCGAGGACGGTGAGCCCGGTGCCGCACAGCGCCATCGCCCAGCTCCGCGAGCCCGGCGTGGCTATCCTGTCCAAAGCCAGGCCACTGCCCACGCAGGCCGGGACGATGTAGGCCGCGAAGAACCGCAGCAGGCTGGTGGAGCTGCGCAGGATCGGCAGATGCTTGAGAAAGGCCGTCCAGGCCGCGCCATAGGTGTTCAGCGCCAGGGGCAACAGAAGCAGGACACAAAGCGCTTCCCAGAGCAGGCGGGTCCGCAGCGGAACGCCGGCCCGCCTGCTCCAGGCCAGCCACCCCGCGACTCCCAGCAGCAACAGCGGAACAGGTCCCACGCGGTAGTCGAACTCGTGCAGTTCCATGCTGACCGCCGCATTTGCAAGGGAGTGGGTCATCGCCGAGTCCGGCCACAGGAACAGGCTCCGGAACGCCATCCACCCGGTAACAGCGACGTTGCGGAAACCAGGCAGCGGATACAGGTCCCGCGGCAGGTGCCCGAGCAGGCCGACGATCGCGGCCAGCTTGCCGGCGCACATCATGATGCCGAGCGCGCCACCTGCCGCCATCCGGCCGGCCGCAACCAGTAACGCGCCGCGAGCGGCAAGCGCATGCATCACCGTCAGCAGGGCGAAGCTGAGAAAGGCCGGCAGTACCAGCACGGCCATGCCGCCTTGCAGCATCGCCGCGAACAGCGCCCCGAAGCCCACACAGCGCAGCGCCTGCCCGTGCCAAGAGGATGGCTGGCCCAGCGCGCAGGCCGCCATGGCTGGCACCAGCATGAAAGGCGCAAAGCTCAGATGGCCCACCATCATGCGCGCCGAGTACATGCCGTTCAGCGCAAACAGCGCGGCAGCCAGGAAGCTTGCCGGTCGGCTGCAGCAGAAGCTCGCTTTGGCAAGAGCATAGGCGCCCGCAAAGCCGAACACGGCGTAGGCGACGAAGCTGACCTGTACCGCCCGGATAGGGCCGGTCACGAAGGTGAGCCATTGCGTCAGGGACAAATAGGCGCCCTGCGGATCGGCATGGAACGGCACGCCGGCGCATTGCGACGGATTGAACCAGGGCATTGCCGACCAGGGCGCGTTCGCGTGCCAGAAGTCACCGGCCAGCAGATCCGGCAACCAGAAGGCGTAATCGACACCGAGCAGTCCCGCCCGGTTCGGCAAATACGGCAGCCATACCAGGCAAAGCATGCCAGCACACGCGGCCGCCCCCAGGGCCGGTATCGCCAGGCCGCCGAAAGGACCGCGCACATTCCGCTCCGCAACACAGCCGGACGAACCCGGCTATGTCGCTGCTTAGCGTCGCGCCGGACCGCTTCGCAACAGCGGAACTGGCCGCAGAGAAACCACGGTCAGTGAACCAGGGCCGGCACCATCTCATGCTGGCGGATAGCGGCAAACGCCAGGTCCTCAGCGCCGGCAACCGCCATCGGCGTGCCGTCCGCGCCGTGTATGGCAAACGCCCGCGTGCCGTTCACCAGAACCGGCTTCACGTAGGCCAGGTGGGAGACTCCTAACGCCGCCAGCTGCTCGCCCGTCATGTGCCGGATGTCGAACGCGCTCATCGCCTGGGTGACTGTCTCGACTGTGTCGTCGTCATTGTCCGTGTTCATGTCTGCAACTCCGAAACCAGCCTCCGCTCCGACCGATGATCGGCGGCGCGCGAGCTGGAACCGTCCCGCGAAATTACGCGGAAGCGGATAAGAAAAAGATAAGCAAGTATCGCGCCGGATTGCCCCGCACCAATCAGCCTTCGCCGTCCACGAACTTGCGGGAAGGCGCACGCTCCGGCTTGGCGATCTCGATGTGACGCACCTTCGGCTCCGGCTGCGGCCGCGACAGTTCGATGTGCAACAGCCCGTTATCGAGCCACGCGCCACCGACCTCGATCCCCTCGGCCAGCACGAAAGCCCGCTGAAACTGACGCGCGGCGATGCCCCGGTGCAGGAACACGCGTCCCTGCGTGTCGTCGGCCTGACGCCCGCGTATCACCAACTGGTTGTCTTCCTGGGTGATCTGCAGATCGTCCATCGTGAAGCCCGCCACGGCCAGCGTGATGCGCAACGCGCTCGGCCCGGTCTGCTCGATGTTATAGGGCGGATAGCCGTCCGAGGACGTCTTTGCCGCGCGCTCCATCATCTGCTCCAGATGATCGAAGCCGAGAAACAGCGGCGAGGTGAAAAGTCTGGAACTCACGGCGTGGGCCTCCTCGTGGATGAGCGAGACGATAGCGCCAGGGCCCGATATGGCGCCTTGACTGCAGAGATAATTCGGCAGGGCTCGGGGCGTTTGCAAGGGAAGCAAGGAAGCAGTTCTTTTTCGAGAAAAAGAACCAAAAAGCTTTTGCTCCGCTGTCGCGGACTCGCAGAACAGGTTCGCGACGGCGGAGCAAAAGTCTTTTGCTTCTTTTCTTCAGAAAAGAAGGCCTTGCTTGCTTAACCCGCCAGCAACCGCCGCACATGCAAAGCGGCAGACGCCGCCAGCGCCTCCAGGTCATATCCTCCCTCCAGAACCGATACGACACGCGGCGCCGACGCTAGCAGCTCATCGGTGATCCAGCCGAAATCCGCCGTCTCCAGCTCCAGCTGCGCCAGCGGGTCAGCCAGATGCGCGTCGAAACCCGCGGAAATGATCAGCAACTCCGGTGCCCAATCGCGCAACGCCGGCAGCCCGCGCTCGCTCCAGATATCGCGGAACACCGCGCTCCCCGACCCTGGCGCCAGAGGCAGGTTGACGATGTTGCCCACCCCTGTTTCCCGCGCGGCGCCGGTGCCGGGGTAGCACGGCATCTGGTGGCTGCTGGCGTAGAACAGATCCGCGTCACCCTGAAACATGTGCTGCGTGCCGTTACCGTGGTGCACGTCGAAATCCACCACCGCGACGCGGCGCAGCCCCCAGCGCGCCCTGGCATGGTGGGCGGCCACCGCCACGCTGTTGAACAGGCAGAACCCCATCGCCTGGCGCGCTTCGGCGTGGTGGCCGGGCGGTCGCACGGCGGCAAACGCGGTATCCGCCCAGCCTTCCAGCACGGCATCGACGGCCGCCACCGCGCCGCCCGCCGCATGACGCGCGGCGGCCACGCTGCCCGGGCCCACGAACGTGTCAGGGTCCAGGCAAAGCAAGTCACCCTCAAGCGGGCTCAGGCCCAGCAGCGCATCGACATAGGCCGCCGGGTGAGCCAGGCAGAGCTGCGCATGCGTCGCCAGCGGGGCCTGCTCGCGCAGCAGCGTGTCGAAATCGCGGTGCTCCAGCGCGCGCAGCACCGCCCGCAGCCGGTCCGGGCATTCCGCATGCCCGGCGCCCGGATCATGCGCCAGGCAGGCCTGGTGGCTGAACAGCGCCACACGCCTCACGCGCCGGCCTCCGCGTCCGGCAGCTCGTCCGGCCGGTACGGCCGCCGGCGTATGGTGAAACTCAGCGTGCCCACTTCCTCGCTGAACGCGAGCAGATCGTGCCCCGTCTCCCGGCAATAGGAGCGGAAATCGGCGATCGACGCGCGGTCCGTCGCCAGCACACGCAGCTTCTCGCCGGGTGCCAGGCCGCGCAGGACGCGGTTTGCGCGTAGCACAGGCAGCGGGCAGTTCAGGCCTTTTACGTCCAGGAGCGTTTCTGCCATCTCAACACCCTGCCTGGGGTGGGCGAAGGAAGGAAGGTCTTCTTTCTGAAGAAAGCGAAGCAAAAGACTTTTGGTCCCTGCCGGCGTTTTATCCTGCACTCGGGGCGAGTTTGCGTCGCCAGGTTTCGCCCTGCACTTGGGGGCCGAACTCGGTATGCGTCGCGGTGTCCACGATTTCGAAGCCATGCGCCGCGTAGATCCGCCTGGCACTCTCCAGCACCGTGTGCGTCCACAGAGTCATCGTGTGATATCCGGCATCCTGGGCGAAACCGATGCACTGCTCCACCAGCCGGCTACCCAGACCATGCCCGCGGGCGAACGCCTCCACATAAAGCAGCCGCAAACGGGACAGGCCGTCCCCCTCATCCGTCAGCAGCACGGACCCGGCCATTACGCCGTCCATCTCCGCGATCCAGCACTGCTCCCGCCCTGGCTTGAACCGGCTCAGGAAGGTGGCGACGGTCTGCGCCTCGTTTGCCTCCAGCCCGCGCCCCCAGCCATTCTCCGCCGCATACACAAGGGACTGCCGCGCCGCGATCATCGCCAGATCACCAGTGCGGAAGGTCCGCAGCCCGATAGCCGGCGCCCTGTTCGGCTCCAGCAGCAAACGCGCTCTACCGAGGGCAGCCGTCAAATCCGCCTGCTGCACCGGCCCGAGCGCACCCACGATTTCGGCCACCCGCCCGCGCTGGCGCGCATCGATGATATCCAGCATGGCGCGGCCGTCCGCGGTCAAAGCCAGGTTGCGCCGCCGCGCATCCTCGCCATCACGCGCTCGCAACAACCAGCCACGCTCAACCAGCCTGGCAAGCAGGCGGCTGAGATAGCCCGCGTCCATTCCGAGCGCATCCTGCAGATCCGCCGCGATCACCGTCGCCCTCTGCCCGATCTCGAACAGCAGCCTGGCCTCGGGAAGTGTGGCCTCCGTGCCTAAAAAGCCCGCGTCGAGCGCGCCTACGAACCGGGTGTAGAAACGATTGAAAGCGCGAACAGACTGGATAACTTCGTCCATGCGCTGACATTGCGAAGAACGGTTGACTAAGTCAACGATTTTCGTTGCTGAAATTGTGTCGGTTAACCTGGAGTAAGCTAAGGCAAGAAAGGCCTTCTTTTTTTCAAAAAAGAAGCAAAAAACTTTTATCTCCACGCCGCTTCAAATTTTCAGTTTTGATTTGCGTAAACGGGCTGCTTCAAATGCACATTAGGAAAGGGTTGCGGTCTCTTTGGAAAAGCGCTGCTTGCTCTACTGAGGAAGTCTCGGAAACTTACCGAGACGCAGGGAAAAACAGATACGTCGCCTGATACTTCACCCGGGCCTCACCGCCGACATGCGCGGCATCACATCCGGACGCTGGCGCAAGACCGCCTTCCGTCTGGCCGCGAACGACGAAAGCGACATTGGCGAAGCGTCCAGCGCCGGTATGGGTTTTTACACTTAGTACCAGCCACGCGATCGATCCGGCATCCGGCGATGGACTCGACTGCATAACCGTTCCCACGATCGCACTTCCGTCGGTCGCCTGCCAGGTCGGGCCTGCAAAATGGTGCCCAACCACCACGCCGTGAGCATCGGACAGTGTTGCCTCAGGCGCCTTCAAATGCCACGCGAAAGAATGCTCAGCTCCGACGCAACCGTAGATCTGCACACCTTTGCCGAGCAGCTGAAAGGCGGGTTCTGCCGCTTTTGCCCTCTGCAATACCGAGAGTGCTAAACAGGGCACAATGGCCAGACGCAGTGCATGCCCGAAGGTCAGAGCGGTAACACCGCGACGAGGCTTAGAAGAGCCGTGACGCCAACGATTAGAAACTTCATGATCAAATCCCCGCATTGCAATGCAGCATTAGCGGCCGGATGCATCTTTGGTTCTCGCCGGCACGCAGTCGTCTGCGCGCCTCCCATCTAAGTGATCGCGTCAAGCTTCAGCACCTCGCCTGCGAGATACAGGCTTCCGCAAATCAGCACGCGGCCGGGCGGCCGGGCGGCCACCTGGGACAGCGCGCCTGCCACGTCCGGTCCAACCCGCGCGGCGCCGCCGGCGGCTTCCAGGATTCCGGCTATCGGAAGTGCCATGTGCTGTCCCGGTTCCTGCACAGCCCAGATCGCGGCAGCATGCGCCAGCATGGGTTGCAGGAACCCTGCCGCGTCTTTGCTTTGCTTCATGCCCACGACAAGGTAGGCCGGCCGGTCCGCCCATTCCTGCAGGTGCTCGGCCAGGATCAGTCCCGCGCCGGCGTTGTGCCCGCCGTCGAGGAACAGTTCGAAGCCGTCGGGCAGCATGCCGGCCAACCGGCCATCCAGGCGCTGCAGCCGCGCCGGCCATACCGCTTGTGCCACACCGCGATAGGCGCCTGCCGGCACGGCAAGCCCGGACGCGCGCAGGCAGGCCGTGGCAATACCTGCGTTGTCGACTTGATGCGCGCCAGGCAATGACGGACGCGGCAGCATCACGCTACCCGTTGCATCCTCGAAGACCAGACCGTCGCCTTCGGCGCGTATCGTCCAGTCACGCTCCCGTTCCAGCAGCCGCGCACCCACCCGCGTGGCCTCGTTGCGCAGGACCTGCCCTACCTCCTCCGGCTGCGCGCCGGTCGCGACCGGCCGGCCAGGCTTCATGATGCCCGCCTTCTCCCACGCGATGCGCTCGAGCTTGTCGCCAAGGAAATCCTGGTGGTCCAGCGAGATCGAGGTGATGGCGCAGGCAGCCGGCGCGTCCACCACGTTCGTAGCGTCGAAGCGGCCGCCGAGCCCGACTTCGACCACACAAAGATCGGCCGGCGCGCGGGCGAACAGCAGGAACCCCGCCCCGGCCAGTGCCTCGAACACAGTGATCGCCTGGCCGGCATTCACCTGCTCGATCTCCGCCAGCGTATTCGCCAGCGTCGCGTCCTCCACCAGGGTGCCCGCCACGCGGAACCGCTCGCGCAGATGCACCAGATGCGGCGAGGTGGTGACGTGCACGCGCCAGCCCGCCGCCTCGCCCATGGCGCGCAGGAACGCGCAGGTGCTGCCCTTGCCGTTGGTGCCGGCAACGTGGATCACCGGCGGCAGGTGGTCCTGCGGGTTGCCGAGTTGCCGGAGCAGGCGTTCGACCCGGCCGAGGCTAAGGTCGATCAGTTTGGGGTAGAGGGCCTGCAAGCGGTCCAGTATGGCCTCGGAGCGGCCGGACGCGGGTGGCAGGCGAGGCAAGTCAAGCAAGCAAGCAGTCCTTTTTTGAGAAAAAGGACCAAATCACCTCGGACTCGTACCAGCCATATGCCGCAGGAGGAGCCCAAATACCCCAGCGTCGAGGGAGCAAAAGTTTTTTGCTTCTTTTTTTCAAAAAAGAAGGCCTTCCTTACTGCTGCTCAGTCGCCAGAACCTCAGGCGCAGCTTCCGTCATCGCCTCACCCGAAGCCACCTCCGGCGCATAAGGCTGCAACAACCGGATCACCCGCCCAAGCATCTCGCGAAGGTCCGTCCGCCTAATCACCATGTCGACGATGCCATGCTCATGCAGATACTCGGATCGCTGAAATCCTTCCGGCAGCGTCTCGCGCACCGTCTGCTCGATCACCCGAGCGCCGGCGAAGCCGATCAGCGCGCCTGGTTCGGCGATCTGGATGTCGCCCAGCATGGCAAAGCTGGCCGTCACACCGCCCGTGGTCGGGTCGGTCAACACAACGATGAACGGCAGCCGCGCCTCGCGCAGCAGCATCGCCGCGATGGTGGTGCGCGGCATCTGCATCAGGCTGACGGCACCTTCCTGCATGCGCGCGCCGCCGGACGCGGTGAACACCACCAGCGGCGCCTGCTGCAGCACGGCCAACCGCGCGGCCGCCACGATACCCTCGCCGACCGCGGCGCCCATGCTGCCGCCCATGAAGTTGAACTCCATGACGGCAACCACGGCCCGCGAACCCTCGATCGTGCCGTGAGCCACCACCAGCGCGTCTTCCAGACCGGTCTTGGTGCGCGCCTCGCGCAGGCGTTCGGCGTAGCGCTTCTGGTCTCGGAAGGTCAGCGGGTCGGCTGGCGCCTTGGGCAATTCTATACGGGTGAAGCTGCCCTCATCGAAGGTCCAGTCCAGCCGCTCCAGCGCGGTGCCGCGCATGTGGTGGCCGCAATGCGGGCACACGCGCTGGTTCTTCTCCAGCTCCTTGGTGAAGATCATTTGCTCGCAGGCGGGGCATTGCGACCAGAGGTTGTCCGGCACGTCCGGCCGCTGACCAAGCAGCGTGCGTATGCGGGGGCGGACATATTCGGTAAGCCAACTCATTCAAGGACCTGCGTTACAAGTTGCGCGGTGCGACGTACGTCATTCGAACCTCACGTGGACAGCAGCAGCCACCAGCGTCAATCGCGAGAAACATACGCTCATTACACATACGCCCAAGTATAACCGGCGCCGTTTGATACTGCATACCAGCCGGTCGTTCGACGATTCCGTAAGGCGACGCATCGACAGCTTCGAAACAACTTTCCTAGCCAGCGACGAGAATAATCGCCGCCGCGCCTCACCCGCTACAAGCGCTGTAGCAGGAGGAAACAGGATTCCCGGAACAAGGAAGCCAATCAACGTTCTGACCCGGGAAAAGCGCACGTGCGCCGGTAATCCCAGGCTTCGATCATCCAGGCTCGAGGCTGCCACACCGGCCAAAATGCACGTGAGCACGAGGAGATTAGTCGGCGGCATCTGTCGCGGCGACGATCAGCTGCTCGACCCGGGCTTCCGACACCGCCGCGGCGAGCTGGCGCACCTGGTCGAGAACCCGCCGGACCGTGTCAGGCCGTGCACGGCCTTTTTCGTCCAGGCTCGCGGCGAGCGTGTCGATCAGCGCGGAAGCGACCACTGCCGCGTCGGCCGCCTGAACCGCGGCCGCTGCCTGCGCGGGCGAACGCACGCCAAACCCCACCGCGATCGGCAGGTCCGTCACCTTGCGTATGCGCGGAATGGCCGCGCCCAGCTCCTCGGAGGACGCGGTGCGCGTGCCGGTCACTCCCGTGATGCTGACGTAATATACGAACCCCGAGCACCCCAGCAGCACCTGCGGCAAGCGGGAATCGTCCGTGGTGGGCGCCACCAGCCGGATGATGTCCAGCCCGTGCTCCGCGGCATACCCGGCCAGCAGCTCGGCCTCCTCCGTCGGCAGGTCGACCACGATCAGTCCGTCCACACCGGAGGCGGCCGCATCCAGGCAGAACCGCGCCGGGTCATAGGCCAGGATCGGATTCAGATAGCCCATAAGCACCACCGGCGTGGTGTCGTCCTCCGCCCTGAACTCACGCACCATCGCCAGCGTGCGGGCAACGGAGCCGCCGGCAAGCAACGCGCGGCGACCGGCGGCCTGTATAGTCGGCCCATCTGCCATCGGGTCGGTAAACGGCATGCCGATCTCGATCAGGTCCGCGCCGGCGCCTGGCATGCCTTGCAGGATGGCCATGCTGGTGGCGGAGTCGGGGTCATAGGCTTCCAGAAACGGAATAAGTGCGCCGCGCCCTTCGCGCTTCAAGGCGGCGAACTTGGCTTCTATGCGGCTCATGGCAGGCAAGCAGAAAGAAGCAAGCAGTTCTTTTTTGAAAAAAAGAACCAAAAAACTTTTGCACCTGCGCTGGCATAACCGACCGCGCAGAGTGACAGTGAGTCACGGCTGCATGTGGCAGCGTCAGGAGCAAAAGTTTTTTGCTTCTTTTTTTCAAAAAAGAAGGCCTTGCTTTCTTGCCTCAAAGCTTGGCCCCCAAATGCTCGGCCACGGTGAAAATATCCTTGTCCCCGCGCCCGGATAAATTCATCAGGATGATCTGATCCGCATCCATCCCAGGTGCTATCTTCTCGATATGCGCCAGCGCGTGCGCGCACTCCAGCGCGGGGATGATCCCCTCCGTCCGGCTGCAAAGCTGGAAACTCGCCAGCGCCTCGTCATCCGTGATGCCCACATACTCGGCACGCCCGATGTCGTGCAGCCACGCGTGCTCCGGCCCGATACCAGGATAATCCAGCCCGGCGCTAATGCTGTGCGCCTCGGTAATCTGGCCGTCGTCGTCCTGCAGCAGGTATGTCCGGTTGCCATGCAGCACGCCCGGCCGCCCACGCTCGATGCTGGCCGCCTGCGCGCCACTGTCCAAGCCGCGGCCGGCCGCCTCCACGCCGATCAGCCGCACCGAAGGCTCGTCCAGGAAGGGATGGAAGATGCCCATCGCGTTGCTGCCGCCGCCCACGCTCGCCACCACAACGTCCGGCAGCCGGCCCTCGGCTTCCATCATCTGCGCCCGCGCCTCGGTGCCGATCACGCTCTGGAAATCGCGCACCATCGCCGGATACGGGTGCGGCCCGGCCACCGTGCCAAGCAGGAAATAGGTGTCGCTAACGTTAGCCACCCAGTCGCGCATCGCCTCGTTCATCGCGTCCTTCAGCGTGCCGGCGCCCGTGGTCACCGGCACCACTTCAGCGCCCAGCAGCTTCATGCGGAACACGTTGGGCTTCTGCCGCTCCACATCCACGGCGCCCATGTAGATCACGCAGGGCATGCCCATCAGCGCACACACCGTGGCCGTGGCCACGCCATGCTGCCCGGCGCCGGTCTCGGCAATGATGCGCGTCTTGCCCATGCGACGCGCCAACAGGATCTGCCCCATGCAGGAGTTCACCTTGTGGGCGCCGGTGTGGTTCAGCTCCTCGCGCTTGAAGTAGATCTTCGCCCCGCCCAGCAGCTTCGTCAGGCGCTCGGCGAACCACAGCGGGCTCGGGCGGCCCACGTAATCCTTCAGATAATAGTCCAGCTCCTTCTGGAAGCTCGGGTCCTGTTTGGTCGCCTCGTAGGCGGCGTCCAGTTCCAGGACCAGCGGCATCAGCGTCTCGGCGACGAACCGTCCGCCATAGGCGCCGAAGCGGCCCTGCCCGTCCGGGCCGGAGCGCAGGGTGTTGGGCAGCGCGGGTGCGTGGTTCAAAGGCGGCTCCTCGGGCAAGCGGGGGTGATAGCCCGGACTGACTTGGGTTGTAAGGAAGAAAGCAAGCAGTCCTTCTTTCAAAAAAGACCAGAAAACTTTTCCGTCCTGGCGCTGCTGAAGCAAGCGCGCCGGTATAGCCGCCGACCGGCTGCTGTTGCCTTGCGCACGTGGTGACTCCACAACACGAGCCATGCTGCACGCCATCTCAGGCCGCGAGGGCGCGCCACCAATCTGGCTGGACCTCGACCGCGCCACCGAGGCCGAGATCGGCGACGCCGCGCGGCAGACCGGGCTTCGCGTGCCCAGCCTGGCCGAAGTGGCCGAAATCGAATCCTCCAGCCGGCTCTCTACCCGCAACGGCACGCTCACGCTCACCATGTCCATGCTCAGCCGGAGTGCGGCTGGCGTCCGTTCGGTGGCGCCGATCGGCTTTGTGGTGGCGCCCGACCGGCTGCTGACTGTCCGCTTCGCCGAATCCGCCCTGGTCGACAACTATGCCCGTGACTGGCGCGCGCCGGCCGGCCCGCCCTCCGGCATGCAACCCTTCCTCGGCCTGCTCGAAGCCATAGTCGATCGCCTGGCGGACGTGCTGGAACAGCTCTCGGGCGAAATGGACGGGCTGTCGGCCGCCCTGTTCCGCAACGGACCCGCCGGCCGCCTGTCCGGCCGCCGCCGCACCAGCTTCCTGCAGGAGACCCTGATAGAGATCGGCGACCGCGGCGCCCGCATCTCCCAATTGCGCGACAGCCTGCTCGGAATCGGCCGCATCGTCCGCTACGTGCCGCAAGCTGTCACCTGGCCCACCGAAGCCGATACCCACCGCCTGGCCACGCTGGACCGCGACGTCGCCTCGCTGAGCGACTACGACGTCCAGCTCAACGACCGCGTGCAGTTCCTGCTGGATGCCACGCTCGGCTTCATCAGCATCGACCAGAACGACACCATAAAGGTGCTGACCGTCGTCAGCATCGTCGGCATCCCGCCCACCTTCATCGCCAGCCTATACGGGATGAACTTCCACGACATGCCGGAGCTCGGCTGGCGCTATGGATATCCGTATGCGCTTTGCCTGATTGCGCTCAGCATCGTGGTGCCGCTGGTGCTGTTCTGGCGCAAAGGGTGGATTTGATAAGGATTAAGCAAGGCCTTCTTTTTTGGAAAAAAGAAGCAAAAAACTTTTATCTCTCCGCATTTGCAATTTCCGGGTGCTGCAGAAAAAACCCGCACGCTGCAGATGCGGAAGGAATAAAAGTTTTTTGCTTCTTTTTTTCAAAAAAGAAGGCCTTGCTTGCTTTACACTGGCCCCCCGTCACG
>CAXTVW010000052.1:0-20971 GCA_964247675.1 uncultured Acetobacteraceae bacterium
CTGCCGCAAATGCGGGGTAGCAAAAGTTTTTTGGTTCTTTTTTTCAAAAAAGAACCGCTTTCTTCTTTCCTTCAGGGCCACACAAAAAATGCCAAACGTAGCCGTAATAGGCGCCCAATGGGGCGACGAAGGAAAAGGCAAAGTCGTCGACTGGCTCGCCAGCCGTGCGGACATCGTCGTGCGCTTCCAGGGCGGCCACAACGCCGGACACACCCTTGTCGTCGGCAACCAGACCTACAAGCTCAGCCTGCTCCCCTCCGGCCTGGTGCGCGGCAAGCTCGGCATCATCGGCAACGGCGTCGTCGTCGACCCCTGGGCGCTGCTCGCCGAAATCGCCCGCGTCGAGGCCCAGGGCCTGCGCGTGCCGCCAGACATGCTGCGCATCGCCGACAACGCCATCCTAATCCTGCCTCTGCACGGCGCGCTGGACCGCGCCCGCGAAGCCGCCCGTGGCGACGCCAAGATCGGCACCACCGGCCGCGGCATCGGCCCCGCCTACGAGGACAAGGTGGGCCGCCGCGCCATACGCGCCTGCGACCTCGCCGAACCCGAAACACTGTCCGCCAAGCTCGACGAGCTCCTCCTGCACCACAACACGCTGCTACGCGGCCTGGGCGCCGAAACCTTCGAGAAGCAGGCCTTGCTCGACAGCCTACTCGAAATCGCCCCGAAGATCCTGCCGCATGTCGAACCGGTCTGGGAACGCCTGGACGCCGCCAGGCGGGACGGCCGCCGTATCCTCTTCGAAGGCGCCCAGGCCGTGATGCTGGATGTGGACCACGGCACCTATCCCTTTGTCACCAGCAGCAACACGGTGGCCGCCACTGCCGCCTCAGGCAGCGGCATGGGCCCTTCCGCCGTCGGCTTCGTCCTCGGCATCGCCAAGGCCTACACCACCCGCGTGGGCTCCGGCCCGTTCCCCTCCGAACTGCACGACGAGACCGGCCGCCAACTCGGCGAGCGCGGCCACGAGTTCGGCACCGTCACCGGCCGCCCCCGCCGCTGCGGCTGGTTCGACGCCGCCATGGTCCGCCAGGCGGTGAAAGTCGGCGGCATAGCCGGCCTGGCGCTCACCAAACTGGACGTGCTGGACGGCCTGGACCAGCTGCAGATCTGCACCGGTTACGAGATCGCCGGCACGCGCGTCTCCCACCTTCCCGCAGCCTCTGGCGCCCAGGCCGCCGCCACCCCGATTTACGAAACGATAGAAGGCTGGCGAGACTCCACCCGCGGCGCCCGAAGCTGGGCCGACCTCCCCGCACAGGCGATAAAATACGTCCGTCGTATCGAAGAGCTCGTGGAAGCGCCTGTCACGTTGCTGTCCACAAGCCCGGAGCGCGACGACACGATCATGGTGCGTGATCCGTTTCAGGGCTGAAAGGAAGCAAGCAGTTCTTTCTAGAAAAAAAGAACCAAAAACTTTCATCTGTCCGCACCTGCAGCAACATCGCTCTTCCAACAAAACACGCATGCTGCAGATGCGGAGAGATAAAAATCTTTTGCTTCTTTTCTTCAGAAAAGAAGGCCTTGCCTTCCTTAACCCCCGTTAAACCTCCACCCCCTACCCTGCCCCCATGGAACACGGCCTGATCGCAGGTTTCTACCGCATAGACCCCGCCCAACAGGCCCCAACCCTGCAAGGCGGCTTCCGCGCCCACGTCGTCACTGACCGTCGGGAACCCACAACCAAGCTCATCGCCATCGAAGCCAAGCCGGACCAGCCAGTCCGTCCCCGCATAACCCTCGCCCGCAGCGGCCTGCCCGTCCCCCACGCCGTGCTTCCCGTCGATTACGGCCCCGGCACGGACCTCGCCGGCCGCGCCGGCTGGTTCGCCGTTGGCGAGGCACCGCCCGGCACCCCGCTCGGCCTCGCCGCACCCTGGCGCGAAGCCGAACTGATGG
Source organism: uncultured Acetobacteraceae bacterium (assembly GCA_964247675.1). GTDB lineage: Bacteria > Pseudomonadota > Alphaproteobacteria > Acetobacterales > Acetobacteraceae > BOG-908. Next base: position 1,903 of record CAXTVW010000052.1, read on the forward strand.
CCTGCGTGCTGGCCCCCGCCGCCGCAGCCCTCGCCGCCCTCCAGCAGCGCGGCCTGACCCACCGCGCCATCAACCCGGACAATATTTTCCGCGCCGCCGCCCGGGACGCAATTACGCTGGGCCCGTTCTGGGCCGCCCCGCCCGCCAGCCTGCAACCCGCCGTCTACGAGCCGCCCTACATGGCCCGCTGCCTCCCCGCCGCCCGCGGCGAGGGCAGCATCGCGGATGACATCTACGCCCTGGGCGTCACCCTTCTCTCCCTCCATCTCGGCCGCCCCCCACTGGCCAACCTGGATGACGCCGCCGTCCTGCGCCGCAAACTCGAACTCGGCAGCTTTGACGCCCTGACCGCCGACACCCCCCTGCCGCCTCTCCTGTCGGACCTCCTGCGCGGCATGCTCGCCGAAGACCCCGACCACCGTCCCTCGCCCGCCCTCCTCGCCCGCCCGGAACAGGCGCGCGCGCGCCGCGTGGCCGCCCGCCCCCCGCGTCGCGCCCAGATCGCGCTCGATCTCGGCGGCGGCATGCGCGTCTGGTCGGCGCGGGAGCTGGCGCTCGGCCTCGGCCTGCAGCCCGAACGCGGCTACGCTCTGCTCAAGACCGGCGACGTCGAGCGCTGGATACGCCGGTCCTTGGGTGACCCCCAGCTCGGCATGCGCGTGGAGGAAATCACCCGCCGCGGTGATGCCACCAGTTCGGACGAGCCACGCCAACAGGGCCAGATCGTCATGCGCAGCATCGCCGCAATCGATCCCCTGGCCCCGCTCGTCTGGCGCGGCATCGCCGTGCAGCCGGACGGGATCGGCCCGGCGCTGGCCAACGCCACGCCCGAGGTGCTCTCCACCCTGACCGAGATCGTCGCCGCCGAAGCCGTCACCCAGTTCGCCGCCGCCAGCTACCGCCGCCAGGACAACCCCGGCCTGCGCGAGGAGCAGCGCGAGTGGCGTACCTGGCTGGCCGCACGCGGCCCCGCCGGCGGTGTCCGCCGCCTCTCCTACGGCATGAACCCCCTGCTCGCCTGCGCCTCCCCCCTGCTGTCCGGCCACATGGTGATACGCGCCCCCGAACTGCTGCCCGCTCTGGACGCCGCGTCCGCCACCGCCGACCGCAACCGCCCGCCGATCGATGGCCACATCGCCGCCTTCCTCGTCTCCCGCGTGGATACAACCCTGGCCGGCGACCTGCCCCACCTCGCCAGCTTTGCCGGCGACTCCGAACGCCTGTCCGTCCTGCGCCTGTTCGCCCGCCTGCAGAATCGCCTGAACCCGGGCCGCTTGCCCGGCCTGGCCGGCTGGCTCATCTCCTCCGGCCTGGCCGGCGTATCGGACTGGCGCAGCCAGCGCACCCGCGCCGCCCTGCAGGAGAACCTGCGCCAGGCCGCCGCTGACGGCCAGATCGGCCGCATGGCCGAACTGCTGGACGACGAACCCGCCCGCGTCGCAGACCGCAAAGGCGCCGAACAGGCCGCCGCCCGCATAGCGTCGCTGGAAGCCGCCCTGGCCCGGATCACCGAAGACGCCCCCATGCGCCACCGCTCCGCCCAGCTCCTCGGCCACGAACTCGTCACCGGCGCCGGCCTGCTCGCCAGCCTGGGCGCCGCCGTGGCGCTGGCCGTCCATTGATGGACGCCGCCGTCAAACCCGCCGCCCCGGCCGCGAAGGGATCCGTCATCTGGATCCAGGGCCTGGCCTGCGGCGCCCTCCTCACCTTCGCCGCGCCAACAGGCCTCGTCCTGGCAACCCTGCTCGCCCCCGCCATCGCCTGCGCCCTCGGCGAAAAAGGTGCCACCGGCAGCGCCACCCGCGCCGTCGCCCTCTGCTGCGCCGCGGCCACGCTTTCACCGCTCTGGCACCTCTGGATGCAGGGAGACAGCATGGATGCGGCGCTGGACGCCCTCTCGAACCCGCTCACCCTCGTTACCGCCTGGGGCGCCGGCGCCTGCGCCTGGGCGCTCTGTCAGGTCGTCCCCGTCATCCTGCGTACCGCGTGGGAAGCCAGCGAAGCCGCCCGCGCCCGCATCCTGCAGAATGAGCTAACCCGCACGCGGGAAGAATGGGACCTGCCGGCCGAGAGCTGACATTCGGCGGCCCTAATTCCGGAAAGCAAGCAAGGCCTTCTTTTTTGAAAAAAAGAAGCAAAAAACTTTTGCTCCCTGTCGGCGAACGCATCAGCGTTCGCTACCAGGAACCAAAAGTTTTTTGCTTCTTTTCCTTAGACACACTGCTTGGCGTGGCTTGCCTTAGGCCGCCTGAGCCATCCGGCGCTCGGCAACCTGCATGCGCATCGCCTTCTGTAGCTTCTCGAACGCCCGCACCTCGATCTGCCGCACGCGCTCGCGGCTGATGTTGTACTGCTGCGAAAGCTCCTCGAGCGTCGTCGGGTTGTCCTTCAGCCGCCGCTCGATGAGGATGTGGCGCTCCCGATCGTTCAGCGACGTCAGCGCACCACCCAGCAACGCCTTGCGTCCCGAAAGCTCCTCGCGCTCGGCAAGCTCACTCTCCTGGCTCTCGCCCTCATCGACCAGCCAGTCCTGCCACTCGCCCTCGCTATCGGCGCGAACCGGCGCGTTCAGGCTGTGGTCCGGCGCCGCCAGGCGACGGTTCATGCTGACTACGTCCTGCTCCGGTACACCCAGCGTGGTGGCGATCTTGGACACGTGCTCCGGACGCAGATCGCCGTCTTCGATCGCCTGCATCTGGCCCTTCAGCCGGCGCAGGTTGAAGAACAGCTTCTTCTGCGCCGCGGTCGTGCCCATTTTCACCAGGGACCAGCTATGCAGGATGTATTCCTGGATGGCCGCGCGTATCCACCACATCGCGTAGGTCGCCAGGCGGAAGCCCCGATCCGGATCGAAGCGCTTAACGGCCTGCATCATGCCGACATTGCCCTCGCTGATCAGCTCGCCCACCGGCAAGCCATATCCGCGGTAGCCCATGGCGATCTTGGCCACCAGACGAAGATGCGAGGTCACCAGCTTGTGGGCGGCCTTCATGTCTTCCTTGTCGCGCCACGCATGGGAGAGCGACAGCTCCTCCTCAGGCGTGAGCATCGGAAACTTGCGTATCTCCTGCAGATAGCGGGAGAGGTTGCCTTCAGGGGCAACATTTACAAAAGCTGCAGCCATAAAACGGCTCCTTCTCACCCGGCGACGGCATCCGGTTACTGCCCATTACGGCGCAGCACGGCATACGGTTTCGGGTAACACCCTGTGGAGCGCGAGGACGTTATCGCGCGGACCAGCCGGATCCCTGAAAAAGGCAACCCCGCGCCGCGGACGAAGGTGCAACACGCCCGCTGCACCGACAGCTATTCTGATACAGGACCCCGCAGGTCCTGTCAAACACTAGCAAGGTTTATGAAACGTTTGTCACGCGCAAGTGAACGCAGTTAACTTTCAGAGAGCATCCCTAACAACCCGCTAAAATCCGCCGGCAAAGGCGTCTCGAACCGCATCTCGTGCCCGGTCGCCGGATGCCGGAAACCCAGCACCGCCGCATGCAGCGCCTGCCGCGGGAAGTCGAGCAACCGCCCGCGCGCCGGCTCCGGCACCCCCCGGCTGACCGCCGGTATCCGCCGCAGATACACCGGATCGCCCACCACCGGATGCCCGGCCGAGGCCAGATGCACCCTGATCTGGTGCGTCCGCCCTGTCGCCAGGTGGCACTCCAGCAGGCTCGCCGCCGCATGATACACCGCCGTGGTGCGATACCGCGTCAGTGCCGGCTTGCCCCCTCGCGTCACCAGCGCCATCCGCTTCCTGTCCCGCGGGTCCCGCCCGATCGCCGCCTCGATCGCGCCGGTGGCCGGCGCCGGCAGCCCCCACACCAGCGCCACATACGCCCGCTCGATGTCGCGCGCCGCGAACTTCGCCGACAGTGCCGCCAGCGCCTGCTCCGTCTTGGCAACCACCATCACGCCGGACGTGTCCCGGTCCAGCCGGTGCACGATCCCCGGCCGCCGCTCCCCGCCGATCCCCGGCAGGCTGTCCCCGCAATGCGCGAGCAGCGCGTTCACCAGCGTGCCGTCCTCGTGCCCGGGCGCCGGATGCACCACCAGCCCCGCCGGCTTGTCCAGCACGATCAGATGCCGGTCCTCGTGCAGAATAGTGAACGGGATCGCCTGCGCCTGCGGCACTGCGTCCACCACCGCCGGCGGCGTCAGCTCATACGCGCCCCCCGCCCGCACCGGATCGGCCGGTGCCGTGAACACCGTCCCGTCCCGCGTCGCCCGCCCCGCCTCGATCAGCGATTTCACCCTGGACCGCGACAACGTGCCAATAGCCTCGGCAAGATAACGGTCCGCCCGTTGTCCGGCGGCTTCAGGCGGGGCGATCAGGCGGAAGATTTCGGGCATGGTGCCCGACACATAGGGAGTTCGGGAGAACAATGCGCGCGATGATGGCTCTGGTCGTAGGAATGGGCGTGCTGATCGTGGCCGGCGTCGCCGTCGTCGCCGTCACCATCATAGGCCGCATGGCGCCGCACACGCCCAAGGTCACCGTCACCCTGGACGAGCCGGCCGGCACCCACATCGCTGGCGTCACCGCACTCGGCGACCACATGGCCGTGGTCCTGCAAGGCGGCGGACCGGACCGAATCGTGGTGGTGCAGGCGGGGGCGGTGCGGCTGAAGCAGTAGAAGCAAGCAAGGCCTTCTTTTTTGGAAAAAAGAAGCAAAAAACTTTTATCTGTTTTAGGTTCGTTTCGTTTCAGCGTTCCGCGACAGCGCCAGCAAAAGCTTTTTGCTTCTTTTTCTCGAAAAAGAAGGCCTTGCTTTCTTCCTCACGCCGGAAACTCACCTCATGCGCAAGTCGCTCCGCCTCTCCGAACGATGGTTCAACCGAGGCCTCTGGCTCGTGGCGCTCGTGTTCGCCTTCTGCCTCATCGGCCTGGGCAGCATCGTGGTGGGCGATCTGCCCCATGTCGAACGCCAGGCCGAGCGGGATGACTTCCTGGACCAGGCCGCGGCACAGCCGCTCCGCCAGGCGATCGACCGGGCCAAGCGCGCCCAGGAAGACGCCACCAGCGCCGGCGAACAGACCGCCCTGAAGCTCCAGGCCGCGCAGCAATCCTACACCACCGCCAAGGAGGCGTTCGGCAGTTGGCTGGAGACCCGCAAGGCCACCAATCTGCCAAGCCAGGACCGGGACCTGATCGCCCGCACACAGGCGCTGGACGCCCTCAACGCCGCCCGCATCGCCGCGCAGCATACGGCAGACGCGCAAAGCCAGGCGGTGCTGGACGCGCAACAGGCACAGAACGCAGCCGAAGCCAGGCTCGACACCCTCGAAACGGGCGCTGAAAGCCGCCTCCTCGCCGCCAACAGCCGCGCGGAACTCCGCGTCTTCGGCTACCGGCTCGCCCTCACGCTGCCACTGCTCGGCATCGCCGGATGGCTGTTCGCGCGCAAGCGCCAATCGACATGGTGGCCCTTCGTCTGGGGCTTCATCCTCTTCGCGCTGTTCACCTTCTTCGTCGAACTCGTGCCCTATCTGCCGAGCTACGGCGGCTACGTTCATTACGGAGTGGGCCTGCTCATCACCGTCCTCGTCGGCCGCTACACCATCGTGTCGCTCAACCGCTACATCGCCCGGCAGAGAGCCGCCGAACAATTGCCGGACCAGATACGCCGCGAAGAACTGGACTACGACACGGCTTTGACCCGGCTCGCGAAAACCGTATGTCCCGGCTGCGAAAGGCCGATCGACCTGCAGAACACGGCGAACGATTTCTGCCCGCATTGCGGCATCGGCGTGTTCGACCATTGCGGCGCCTGCACGGCCCGCAAGAGCGCCTTTGCCCGGTTCTGCCACGCCTGCGGCACACCGGCGGACGCGATAGCGCCGGGACCAAGCCAACCTCAGAATATTGCAAGCCAATAGCCACGCGTTTCCACTCAACCCGCAACCAGCCGCCGGAACACCTCCGAGCCGACAAAAGCCGCCGCCTCAGGATGCAGACGCGCGTTCTCCGCCCGCAAAGCCAGCTCGCGTATCAGCCGAAGAACACTTCCGGGCAAATGCTCCGCAGCCGGCACGAACCGCCGTTCCTCCGGGCAGACACCCCGATCAGCTTGCAACCGCGTACCCGTCCTTTCGGCAAGCAACGCCAGGTCGCGATTGTAAAGCGCTGACAGCCGCGCAGCCTGGGCACAGCTCAGGTATCGGCCAGCCGGGCAGCGCAGGCCGGCGCTTTCCGCCGCGCGGTCCGTCAGGCGGTGCAGCTCCTCCGCGACGGCAAGGCTGCCCTGGCTCCATCCGGACCCGGACCCGCCGCATGCCACCAGCCGGAGCATCTCGACCACCCACCAGCTCGGCGACACGTTCGCCCGTCCGGCGTGCGGCCCCGGCGCGCCGGCAAGCCCCAGGGCGGACAGGCAATCGGCCACCAGGTCGCGGCCTTGCAGGTCTGCCGGGTGGAGCGAGCGGACGCGTATCCTGTCCCAGCCCAGCGTCCGCCCCCAGATGTCCAGCATGGGCCAGAAACTGACGTCACCCTCGACGCCCGCCAGGTAATCGTCGAACCCCTTTGCGTTATACCCGGTGCGAACGTCGAAACTATACGACGACACGATCCATTCGCCGTACGGCCGGACGTAGAACAGAACCTGCGTGTCCAGGTCTGCGAACTCCTCCGCCATGACGCGTGTGAGCTCGGCCGAAAAGCAGCACAGGCCCTCATGGGAGACCAGCACCGACCGCCCGGCCCGGCCGCGTGCGAATATCGCGACGTCGCGGTGGTTGGCGAAGCCCTGCAGCGACCCGTCCGCGGGCCCGGACTGGCCGAACAGCAGCACGTAATCGAAACCAGCCTGCCGCAGACGGCCGGCCTCGCTTGCGAAGTGATTCTGCAGGGTCGTCGAGCCGACCTTGTTGCGGCCGATGTGGAGGAAGACCCTTGGGGCACTGACAGGCATTTCTGATCCGCGACGACACGTCCCTCTGTCGCACGGCGCAGCGGCAAAAGTCTTCCGCCTTTCCGCTTGACGCCCAACTCTCGAAAGACATATCGTAAGACATGTTTACAGATAGGATTGCTTAATGCGCTTCCACCACGCTTTGCACGCCATAGGCCGCCGCCACGGCCGCCACGGCCCGGGCCCAGGCGGCTTCGGCCGCGGTTTCATGGGTGATGACGGCATGCCAGGCGCCCGCAAGCTCACCGCCGCCGACCTCCAGCTCCTCCTCCTCGCCCTCCTCGCCGAACGCCCCGCCCACGGCTACGAGCTTATCCGACTGCTCGAAGAGCGCTCGGCCGGCTTCTACGCACCCAGCCCGGGCATGATCTACCCGGCGCTGACCTATCTCGAGGAGATCGGCCACGCCGAAGTCAGCCAGGACGGCAACCGCAAACTCTACACCCTGACCGATGCCGGCCGCGCCCAGCTCGCAGCCAACCGCGACCAGGCCAACCAGATCCTCGACACGCTGAAACGCATAGGCGAGCGCATGGCCGGCGTGCGCGAAGCCTTCGCGGGCCTCGATGCGGCCGACCCCCGCGCCGCCGATGACCTGCACCGCGCCAAGCACGCCCTCAAACACGCCATCATGCGCAAGCATGGCTGCAGCCCGGAAGAAGCCCGCCGCGTCACCCAGATCCTGGACCGCGCCGCCGCCGAGATCCTCGGCCGCCAGGCCTGACAGCCTCAGACACAGGAGCCTCGCCGATGACACACATGACCCGAAACCCCGTCCGCGTACGCTTCCAGGCCAAGCTGCGCCATGCGCAGGTCGCCAGCGTGGCGCAGCTCACCTCACGCATGCGCCGCATCACCTTCACCGGCCCCGAACTCGACGACTTCACCACCGCCGGCGCCGGCGACCACGTGAAGCTCTTCTTCGCAGCGCCCGGCCAGGCCGAACCCACTTTGCCCACGCTGCAGAACGGCACGCCAACCTACCCGGAGGGTGCCATCCGCCCGGAAATGCGTGACTACACCCCCCGCCGTTTCAACCCGCAAACCCGCGAGCTTACGATAGACTTCGTCCTGCACGGCGACGGCCCCGCCGCTACCTGGGCCGCCAACGCTGAACCCGGCCAAACCATGGCCATAGGCGGCCCGCGCGCCTCCACCCTCACGCCCGACGACTATGACACCTACCTGCTCGCCGGTGACGAGACCGCGGTCCCCGCCATCTCCCGCCACCTAGAAGAGCTGCCCCCCGGGATCCGTGCCTTTGTCTTCCTGGAAGTCGCCGACGCGGGCGAAGAGCACCACCTGCCAACCGCCGCCAACGCCGTCATCACTTGGCTGCACCGGGACGGAATGCGAGCCGGCACCACCACCCTGCTCGACGCGGCGCTGCGCGACCTGCAACTACCCGAGGGCGACACCTACGCCTGGATCGCCGCCGAGGTGGAGACCGCTCGCCGCCTGCGCCGCTACATGATCGAGGAAGAAGGCCTACCGCGTGAGCAGGTGCGCGCTGCCGGATACTGGCGTCTAGGTGCGTCCGGTGAACACGCCAAGCTGGATGATTGACTGAAGCAAAGCTTCTTTTTTGAAAGAAGCAAAAAAACTTCCCCCCTGTCGGCGGCCGCTCCAGCACCCGCCGACAGGGAGCAAAAGTTTTTTGGTCCTTTTTTTCAAAAAAGGACTGCTTGCTTCCTTGAACGTTCAGTTTCCACGGAAGGCGCCAGCCAACCCGGCACCAGGTCCCGGCTCATCGGCCGCCCGAGCAGGTAACCCTGCAACCGGTCCACGCCCAGCATCGTAAGCCGCTCCCGCTGGGACTGCGTCTCCACGCCCTCCGCCGTCACCTGCAGCCCGAGCGCCTGCGCGATCGAAAGTATCGCGCCGACAACCGCGTATCCGTCGTTGTCCGCGGTACGCACGAAGCTCTGGTCGATCTTGATCACGTCGAGCGGCAGCTTCGCCAGATACGCCAGCGACGAAAACCCGGTGCCGAAATCATCCAGCAGGATCTTGATCCCCTGCTCGCGCAATTGCTCGAACACCGGCGCCACGCGAACGTGGTCGCTCACGAACATGCTCTCCGTGATCTCCAGTTGCAGCCGGTCCGCCGGCAGGTTCGCCAGTGCCAGGGCCGTCTCCACGTCGTCTATCAAGGTACCCGACAACACCTGCGCCACCGACACGTTCACCGTCACGGCCTGCAGGCTGTCCCAGCCCGCGGCGGCCAGGCAGGCTTCCCGCAACACCCATCGGCCGATCTTGCCGATCTGGCCGGACTGCTCCGCTATCGGGATGAACTGCACCGGGCTTACCGCGCCGTAACCATAGCGCTCCCAACGCAGCAGCGCCTCGAATGCCTCGCAGCTTCCGGTGCGCGCGGACAGGATCGGCTGATAGACGAGCGACAGCTCCGCCCGCTCGATGGCGCCGCGCAGCGCCTGCTCCAGCATGTGCCGTTCCGCGACATTCCTGGCCAAAGCTGGATCGAATACGTTTACCCGCCCCTTGCCGCCATTCTTGCCCTCGTACATCGCCACGTCCGCGGCGCGTATCAGCTCGTCCTGCGTACGCCCGTCCCACGGAAACACCGATATCCCGATCGTCACGTCCACGCGCACTTTCTCCAGCCCCGCGCTGAACGGCGCCTCGAGGGTCTGGCGCAGCTTCATCCCCAGCAGCATCGCGTCGGCAGCACCGCCCGCCACCGGCATCGCCATGACGAACTCGTCACCGCCCCAGCGCGCGATCTCCACCAGCGGTCCGGCCGCTTCCCGCAGCAGCCGCGCGGTCGTCTGCAGAACCTGGTCTCCCGTCGCGTGCCCGCGCACGTCATTGACCTGCTTGAAATTATCGAGGTCCAGAAACAGCACGGCCAGTAGCCCGGCATGCCTCTCCGCATCGGCCAGCATGCATGCCAAACGCTGCGCGAACGTCGCCCGGTTGCAAAGCCCGGTCAGCGAGTCCGTGGACGCCAGGCAGGCGAGCGCCTCGGCGTAACGCTGCCGCTCCGCCATCTCCCGCGCAAGGTCCGCTGTGCGCGCCTCGATGCGCCGTTCCAGGGAATCGTTCGCGTCGTTCAAGGCGATCTGCGCCAGTTGCAGATCCCGGTTCGTCGCTTCGGCCTGCTGCCTGTGCTCCTCCGTCTCCGCCACCAGCGCCTGGTTCGCCCGGTTCAGCCGCAGCGCGTCGATCACGCTGCGGTTCGCGATACGCGCCGAGACGATCATCGCGGCCAGCATCGCAAACCCGAGCACGGCAAGGAACAGGTTCTCGCGCCCGGGAATCAGCAGGTACATCACCGAAGCAGGCGCCAGCTCCAGCACGCAATACGTGATCACCAGCGGCAGCGACGGCCCGAGGACCATGGCGCTGCCGCCAGCCATGGCCGACAGGATAACGGAGCAAGCCGCCCGGCCGGCCCCGTCGATGTGCTCGAAAAACAGCACCGGGAAGACGGCCCACAACAGGCCGGAAGCCAGAACGCCAGCCGCGAACCGTGCGATCTCGCGCCGCCCGTTCATCCCGCTGCGCCGACGCGAGGGATGCAGGATCAGCACGTCCAGGCTTCGGCCGGCAACGACGACGATGACCGCGGCCAGCCACGCCAGCAGCCCGCGCAAACATTCCGGCCGGTTCACCATCCAGACCAGGGATGCGGCAACGAGGGCGGTGAGTGTCAGGCCGCCCCGGCCGTTATCATACAACATCGCCGCTTTGTCGTTGGCGACCAGCGCGTTCGGATCAAAGCAGGCCCTGCTCTGCTCTGCGGCATTCTGGATTGAGTAACTGCGAAAAGCATTCATCAATGACCAACTTGCACCAGGGCCGCCTGCAACAAGTATTACCGCGCCTGCGTAAAAGCGGCGTTAAAGCCCGCAGCAACGCCGTCCATGCACCCCGCGCGGCGCGGCACAGGATGCCGCCCCAACCATCACACACGCGTATGCGGCAAGTTTCCCTCACGCTGCAGCCCGTGCCAGGCCAGCAGACTGTCGCCTATGAACGCCGCCAATGACCCGACCGTGCACCCCAGCGACGCCCCGAACAGCCCGAACAGCACCGCCGACGTCGCACTGTCGCGCAACACGCCGACAAACAGCACGAACGCCGCGCCGCACGTCGCCGCACCGCCCAGTGCCGCCAGCGCAATCGCCACGTCCAGCGCCACCGTCCGCCGCCGCAACCGCCGCAGATGCGCCCGCAACACCGCCGCCTCCGCATCCTCGCACGTCTTCAGCAGCGTGCTGGCGTGCTCCGCATGATCGGACACCCGCGCCAGCCGCGTGTTGAACACGTTCAGCAACGTCCCAATGCCCGACAGCAGGAAAACCGGCGTCAACGCCACCTGAATGACATGCGCGATGCTGTCGACGGGAACCGCGCCCGTCACCGCCGGAAACATCCTAGGCGGTCCGCCGCGGCAGGTCTTCCATCACCACCTGCCGCTCGGCATCGCTCATGCTGCCCCACGCGGCAATTTCGGCCAGCGTCCGCCGGCAGCCGGCGCATTGCTCCGTCTGCGGGTCCATCTGGCACAGCTTTAGGCACGGGGAGATAATCATCTCAGGCAAGCAAGCAGTTCTTTTTTGAAAAAAAGAACCAAAAAACTTTTGCTCCCTGTCGGCGGGTGCGGAAACGCCCGCCGTCAGGGAGCAGAAGTTCTTTGCTTCTTTTTTTCAAAAAAGAAGGCCTTTCTTTCCTTACTTCAGAGGCGTCAACAGATCATCCAGCAGCGCCGGCGTCCCAGCCACCCGCTCCAGATGCGGATACCGCAGCCCATCGAAATACGGGATCTGCACCATGCGGAAATGCAGATCGTCCTGCACCAGCACCTCGATCGGCTTGTGATCCGTATGCGCCAGCTTTATCGCGTCCGAAAAAGTATTGTCCTCGTCATACGCCAGTCCATCGAGCGCCAATACCTTCCCGCCCTTCACCAGCCCGGCCTTGTACGCCGCCGAGTCCCAGATCACGCTGCCGATCGTGCCGCCCTTGCCGACGATCAGCCCGACCGAATCGCTGAAATCATGCGCGTTCCGCCGGCTCTCCGCACTCTTCAGGAAGTCCGACCGCGTGTCGTTGTACACCAGCTTATAGCCGCCACGCGTGATGCCATCCAGCGGCGCCGTCCCGCCCCGCCGGTCCAGCCGCGTGCGCAGGAACCCCGCCCAGTCATACGGCATCACGCCGTTCAGCGCCGCCACCACATCCTCGAACTTGTAGGGATGCGTCACGAAACTCCCATCCTCTATGCCGAAGAACGCATGCGCGAAATCGCCCAGCGACTTCTGCCCATGAGTCGTCTGCCGTATCAGCGTGTCCGCATCCAGCCAGATCAGCAGCCCTTCGGTGTAGTAATCCTCCTGCCGCTCCCAGCTATGCCAGGATTGCGGCCGCCGCTCGTTGATGATCGGGTCGTTCGTGGTGTCCTCCAGCGGCCGCCACGCGCGCCCCACCTCGCGCACCATCTCGTCCGCATCCAGCGCGATCGCATCCAGCGCCTCCTCCTTGCTCCAAAGCCCGGAACGCGCCGCCAGAACCTGTCCCCAGAACTGCGTCTGCCCCTCATAGACCCACAAAAGGCTGTCCCGCTCTGGCACGTTGAAGTTCGGCGCCCACAGATCCGCCGGCCGCCGGAACTTGCCGTTCCAGGAATGCGTGTACTCATGCGGCAGCAGGTCGCGGTCCGCCGTCGTCTTGTCCCAGTCGGAAAAATAGTCGCGGTCCACACCGTCTTCGCTGGACTGGTGATGCTCCAGCCCGATCCCGCCCAACTGGCCGCTGAGCGCGAACAGGAAATCGTAGTGCCCGTAATGCTGCGCGCCATAAAGCAGCTTGGCCTGCGCCACCAACGCGCGGTGCTTCGCCAACTGCTCCGGCGTCATCACCAGATCCTGCGGCTTGTCGGCAAACACGTTCAGATGCACCGGAACCTTGTCGCCGGGCGCCAGGTCGATGCGCGCCGAATACCGCCCCGCATAAAACGGTGAATCGACCAGCGTGTTGAACGGCACCGTCTCGAACTGCGCGTTCCCGTCGCCGGCCGCCCGGGTGTCCAGTGCCGTCGCATAATGCCAGCCCTTCGGCAGGATGATGGTCGGGCTCACCGCAACATCGCGCGTGAACACGCCCGCCGGATAAAGCGCCAGTTCGTTCCAGGCGAGATCCACCATATCCGGCGTCATCTCCACCCGCCCCTCCTTCTGGGTCGGCGGCGACAGATACTGGAAATGCACGTCGATAGAACCCGCACCCTGCGGCACCTGCACATGGAACGCATGCACGTTCACCGTATCGCGCGCCCAGGTCAGGCTCTGCCCGCCAGCCTTGAAGTCCAGCCCCGCCACTGCCGCCAGCGGCCCCGTCGGCCCATGATCGCCGGGCACCCACTCCGGATACAGCAGCACCACGTCGCCGCCATGCTGCACCGGTATTACCTCGTGCACGCTCACCACATGCCGCGCCAGGTCCGTCACATCCACGCTGAGCTGAATGGTCCCGGGATACGCCACATCCTGCGGCGCCGGTATCGCTGGCGGATACGGCAATGGCTGCGGCTGCGGCTGATCGGCAAACGCCGGCGTGGCAAGCAGCGTGGTCAGCAGAAGTGTGCGTTTCAATTGCGTAAACTCCAAGGAAGGAAGGCCTTCTTTTTTGAAAAAAAGAAGCAAAAAACTTTTGCTCCCCGGCTGCATCAACGGCGCGCAATGTCCGAACGAAAACCCGCTGCTTGCTTTTTCGCTAACTGCAGAACTCCATCCACCAGCGCGTCCGCATCCGCATCAATCGTCCGATGGTTGAACAACGCCGCCCGTATCGCAAGCCTGCCACCAATCACCGTGGTCGAAGGCGCGGCAATCCCCGCCTCCTGCAGATCCGCCACCAGCTCCCGGTTTTCCGCGTCGCTCAGCGCCACCACGCGGAAACACACGATGTTCAGCGTCACCGGCGCCAGCAGCTCCAGCGCCGGCTCGCGCGCCACCCGCGCCGCCAAGTACCGCGCCACCGCGCAGCCGTTCTCCACCACGCGGCCCAACCCGTCCGCCCCATAGGCCCGCAACGTCATCCAGACTTTCAGCGCCCGGAACTCGCGCGAAAGATCCGGCCCCAGGTCGCGCGGCCAGGGCGGATTGCCCGCCAACCCTCGCTCAGCATACGTCAGGTACGCCAGGTTTTGCGCAAACGTGTCCAGATGCATCACCGGATCGCGCACCAGCACGCACCCTGCGTCGTAAGGCACCTGCATCCATTTGTGGAAATCGAAAGCCAGGCTGTCCGCCCGCTCTATCCCCGCCAGCAACGGCCGGTACTGCGCCGAAAGCGCCGCCGTCGCCCCGAACGCCCCGTCCACGTGGAACCACAGCCCCGCCTCCGCCGCCACATCCGCCACCCCGGCCAGGTCGTCGAACGCCCCGCAATCGACTGTCCCCGCGCTCCCCACCACCAGGAACGGCCGCAACCCCGCCTGGCGGTCCGCCGCCACCGCCGCCCGCAGCGCGCCCACATCCATCCGCTGCGCCGCATCCGTCGGCACCAGCCGAAGCGCATCGCTGCCGATCCCCGCCATGTCCAGCGCCCGCGGCACGCACCCATGCGCCGCCGCCGACGCATAGGCCACCAGCCGCGCCTCCCCCACGCCGCCCGTCCGCACCGCTGGCCCCATCGCCGCCCGCCGCGCCACCAGCACCGCCACCATGTTCGCCATGGACGACCCGGCCAGCAGCACCCCGCTGGTCTCCGCCGGCATCCCCACCATCTCGGCCGCCCAGGCCACCACCTGGCGCTCCACTTCGATGCCCGCATGGTCCCGCCCGGCACAATTCGGGTTGAACACCGCCGTCAGCAGCTCGGCCAATATCCCCGCCGCATTCCCGCCGCCGTTCACCCACCCCATCATGCGCGGATGCTCGTTCGCCGCCCCATACGGCAGCACCAGCCGCTGGAAATCCGCGTAGATCTCCTCCATCCCCACGCCGTCCCGCGGCAGCGGCGCCCGCAGCTCGGCCCGCTTGCCGTCCGGCATCCGCTGCCACACCGGCCGCTCCCGCGCTGCGGCCAACCAGTCGATCATGTCGTCCAGCATCCGGTGGCCCAGCGCGCGGGTCGCCGCCCAGTCCTCCGGGTCCAGCCCTGTGTGCGCCGCGATGAAATCTGCCATGGTGCGGGGCGATGCCACGAAGCGAAGAACAAGCCAAGCCAAGTTTGGCGCCGTCCGCCCGCGCCCGCTTCGCCGCCTGCGCCGTCGGCGCGTACCTCGCCGCGTGCCTACCTCTGCTGGCCCTGCACCACTTCGACCCGTCAGTGTTCGTCATAGCCGGCGCCCGCTACGTGGAGGCCGCCGAAACCCGCCCTCCCTTGCGCGTGACACCCAATTCGGACGGCTATGACGGCCAGTTCTACTACCGCCTGGCACGCAGCCCGCTCTCCACGGCTCCCACGGTGGACGGCATAACCTTCGACCATCCCGCCAAGCGCACCCAGCGCATACTCTACCCCTTGCTTGCCTGGCTCGCCTCCGCGGGCCAGCCCGCCCTCACCGCCTGGGCCATGCTGGCCGTCAACCTGGCGGGCATCGGCGCCATTGCCTGGCTTGCGGCCGGCCTCGCAGCCCGCCTTGCTTTGCCAGCCGCCATCCCGTTCGCCATCGTGGCCTGGCCCGGCTTCATCGTCACCCTCCTGCACGACACGACGGAGATCGCCGCCACTGCGTTCCTGCTCGCCGCGCTGTCCGCCTGGTTCGCCCGCCGTCCCGTCCTGTTCGCCCTCCTGGCGAGCTGCGCGGTGCTGGCGCGCGAGACCACACTCGCCACCTGGCTCGGCCTGCTCGCCTTCACCATCCTGACCGTCTGGATGGCACGCCGCGAGCGGCCTGCGCTGCCCTGGCTGCTCGCTTGCGCCGCGCCCCTGATCGTGTTCGCCGCCTGGCGGGAAACCCTGGCCTTTCGGTTGCACGAGGCGCCGCAGGCACAGGCCATCGCCCACGATCTCGGGTGGCCTTTCGTGGGCGCGATGACAATGCTGCACGATTGCTTGACGGGCGCGCGCAGATGGGCCGCCACGCCGTTCAAGGATGCCGTCGAGCGCGCCTACGTGCTGATCAGCGCCCTGCCTTTGCTCGCCTTCTGCGTGCTTGTTGCCGTCCGGCTTCCGCGAGCCTTGCGCAAGCCGGGCGCGGCAGCGCTGGCCCTGTCCTGGTGCGCTACCGCCGCGTTGATGTCCCTGCTCTCGGCCAGCGGCCCCTGGATCGGCCCGATCGCCTACCTGCGTGCCTTCACCGAATGCTTCGTAGTGGGCTGCCTGCTGCTTGGCACCACCTGCCCGCCACGCCAGGCCCGCCTTCTCGCCGCCGCCAGCCTTGCGCAGGCAGGCTTGGCCTGGGGGTTCTGCATGGTGCAGGCACGCTAGGCCTGCGGCACCCCGTCACGTCACCTGGTAGCCCGCCACCGTCAGGAAAGCTGCCCCTGCCAGCAGGCAGGCCGATGCACCGACCGCCGCCCGCGCCATCAAAGGCCTGTCGCGCAGCAGCCATGCCGTCCCCAGGAAAATCGCCATCACGCAGTAGAGCAGCCGCGGCGTGGAGTTGCCCGGACGCGAGGTGCTGTGGAACCAGATGAAGAGCGCCATGGTGAAGGCACCCTGGAGCAGCACCGGCCGGCAACGCAGCCGGAAGGACGCGGCAACCGCCACGATCGCAGCCGCCTCCAGCGCAAGATAAAGGCTCTTCTGCACGGCGCCATGCAGCCAGATGAGTGATCGCGGACTACCCACATGTCTGAGCGAAAGCATCGCCTGCACAACATCCGGCAGTACCAGACTTTGCGACACGAACGGCAACAGCCGCGCCGGCCAGGAGAGCTGCTTCGCCCAGGCTTCCTGCGCCTTCATGAAAGCGAACGCATCGCCGAACTTTGCCTGCTGGATCGCCAGGAACACCACCAGGCCGCCGACGGAGACCACGCCCACCAGCACCAGCCAAACCACCGTGCGGGCCAGCGCCGCCGCATGTCCCTGCCTGACCCGCGGCAATGCTTGCAAAAATGCGCAGGCACAGACCGTAAGCGCGGTCCCCAGGCCCAAAGGTCCGGCCGCCGTCACCATGCCGCTGAACGCCGCCGCACGCAGAAACTTGCCGTCCATAAGCGCCAGCAAGGCCAGCACGATCAGCAAATTCATCAGGCCAGTAGGGTAGGATTGCCAAAGGAAGTTTGCCGCCGGCGAGAGCGCCAGAAGCAGCGTAGCCGTACGCGCGGCGCCGCGTGGCAGCACCCGGTCAGCCAGGCGATGGAACGCGGCGACCGAGGCCACGGCAAACCCGGCGGCGACCGAAACGGTAAGCCAAGCGGCAACCACTTTGTCCGTCCCCAGGCGGCCCAGCAGCCACAGCACAGCTGGCCAAAGCGGGAAGAAAGCCACGTCCTGCTGCACGTTCGGCCTGGAGGGATTCCACACATACCAATCGTCCGCGATGCCTTGATACCAAAGCGCGTCGAAGGGAAAGAACCGGTCGACGAAATGCGTACGGAGCTGGGCCAGATGCCACGGCGTCCCGCCGAGCCAGCCTTGCGGCACCACCATCGCCATTTCGCCCGCTGCGAGCACCACCAGCAGGCTGGCCAGGCATGCCGCCGCACAAAACGGCACATCACCACGCGGCAGCCTGACACGCGAGACGAACTGCCGCACCAGACCTGCCGCCGTGACCGCGCCCTCGTTCATCATCACCGCTCAGCAGCCGGCCCCCGATCCGGCGCCGTGTGTGTCAGAGCGCCCAGTTGCGGCGGCCAGCATGATCCAGCGGATTGGACACCGCCTCGCCAGAATCAGCCAGCCCGGTATCCTGCCCGTGCGGGACCATATAGTCCGGCTCACCCAGATCCTGATCCGGATTGGCCTCCTCCGGCGCCGGCACCGCCGCGGCCAGCTTGCCGTTCACCAGGTCGGTAATCACCGCCACGGACACGTCGCGCGCCATCCCGGCCGCCTCCGCCTCGGCCATCAGCGCCGCAAGCTTCGGCTCGAACCAGGCATGCGGTGCAATCGTGCTCATGACAACGACCATACAAGGGAGGTTGGTGGAGGGGGTTGGATTCGAACCAACGTAGGCGAAGCCAGCGGATTTACAGTCCGCCCCCTTTAGCCACTCGGGCACCCCTCCGCCTGTGCGGCGAGGCACGCGGATATGCCGGGCGGCACGCCTTGTCAACGAAGAGAAAGGAAGGCCTTCTTTTCTGAAGAAAAGAAGCAAAAGACTTTTGCTCCCTGTCGGCGACCTCTTTCCGCAGCCGCCGACAGGGACCAAAAGTTTTTTGGTTCTTTTTTTCAAAAAAGAACTGCTTGCTTTCCTTGCTTACCCTCCCCCAACAAGCCATAGCCCCAGCAATGAAACCCCCCACCCAAAGCAAGCGCCCAACGCTCGCCGCCGGCCCGCGCCCGCAGCGCCCCACCCACACCGAACACCGCGCCCAGGCCCCCGCCGGCACCATCTGGCTCTACGGCCTGCACCCCGTCGCCGCGGCCCTCGCCAACCCGCAACGCCGCTGCCGCCGCCTCCTCCTGACCGAGGAAGCCGAACGCGCCCTGGCCGAACGCCTCCCACCCCCCTGGTCCGTCCCCGCCGAGCGCATTGAACGCGCCCGCCTGGACCAGATGCTCGGCCGTGACGCCGTGCACCAGGGCATCGGCCTGCTCGCCGACCCGCTGCCCCAGCCCGCGCTCGCCAACATCCTCGAACGCCCCGGCCCCCTGCTCGTGCTGGACCAGGTCACCGACCCCCGCAACGTCGGCGCCATACTCCGCTCCGCCGCGGCCTTCGGCGTCGCCGGCGTGATCGCGCAGGACCGCCACGCCCCGGAGGAGACCGGCGCGCTCGCCAAGGCCGCCTCGGGTGCGCTGGAGACCATCCCCCTAATACGCGCCGTGAACCTCGCCCGCACCCTCGTCGCCCTGAAAGCCGCCGGCCTGTGGACCGTGGGCCTGGCCGCCGAAGGCGCCCGCCTGCGCGGCGACGCCCTCGCCCAGCGCCGCGTCGCCCTCGTGCTCGGCGCCGAAGGCGCGGGCCTGCGCCGCCTCACGCGTGACACCTGCGACGAGCTTGCCGGCCTGGCCATGCCAGGCAACATGGACAGCCTAAACGTCTCGGCCGCCGCGACCGTGGC
>CAXTVW010000053.1:0-11989 GCA_964247675.1 uncultured Acetobacteraceae bacterium
TTTTTTCAAAAAAGAAGGCCTTGCTTACTTCCCCAACGCCGTCGGTGGACCGCGCGAATCAGAAAACCGGATGCGGAACGCGGATAGCCAGCCGGACGGGAAGCTGGCGATACGCTGCAAGCGAGCGGCCTGTCGCGCCGCCAGCGTGTAACCCAGGTGAAGCCGTCTCTCCCATGACGGGCGCCTTGCCGATAGGCGACCAGGGGGCGGCGCCGTGCTGCGTGACCGGAACCTGCGCCGCCGCCATTTCGGTCTCTTCGCGGCCCGCAGCCGGCCTGGCCGGATGCCCCTTAGGCCGGGCTTGTTCGGCTTGCGCGTCCGGCGTGGCCCATTCGGCCAGCACCCGCCGTTCGTACGGCGCGCCAAGCGTAGGGGTTTGCGAGTGGTAGGCGGCTGCTGCGAGCGGCCAGCTGCCGGTCTGATGGAACAGGGCCACCAGGAAGCCAGCTGCGTATGTGGCATTGGCTGTGGGATCGAACGCCTGCTCCAGCGAGGCGAAAGCGTCAGGGTGTTGCAGCAGGTTGACCTGCATGCAACCGACGTCGATCGAGCGCACGCCGCGGGCCTGCAACGCTTGGACTGCGGCGACAGCCTCTGCCTTGCTCGCGTAGAAGCTGCCGCTGCCTTCCGCATTCACCGCCCAAGGCCAGGCGGCAAGGACGCCTGTAGCCGGATCCGGTCGCCCGCTTTCGACCTTGGCTATGGCCAGAAGGAAGGCATCCGGAACGTGCGAGCCCGATTCCGCCGCAGTCGCTGCTGAACGGCAGAGGCTGCTTTGCGAGGACGGCGCAATGCGGCTAGCGGCCGCCAAGTCGGCGCCGCAGGCCGGCCACAGCCACAACAGCGCAGCAAGGCAGGAGAACAAGGCGAGACAGGGCAAAGGCATGGCGCCACCTTGCAGCATGCCCGGTTACACAGCCGTTAAGCTCACCGGACCCTCGCAAGCGCGTTCCCTGGCTTCAGCGCCAAGCAATATGCTGCATTGCAAAAAACTGCTTGCAGTCGGCGTTCCGCCCGCATACCTTATGAGTGCGGCGCCGCTTCGGCCGCGTCGCATCTTGGACGTTTCCTCCCTAAACTTGGCGGTGCCGCAAGGCACCGCCTCTTTTTTTGCCTGTTGGCAGGCGGCAGAATCTCTGCCCCGAGTGTCTGTCCGGCTCTTTTTTAAGAGAATGGTAGCCTATTCTCTGCAATTATGTTTTATAGTCGTTACGATTATCGATGGCTGAATCGGTTTGGCCAGTCATGAATGTGAAAGGCGCGTGGGTTGACGCAAATCTGGGTGCAGGCGGGACGGCCATGGTAAGCCGGCACAGCCTCCTGCGAGGCGACCTGCGTGGCATCACCGCCGTAGAATACGGCATCGTCGCCGCGTTTCTCTGCCTGTCGCTGCTCGCCATCTTTTCCAAGTTCGGCGGCGTGCTCACCTCGATGTTCTCCACCGCGACCAACGGGATCTGATATCAGCCGCGTGTCCGGCGGCTGACAAAATCTAGCCCGCTAGCATCAGCGCCCTCGCCCGCTCGGAGAGGAACGCGGCCAGCGCGGTCATATCCGCCTGCACCGTCGCGAAGCCGGGACGGCGCGCAAGGCTGGTCTCGTCCATATACAGGCCGCGCGCGATCTCCACCTGTATTGCGTGCATGTAAGCGGCCGGCCGGCCGTAATGCCTGGTGATGTAGCCGCCGGCATAGGGGTCGTTTCGCCGAACCGCGTAGCCGCGCCCGCTGAGAAAACCTTCGACGGCGCGCAGAATGGCAGGGGCGCAGGATGCTCCGTGTGAATCGCCCAGAACGATATCGGGAACCGGCCGGCGGTCCGAGCAGGCATGCGCCGGCATCGAGTGGCAATCGACCAGGAGGCAGGCACCAAACCGCTCCCGCGCGGCATCCACCGCCTTGGCCAGTGCGTCATGATAGGGTTGCCAGCAGACCGCCACCCGGCGTTGCGCGTCCTCAAACCGCAGCAGGCCGCGATAGATAACCTCGCCGCTGGAGACGATGCGCGCCAGCGTGCCCAGGCCAGCCGAGACCCTGGGGCTCGCGGCGTTGACCCAGGGCGGCAGCGTGTCGGCGAACATCGCGGGATCCAGCTCCCATGCCTCGCGGTTGGCATCGCACCAGGCGCGCGGGAAAGTGGCGGCTATCAGGGTGCCGCCATGCTCCGGCACGGCGGCGAAAATTTCCTCGATGTAGCAATCTTCGCTGCGGCGTAGCGCAAGCGAGTCCAGCCGGGTCGCCGCGAGAAACTCTGGCGCGTAATCCCGGCCGGAATGTGGGGAAGAGAAGACCAGCGGCACCGCAGCGGCGGAAGGTTGGCGTATCGTGCAGCAGCCGGGGATGTCTGCCAGGCGGTCCGGTGGGGTGTCGATCGGCGGTATCCTCACAGGCGGCCGCAGCGCGGGAGCGGAAGGAAGCAAGACCTCCTTTTTAAAAAAAGAAGCAAAAACGTTTGCTCCCCTGCTCAGCCGCTTTGGGTTGGCCAGGATGCACCCGGCTGAAGCATATGCGGGGTGATGAAAGTTTGTTGGTCCTCTCTTAAAAAGGACTGCTTGCTTTCCGTCATCCGGGCTGGTGGGCGCGACAGGGATTGAACCTGTGACCCCTACCATGTCAAGGTAGTGCACTACCGCTGTGCTACGCGCCCATTGGCCGGTGGCGGTTCCTACGGAAAAGCTTCGGCAATGGCAAGTCTCGTCAGATGTTTCTGTCAGCCAGGCGCTTCCGCACAGTACGCGCGCTAAGCCCACCAGCACTACAAAGCTGTCACATAAGCTTCACAAAACTGCAATCGTCCTGACTTGGCCGCGCGACTAGGTTTCGGCCACCAACTTCCGGGACAGCCGGAAGATGCCGCTTGCGCACGGCCCGACAGGAGCAGCCCATGACGTCCACCGTTTTCCCTTGCGTGACCTTGCTGCGTGGCGCGGCCGCTTGTGCCGTGCTGGCCGCGGCCCCTGCCGCCCACGCGCAATCCATAACCGGCGCAGGCTCCACATTCGCGGCACCCATCTACGGCGCCTGGGGCGATGCGTCCAAGGCTGCCACCGGCATCACGCTCAATTACCAGGGCAACGGCTCGGGCGCCGGGCAGAAGATGGTCACGCAGCGCACGGTGGATTTCGGCGGGTCCGATGCACCGATGGCGCACGACAAGCTTGCCGCCGCCAAACTGCTGCAGTTTCCCGCCGTGATGGGCGCGGTCGATATCGCCGTGAACGTGCCTGGCGTGGCGGACGGCCGCCTGCGGCTGGACGGCCCCACGCTCGCGAACATCTACCTGGGCACGATCACCACCTGGAACGATCCGGCGATCGTCAAGCTGAACCCCGGCGTGAAACTGCCTGGCCTGGCGATAGCGCCGGTGTACCGGGCCGACGGGTCCGGCACCACCTACGTGTTCACCAGCTATCTCTCCAAGGTCAGCCCGGACTTCAAGGACAAGGTCGGCGCGGAAAAGGCGGTGAGCTGGCCAGCGGGCACCGGCGCCAAGGGCACGGCCGGCGTGGCGGGCGCGGTGAAGAACACGCCGGGTGGCATCGGCTACGTGGAAAGCGCCTACGCAACGCCGGAAAACCACCTGGCAACGACGCAACTGCGCGACCACGACGGCGCCTACATAACGCCCAGCCTGGCAAGCTTCGCCGCCGCGGCGGCCCATGCCGACTGGGCCGGTGCCAAGGACTTCGCCGTTGACCTGAACGACCAGCCTGGCGCCAATTCCTGGCCGATCGTGTCGGCAACATTCGTGCTCGTGCCGATAAACCCGACCGACGCCGCCAAGGGTGCTGCCGTGATCAAGTTCTTCGACTGGGCGTTCACCAACGGGGACGCCACTGCGAAAAGCCTGCAGTATGTGGCTTTGCCGGCCAGCGTGAAGGCGCAGGTTCGCGCGGCTTGGAAGGCTCTGGCGAAGTAAGAAAGGCCTTCTTTTTTGAAAAAAAGAAGCAAAAAACTTTTACTCCCTGTCGGCGGCCCATCGTATAGGTCCGCGACAGCCAGACGAAAGTTTTTTGCTTCTTTTTTTCGAAAAAGAAGGCCTTTCTTTCTTCGGTTCAATACATGACACAGACAGGCGACAAGGCGTTCTGGCTCGCCGTGCATGCGGCCGGGCTTTTCGTGCTCGTGCTGCTCGGCACCATCATCGTGCTGCTGTTCTACGGTGGCCTGCCGGCATTCCGCGCATTCGGGGCTGGCTTCCTGTTCTCCTCGCTGTGGAATCCCGTCACCGAGAAGTTCGGCGCGCTGGTCTCCGTCTATGGCACCGTGGTCAGCTCCGTGCTGGCGCTGCTTATGGCGGTGCCCCTGGCGTTTGGCGTCGCGTTTTTCCTGACCGAACTGGCGCCCTCCTGGCTGCGGCGGCCGGTCGGCACCGCCGTCGAACTGCTGGCGGCCGTGCCGTCCATCATCTACGGCATGTGGGGCTTCTTCGTGCTGGGGCCCGCCGTCAGCGCCACGATCAAGCCGTGGCTGGTCGCCACGCTCGGGCATGTGCCCGGATTGGCCTTTGTGTTTCGCGGGGCGCCTGGGGACAGCAGCATCTTCATCGCGGCCCTGGTGCTGGCGATCATGATCACGCCTTTCATCGCGGCCACGATGCGTGACGTGTTCCTGACCGTGCCGGTGATCTTCAAGGAATCCGCCTACGGTTTGGGCTGCACGCCCTGGGAG
Source organism: uncultured Acetobacteraceae bacterium (assembly GCA_964247675.1). Classification (GTDB taxonomy): domain Bacteria; phylum Pseudomonadota; class Alphaproteobacteria; order Acetobacterales; family Acetobacteraceae; genus BOG-908. The sequence continues at coordinate 4,671 of CAXTVW010000053.1, forward strand.
GTGATGCGGCGCATCGTGCTCCCCTACACCAGGGCCAGCGTGGTAGGCGGGATCATGCTCGGGCTGGGCCGCGCTTTGGGCGAGACGATGGCGGTGACGTTCGTGATCGGCAATACGAACCGCATCAGCGCCAGCGTGTTCGCGCCCGGAAACACGATCGCCTCGTTGGTGGCACTCGAGTTTCCAGAGGCCGAGACCGGCAGCCTGCAACTCTCCTCGCTGCTGGCGCTCGGTTTCATCCTGTTCGTCATATCGTTCATCGTATTGGCGATATCGCGCGCGCTACTGGTGCAGCGGGTGCGCGTATGATGCATTTCAGCACGCAAATGCCCGCGCGCAACGCGCAGGTGGCTCTCACGCGCGGGCGCCGGCGGCGGAACGCAGACCGGTTGGCACGCGTGTTCGCGCTGCTGGCGACCCTGGTAGCCCTGGCGTTCCTGGCCTCCATACTGGTCACGCTGTTCTACCTCGGCGTGCCCGGATTGGGCCTGCACGTGTTCACCGTGATTACGAAGTCGCCAGGTGGGCATGGCGGGCTGGCCAACGCCATCGTCGGCAGCGTGGTCCAGACCGGGCTCGGCACGCTGATCGGCACCCCGATCGGGCTGCTGACGGGAACCTATCTGGCAGAATATTCCGGCCGCTCCGCGCTCGGCAATCTGGTCCGCTTCGTCTCGGACATCCTGCTGTCGGCGCCCTCCATCCTCATCGGGTTGTTCATCTACCAGATACTCGTGGCACCGATGGGCGGGTTTTCCGGATTAGCAGGCGCGCTGGCGCTCGCGATACTGGTGATCCCTATCGTGGTGCGCACCACGGAAGACATGTTGCGGCTAATACCGGTCAGCCTGCGGGAGGCCTCGATCGCGCTCGGCGCGCCGCGGTGGAAGACGATCGTGTTCGTCTGCTACCGCGCCGCGTTGGACGGGCTGCTGACGGGCGTGTTGCTGGCGGTGGCCCGCGTTGCCGGCGAGACCGCGCCTCTGCTGTTCACCTCGCTCGGCAATTCCGGCTACTCCGGACTAGGATCGGCGATGGCGAGCCTGCCGGTGACGATCTATCAGTATGCGGCGTCCGCCTTCGACGATTGGGTGCAACTGGCCTGGACGGGCGCGTTGCTGATCACATTGGGTGTGCTGGCGATCAACATCGCAGCGCGGCTGCTTGTGCGCAGGGGACAGTAAGTGGAAGAAAGCAGGCACTTCTTCTTTGAAAAAGAGAAGCAAAAAACTTTTGCTCCCTGTCGGCGACTAACCGGTAAGTCCGCGACAGCGGAGAAAAAGTTTTTTGCTTCTTTTTTCCAAAAAAGAAGTGCTTCCTTTCTTTCTTCCTGGTTCGCCTGAGATGGAACAAACGATCGACCTGTCGCGCTCCCGCCAGGCCAACGCAACCGCCGCAACAGCGCGCCTCTCGATACGCAACCTGGATTTCTTCTACGGCACCAATCAGGCACTGAAATCCATCGCACTCGACCTGCCAAACCAGCAGGTGACAGGAATGATCGGCCCGTCTGGCTGCGGAAAATCGACCCTGTTGCGTGTGCTTAACCGGATGTATGACCTGTATCCCGGCCAGCGCGCCACCGGCGAAGTGATGATGGACGGGACAAACATCCTGTCGCCGGACATCGATCTCAACGCGCTGCGCAGCCGCATCGGCATGGTGTTCCAGAAACCCACGCCGTTTCCCATGACCATTTTCGAGAACATCGCATTCGGCGTGAAACTGCACGAGCGGCTGTCTCGCCAGGATCTTTCCACGCGCGTGGAATGGTCGCTGACGCGTGCGGCGCTGTGGACGGAGGTGAAAGACCGGTTGCACAGCCCTGCGGCAGGATTGTCCGGCGGCCAGCAACAGCGCCTGTGCATCGCGCGCACAATCGCCACCCGGCCGGAGATCATCCTTCTTGACGAGCCGACAAGCGCGCTGGACCCGATAAGCACGCTGAAGATCGAGGAGCTGATTGACGAGCTGAAGCGCGATTTCACCATCGCGATCGTGACGCACAACATGCAGCAGGCAGCGCGCTGCGCGGACCAGGTCGCGTTTTTCTACCTGGGCGAGCTGGTCGAAGTGGGTGCCGCGGGTGACATCTTCACCGCGCCGAAGCAGCGGCGGACACAGGAATACGTAACCGGCCGGTTCGGCTGATGACACGCGACCGGAGGGCAGACTGATGGCTGAAATGGCCTCGCATATCGTAAAAAGTTACGCCCAGGAGCTCAACCGCCTGCGAGACCTGCTGGTGGAAATGGGCGGCCTGGTCGAGGCCCAGCTGGCCACAGCCACGATCGCCATAGTGGAGCAGGACGTGGACGCCGCCGCGCGCGCGGTAGAGCAGGACCCGGCGGTCGATGCACTGGAACGCGAGGTGGAAACGTTCGTCATCCGGCTGCTCGCCCTGCGGCAACCGGTCGCACAGGATCTGCGCCAGATCGTGGCCGCGCTGAAGATGACGAGCGATTTCGAGCGCATCGGCGACTACGCGGCCAACGTGGCCAAGCGCAGCATCGTGCTCAGCCAGTTCAACCTGTCCTTCAAGTTGAGCGGGCTCGCCAACATGGCCAGGCTGGTGCAGGAGAGTTTGCGGCTGACCGTGGACGCGGTGGGTGAAGCGGACGCCGAGAAAGCGATTCAGGTCTGGCAATCGGACGGTGCGGTGGACGACATCTACACCGCGATCTTCCGCGAACTGGTCACCTACATGATGGAAGACCCGCGGCAGATCACACCCTGCACGCACCTCCTGTTCATCGCGAAAAACCTGGAACGCATCGGCGATCATGCGACAAACATCGCCGAGACGGTGCATTTCGCCGCAACCGGCGAGCCGCTGCCGGGCGTGCGGCCAAAAGGCGAAAGTGCGAATTACGCGGTCGTCCGGCCGCGCGAGCCGCGCATGGATGACGACGCGGCCGACAGGAAAGGCTGAGCCAGATGTCGGATGCGTCCACGAGCCTGGCCAAGCCGCTTGTCCTGGTTGTGGAAGACGAGGCGGCGCTTGCCACCATGCTGCGCTACAACCTGGAAAAGCAGGGTTTCCGCGTCGATGAAGCCGGCGACGGGCAGGAAGCGCTGACCCGCATCGCCGAGCAGCAGCCGGACTTGGTTCTGCTGGACTGGATGCTGCCGGTCATGTCCGGCATCGAAGTTTGCCGCCAGATACGTCGCCGGCCGAATACGCGCGACCTGCCGGTGATCATGGTCACCGCGCGCACCGAGGACCAGGACGCCGTGCGCGGCCTGAACACCGGGGCGGATGATTACATCACCAAGCCTTTCAACATGGATGCGCTTCTGGCGCGCATGCGGGCGCTGCTGCGCCGAATCAACGCGGTGCCCACGAAAGGACGGCTGGTGTTTCACGACATCGCCATGGATTTGGCGGCGCACCGGGTGCAGCGGAACGATCGCGCGGTGCACCTTGGGCCGACCGAGTTCCGGCTGCTGGAGTTCCTGATGCAGCATCCAAGGCGGGTGTTTTCCCGCGAGGAGCTGCTTGATTCGGTGTGGGGGCCTGACATCCATGTGGAGCCCCGCACGGTGGACGTGCACATCAGGCGGCTACGCAAATCCATCAATGGCGATGGGGAGCTGGATGTCGTGCGAACGGTGCGGGCGGCGGGATACGCTTTGGATACCGAGCCTGTCTGACGGCACGTGAGCAACGAGCGGCTGGTTGTCAGGGGATTGCGACCGTGAAACCTACGGCGTCAGACAACACCGGATCGGCTCCACCCAAGAAGGCGTAGGTGACGACACTGATGTTGTTTGTGGGGCAGCCACTGCCGGAGGAGCGATAGAAGGCGAGCAGCCCGTTGCCCGACGAGGTGCTCCAATCGACGGAAACGCTGGGAACGAGCGTCGCGACTTTGATGGCGGCAACTGGCTGGATGCAGTATTGCGCCATCGAAGGGTGGGTGAAAGCAGCCACGCCCTTGGAGCGGGTGACCGCGGCGTTGCCCACTAAAGCGACAAGACGCGCGTCCGGAGCTATGGCCCCATTGAGTGCCAACGGCTGCAAGGTTTTCTCATCGTTCGATGAGGCAGCATACGCCTGTATTGGTAGCAACGTAGCAAGGCTGAATACTATCGTGCGCTGGACAATGTGGAACATATGCGCTCTCCCCAACGGACTTGATGCGCACCGATGCTTGCCTGGAAGAGGTATTCTCGCAACTCAAAACGAAGAGTGCATGCGCGGCAGCGCGGATGCGCGCTTTGGCCGCGTCGAGAACCCGTTACACGGTGCGGCCGCACATCCTAGAACACGCCGTTATCTTTCAGGAACCTGGCCAGATTTCCTCCAGGAAACAGCAAGCTTCGCATTCCCGCGGAAATCCCCGCCTGCACGTCGGTATCCTTATCGCCGACCATCACGCAGTGCCGCGGGTTCAGCTCCCAAGCGCGCACCAGGTCGTTGAGCATCCCCGGCGCCGGCTTGCGCCAGTCGCTGTCGCGCCGGTAGGCATCCACCTTGCCTTCGGTGTGATACGGGCAGAAGCGCCAATCATCCAGCGTGCCGCCAGCGCGGCGCAATTCGTCCGCCACCCACATCTGCAGCGCGCCCACTTCCGGCTCGCCATACAGCCCGCGCGCGATGCCGGCCTGGTTGGTGACGATGAACACGTGCCATCCGTGCGACGTCGCGGCCGCCACCGCCTCGCGCGCGCCGTCCACCCATTCCCAGCGGTCCTGGCTGCCGACATAGCCGTGGTCGTGGTTCAGCACGCCGTCGCGGTCCAGAAACAGCGCGGGCCGGTCCATGCAGGCGGCGAGCTCGCGTCGGGCGTGGGCGAGGTCGGCCGGGACGGCGACATCCGCGAACCAGCCATGAAGCTGCGTGGCGCGCAGGGCGCCGGCCTGCGCGAGAGACGGCAACAGGTCGGCTTCGAACGAACAGCTTGCCGTCAAACGGTCGATGATGCGCCGGTCCAGGGCGTAAATACCGGCATCGGCCAGGCCCGGCGTGTCGCGGCCGGCCGCCAGCGCGGTCACGTGGTCGCCCTCGAGCGTCACCGCCCCGCCGGCCGTTTCGCGGACCACCATGCGGGCGAGGACCTCATCCGGGTCTGCCGCGAAGGCGGCGCACACGGCCGCGACGTTACAGTCGAACAGGGCGCCGCCGTTGCACAACAGGAACCGTTCGGACAGCTGGGATGCGGCGTAATGCAGCGCGCCGCCAGTGCCGGCGTCTTCGGGGTGCAAAGCGAAGCGGACAGTCACGCGCTTTGGGAGCGCATCGCCAGCGGCCAGGACGGCCGCCTGCACCGCCGGCTCGAGCGCGCCTGCAAGGATGAGGAAATCATCCACCCCGAAACGGAGCATCTCGCGCATCAGCCAGGCGATGAACGGGCGGCCGGCGACGGTGACCAGAGGGCCTGGCGGTTCGGCGCCGCTTGCCAGGCCACCGGCGAGTAGGACGCATTGGCGCAGGGTGGCAAGGCGGCTTTGCATGTGGTTTGTGTGCCTTAACCGGCCGGCGGCGGACAGGGGGTCAGGGAAGCAAGCAGTCCTTTTTTGAAAATTGTCCCCTGCCGGGGCTATCGGGTCAGGTCCGCGACAGCCGAGTGAAAAGTTTTTTGCTTCTTTCTTCCAAAAAAGAAGGCCTTTCTTCCTTCGCTTAGGACGGCAAATTGGCACAGCGAGACCTGATCTTCCTAAGCCACCGCATCCCCTGGCCCCTGAACAAGGGCGAGAAGATTCGCGGCTGGCACCTGATCGAGCACCTCGCGCGCGACTACCGGATTCACCTGGGCTGCGTAGTGGATGATCCGGCGGACATGGCGCATGTGGCGAAGATGCAGAGCGTCTGCGCGAGCGTAGGCGCATTCCGGATAGACCGGCGCATGCAAAAGCTGCGCGCCCTGCTGCGTGCGCGGCCGGGACGGCCGCTGATGCCGGACTTCTACTACGCGCCGGCGCTGCAACGCTGGGTGGATGCGACGATGGCGCGCGAGCGCATCGATGTGGTGTATATCTATTCGGTAGCGATGGCGCCGTATGCGGTGGGCCTCGATCATCCCCGCAAGATCCTGGACGCCATCGACATCGATTCCGAGAAATGGGCGGACTACGCGGTTGACGCGAAGTACCCGATGCGGCTGGTCTGGGCGCGGGAGGCGCGCAATCTGCTCGGCTATGAACGGGCGTGTGCCGCGGCCTGCACTCGGACCCTCTTCGTGTCCCAGCCAGAGGCGGACCGCTTCACCGAGCTGGCGCCCGAGACCGCCGGCCGCGTCGTGGCGTTGGAGAACGGTGTGGACCTGCAGCGATTTTCGCCGGAAGACACCTACGTTTCGCCGTTCAGCGGGCCGACGCCGCGCGTGGTCTTTACCGGCAACATGGACTACTGGCCGAATGCGGACGCGGCGATCTGGTTTGCGCGCGAGGTGATGCCGCTGCTGCGCCCGCGCATGCCTGGCGTGACCTTCTGGGCAGTGGGCGCGAACCCGACGGCGGAGGTCAGCGCGTTGGCCGCCCTGCCCGGCGTGTTCGTCACCGGCCGGGTGGCGGACGTGCGACCCTACGTGGCGCATGCGTCCGTCATCGTGTGCCCGTTGCGCATCGCGCGCGGCATACAGAACAAGGTGCTGGAGGGCATGGCGATGGGCCGGCCGGTCATCGCCTCGCCTGGTGCGTTCGAAGGCGTGCGGGCGGAGGCCGGCCGGGAGTTGCTGGTGGCTGACGGCGCGGACGCGTTCGCGCGATGCGTGTGCGCGGTGCTGGAGGGGGCGCATGCCGATCTGGGCGCCGCCGCACGTGCCGCGATGGTGCGCGGCTACGCCTGGCCCGCCGTGCTGGGGAAACTCGACGGCTACTTGGATGGGGTCGGGCCGCTTTGAGGTTGACCCGAAGCAAGCCCGCCTTCCCGCGCGGGTGCCTTCAGAAGCTTGCTCCCTCCAGGCGACAACAACCATGCCCACGCACAGCATAGACCTGCGCCGCGTCCCGCTTCGTTCCGACCGCGAAGCGTTGGCGTCCGTGCTGGATCTCTGGAACGACAAAACGATCGGCCGCGAGGAGCCGATCCGGTCGTTGGCCGTTCTGGTGCGCGACCATACCGGCCAAATCACCGGCGGATTATGGGCGGACACCTACTGGGACTGGATGTTCGTGGCGATGCTGATCGTGCCGGAGCCGCTGCGCCGGCAGGGCGTGGGGTCCGAACTATTGGCACAAGCCGAGGCAGAGGCGGCACGGCGCGGCTGCATCGGCGCCTGGCTGGATACCTTCTCATTCCAGGCGCGGCCGTTCTATCAGCGGCACGGATACGTGGTCTTGGGGGAGATCAAGGATTATCCGCCGCCGCATAGCCG
>CAXTVW010000053.1:12089-20752 GCA_964247675.1 uncultured Acetobacteraceae bacterium
GGCACGGATACGTGGTCTTGGGGGAGATCAAGGATTATCCGCCGCCGCATAGCCGGTTCTTCATGGTCAAGCGGTTCTAGGAAAAAACACGCAAGCTGAAATGCGTAGGAGCACAGTTTTTCCCTTCTGTTTTCACGACAGAAGGCTTTTTGCCCTACTTCCAGAAAAGACGCCCTCGCTTCCTCAGCCGCCCCGCAACATGCCGCGCCACGTGCAAAGCTCCCGCCATAGCCCAGGGATTGACCACCAGCATGCCAAGCCGCTGACGCCGCTCGCCAGCCCATTGCTGCTTGTACTCGTCGTCGCCACGGCCGAAATCGATCTCCGCGATCTGCTCCTGTTCAAGCAACGCGCGGATCATCAGGCCTGTCAGCACGTTGCCCGGCGCCCAAGCCCTGTGCGCCTCGTGGTAGGCGAGTTTCAGAACGCCGGCCCAGCGTTGGTGCACCACCCACAACTGCGCTGCTATCGGCTCGCCGTCCAGGAAAACGAGACCCAGACGCAACGTACCGTCCTGCGCACAGGCACGCATCAGGGCCGGGTTGAAAGCGGGGCGCGGCTCGGGCTGTTTCCAGCTCGCGGCAAAGACGGCCTCATAGGCGGCGATCGCTTCGGCGAGGCCGGCCGTGCCGCGCGCTACCGTAAAGGCGAAGCCGGCTTGCTGGCTCAACCGCCTGGTCTGGCGCGCGATGGCGGTGCGAAGCCGGCGTGGACGGGCGGCAAGGTAGGCCTCCCATCCCTCTCCGGCCACGCTCTCGTGCCAGTTGCCGAAATGGTCGAAGGCCAGCAGCCGCAGCCCGGCCCCGCGCAGGCCGGCGAAAAACGCCTCGAGGGCTGGGCTGCCGGCAGGCATCGCTTCGAGCCGGACGACACCGTAGCGGCGCCAGGAAAGAGCGAGTGCCCGTCCGATCGCGTGCAACTCCGCAGCGGTCAGACCGGGCGCCAGAAGCGGCTGCCAAAGGCAGGTAAAAGGCGTGACGAGTGCGCCGAATCGTCCAGACCGGCGTAGCATGGGAAGCACCGCCAGGATGCGGCCGCCTGCCTCCGCCACCTGGAAGGCAGCGCGCGCGCCGTCGGGCAGACCGGTCGCCAGCGTGGCCTGATACCAGCCAACCGTGGAAAAAGCGTCTTGCCCAAGCAGCGCCAGCGCTCCTGGCGGCAGCGCGTCCACGCACGCCACTTCGCACAGGCTGATGGCCTGGTCAGGCATACAGCGCATACCAAGCGCAACCGATCCACTCGTGCAGCGCCCAGTAGCTCTCCTGCCAGGCGGCGATACGCGGCAGCAGACTCGCCAACGCCAGTCTCGGCGGCACGTCCGGCATGGCGGGCGCCGCGACGACGCGGAAGCCCGCGGCCCGGAACGCGATGAGCGCGCGGCGCATGTGCCAGGCGTTGGTGACGAGGTAGGCGCTATCGATACCCGCCGCGCGCAGGATGACAGCCGAGCGCGCGGCGTTCTCCCAGGTGTCGAGCGACCTGTCTTCCAGCCATTCCGGAACGAGGCCGAAATCGGCGTGCAGACTCAGCGCCATGAGCGCGGCGAGGCTGGGCGCCCCCGCGCGTATCCGGCCGCCGGACACCAGGATCGGCAGGCCCGCGCGCCTGGCCAGAGCCGCCCCTGCCCGTTCGCGTTCCAGGGTCAGGCGTCCGACGGTGAACCCCACACCGCCGGGCACCGCAACGGGGGTGAGGTCCGCGCTGAGTATGATGATGGCTTGCGGCGGATCGGCGGGATCCGGCTGCGTGGGAAGATCGCCTTCGAGGGAGAAGATGAGCAGGCCCGATACGAGCGGCAAAGAGAACAGCACCAGGCCGGCCAGACCGGCGATGAGCAGGACACGCCCGGCACGGCGCCGGCGCAGCGCAGCCCCGGCGCAGGCGGCGACAAGACAGTTCAGAGGCGGGACGAGCAGCAGGGATGGCAGATCGGCAAGCGACATGGGAGCCGCTGTGCACGATCGGGACGGCAAGCAAAAGACCTGTGCCACGTATCTGCCGGTCAGAAACGTTCACTACCCCGGATCAGCACCAGCCAGCCATTCCAAGGAGCGAACAGAAGCTGAAGCAACGTGAGGACAACAGTTTTTTGCTTCTTTTTTGCAAAAAAGAAGGCCTTGCTTGCTTTCCGTAAAGGCAGTTCCAGCGGCTAAAAGTCCTCAGAGACCGCTCCGCAGGAACAAAGATTTCAGATTTCTTTTCAAAAAGTAACTACTTGCCTTACTTTTGCTTGACCTGTCAGCAATACGATCCAGCGAATTGCAACGCATATCCGTCACGCCCATCGGCGATTTCACCAAACTCGCGCAACGCTGGCAGGCGCTGGAGACGCGTGCGGACCCCGGATTCTTCCGGAGCTGGACATGTCTAGGCTGCCTGGCCGAGGCGCGGTTCGCCAGAGCGAAGCTGCTGGCCGTGACGCAGGATGGCGCGGATGTGGCGTTGGCGCTGCTGGGAACCGGACGGCATAGGACCTGGCTGAACCAGACCGGAGACGTGGGCCTGGACTCAGTGTTCATCGAGCATAACGGCCTCCTGGTCGCGCGCGGCTGCGGCGTGGATACGCCGGCGGCGCTGCGCGCGGCGCGCGGGCGCGGCCGGCTCGTTCTGTCCGGCGTGGATGATGATACGCTTGCCGCCGCCGGCCGGGCAGGCGCGTTGCAGCTGGAACAGAGCCGCTGGGCGCCCGCTGTGCGGCTGGACACCCTTGAGCGTCCCTATCTGGAGACGTTGAGCGCCAATGCGCGGTCGCAGATCAGGCGCTCCATGCGGCTATACGGGCCGGATCTTGCGCTGACCCGTGCCGGCACGCTGGAGCAGGCGCAGAATTTCTTTACCGAAATGGTGGAGGTGCACCAGGCATCCTGGCGGCGCCGGCGGCAGCATGGCGCGTTCGCCGAAGAACCGATGCGCCTTTTCCACGCGGCGCTGATCGGCCGTGCGTGGCCCAAGGGCGAGGCGGATCTGCTGCGTGTCACGGCAGGCGGCCGCCATGTCGGCACCCTCTACACGCTCCTCCGGGACGGGGTGGTCGCAAGCTACCAGAGCGGTTTCGCCCCGGCTGAGGACGCGCGCCTGAAACCGGGCCTGGTCTGCCACACGCTGGCCATCGAACATTATGCAGCCCGAGGCGCACGCGTCTACGACCTGCTGGGCGGCGCCGAGCGCTACAAGCTGACGCTCGCGCAAGGTGGGCAGATGCTGCACTGGGCGACACTGCATCGGCCGTGGTCGGGGGAGGCGTTGGTGCGGCGGATGATTGAGAGAGTAAGGAAGGAAGGCCTTCTTTTTTGAAAAAAAGAAGCAAAAAACTTTTGCTCCCCCGGCTGCATCAAGGCGCGTGTTGGTTCTGCCAAAGCACGCATTTGCAGAATCAGGGCGGAACGTAGTGCAGGCGGGGGAGTAAAAGTTTTTTGCTTCTTTTTTTCAAAAAAGAAGGCCTGCCTTACTTCGCTGCGCCGCCAGAAACGCCCGAAGCCCCTCCCCCCCATCCGCGTCAGCCATCTCCACAGTCACCGCAACAGCAACGGAAGGCGAAGCATGCGCCGCCAGCATGTCGCGCGCCATGTGCAGGCGGTCATGCAAGCCGCCAAGCATGGGCTGCCCGTCCACCCACACCGCATAGGCCGATTGCTGGCCGGTCTCCTTCACGGTCAGCAGCATCCAGGGCGCGCCGGCGGGCGTTCGCCAGGCCTCGCTGTCTGCCTCACCGACCAGGGTGGCCAGAGCGGGATCACGCGCGGCCGCAAGTATGCGGCTGGGGTTCGTCGCCGCCGGCAAGACGGTCGCAATGATACGCAACGTTGATTGCCCGCAGCGTATCGTCTGCGTGCTGGTGGCGTGATCGGTCCGTGCGCCCTCCGCGCGGCAGGCGGCCGGCAGCGCAAGCTTGGGCGCCAACGCCGCCGATACAGGGTGCGGGGTGGCGTCGAGCACGGCCAGCAAAAGCGGACCACTGAACGCAAGCAGCAGAACGGCTGCGCAGGCGAGCAGCAGCCGGCGTGCCGTGTAGGCAGGCTGCGTGGCGAGCGGCGCCTTCGGCAGCGGCGTGTCCTGCCGGAACGGCAGGCCGGACAGAGCGAGCAGGACGATCACGAAGGAGAAGAACACCCAGCCATAGACAAGATGGTCTGCCGCACCTGCCTCGGCACTGCCCAGCAGGTGGCCGAGCAGGACGATGCCCAAACCGCGCACGCCGTTGGCCACGACGGGCACCACGCAGGCGACAGCGATGAAGGCCGCGCGCCGCCACGGCGAGCGGAAGATGGTGACCGCGTAGAGCACGCCGAAGGCGACCGAGGCGATGAGGAAGCGCAGGCCCGCGCAGGCCTCGGCTACGTAGAAGACGCCTTCCGGGATGGTGATGCGGAAGGTGTCGGCCTGGAACGGGATGTCGAGGAAGCCAAGCCCGCCCAGGATGAAGCCGGTGGTGAAGCGCTGCAGCGCGGGGGTGAGAAAGGCACCGAACGGAACCAGGAAGATGGCATACAAGAACGCGGCGGAAAGCGACCACCAGAGCCGCCAGCCGAGGCAGGCTGCCAGGAGCAACTCGGCAAACGCGACAAGGGCCAGCTGGCGCCCCTCCATCAGGCCGAGCCAGTCGGCAACAACCCAGGCCAGTATGACAGGGAGCGCGGCCAAAGCTGGCGTGGCGGTCGGGCGGACGGCGCCGGCCAGGAGCGGCCGGCGTTCCCATAGCAGCCAGCCCACGATTGGCAGCACCAGCCAGCAATGCCCGTAGGCGGTGCTCTGGTTCCAGACGCGAACGGCGGCGAACACCTCCTGGTGAAACACGGCGCAGAGCACGATCAAGCCAGACGCGGCCGCAACCCAGGCAGGACGCGAAGCGGCCGGTATCATCCGACGCCGCGCACCAGGATGGGGCCCAGCACGTTCGCCACCGGCACGGGCAGCCGTTTCCAGGCAGCAATCATCAGGCGGTATTTCGGGTTGAGCGGGTTGATCTCCGGGATTGACTGGCCGGGCGCCAGCTTGAAACAATACGGCAAAGGCTGCGGCGTGAACCCCCAGTTCTTCTTGAACGAAAAAGCGCCCGTGCCTTCCTTGCTGCGGCCGAAATCGAACAGCCTGGCGCCACGCGCGGCGGCGCGGCGCATCACCTCCCAATACAGGAAATCGTTGCCGAAACAGGCCCGCGCCGCGCTGGTGCCACCGCCGTAGTACGGGATCACCTCGTCGCGCCAGTAGAAGTTCATCACCGAGGCGACATCGCGGCCGCCATCGCTGATTGTGACAACGTCGAGCGCTTCTCCAAACGTTTCGGCCAGCACGCGAAAATACTTCCGTGCGAACACCGGCGTTCCCAGGTTGCGCACGCTCTGCGCATAGATCGCATGCAGGGCGTCCACGTTGCGGTCCGTACGCGCCGCCAGGCCGCGCTCGATCCCCTTGCGCACCACCGCGCGCTGCTTGCGCGGTATCGCCTTGAGGTTGGCGTCGTCATCAGCCGCAATCGCACGGCGAAACGTCACGTAGAGCGCGCCACGCGCCTGCCAGCTCTCATCCAGCCAATCCTCCGGCGGCTTCTGCAGAAAACGGAACTCGCAAGACGCGGCGCCCAGCCTCTCGCGCAATCCGGATGCGTGATCCGCCACCGCCCGCGCGGCCTCGGCGTCTGCGGCAAGCGGGCCGCCATAGACGCAGAATGGATTGCTGATCAACGTGTGGCCGAACAGGCGGGTCTTCACCTCGACCAGCGGCAGGACACCAACGATGGCGCCGTCCTGCTCGGCGGTGAGGTAATGCGCGCGATGTCCGAACGCGGACTCGATCACGTGGCGCCAGGCCGCCAGGTGGAAGAACGTGGCGTTCGGCTGGGCGTGGACGAAGCTGTCCCAGGCGGTCGTGTCCGGGCCTAAGGGTTTGATAGAAATCATTCGAGGGACCTAAGGAAGAAAGCAGTTCTTTTTTGAAAAAAGAACCAAAAAACTTTTGCTACCTTCGCCTGCATCAACAGCTGGGTGTCACCGGATAGATCACGACGATGCACCAGCGTCGGGGACAAAAGTTTTTTGCTTCTTTTTTTCAAAAAAGAAGGCCTTGCTTCCTTCACCCCAGTTCCCGCCGAAAAACCTCGTCCACCCGGTCCCAAGCAAAATCCCGCAACAGGCTCTCAATCCGCCCGGCAGTGCGCGAGATGTTCACGTAATGTCGGAACTTCGCCATACGAGGCGCGGCATCGTTGCGCGGCTGGCCGGGGTCGATCTCCCAAGGATGCGTGTAGAACATGCCACGCTGCGTGCGGTTGACCCGGCGTAGGCCGGTTCGAAACAGCGCGTAAGGCAGCAGACGGAAATAGCCGCCGCCCGCGCAAGGAAGGTTACGCCCACCCACGCGGACCGTGGTCATCGGAATCTCCAACAGCCGGCCGTCCGCCACGCGATGCGGCGTCCGCGGCGCGTCCGGCATGCCGTAGAGGTCATGCCGGATCGGGTAGATGCTGGAACTGTAGGCGTGACCCTCGTCGGCCAGGATGCCGAACGCCCAGGGATTGCGGGTGTTTATGGAAAAAGTCGGCGCGCGGTAGCCCACAACCTGCGTGCCGCCCACATCTTCCAGCAGCCGCCGTGCACGGCCAACGTCTTCGCGGAACTCCGCCGGCGTCTGCTCGTGCGCCAGAAGGTGTGCATAGCCGTGGCTCGCCAGCTCATGCCCGCCCGCCACGATGCGCCGGACCAGCGCCGGGTGGCGGTCGGCGACCCAGCCCAGGGTGAAGAAGGTGGCGCGCACGCCGGCGGCCTCGAACATCGCCAGGAAGCGGTCCGTGTTCGCCTCCACGCGCCGTGGCAGCTTGTCCCAATCGGCGCGCGCGATGCTGCCGGCAAACGCCTGCACCTGGAACCAATCCTCCACATCCACCGTCATGGCGTTGAGATGCGTGGTGGCGGACGCCTCGCCGAGCCAGTCCTGTACCTGCATCAGAACCTCTTCAGCGCCCCGATCGTGATGGTGGATTCGTTCGGGCTTTGGCCGTCGTAGCCGGTAGCCGCGAACGTCGAGCCGCCGACAGTGTAGCTGCCGCCGAACCGCAGATAGGCGCTGATCTGACGCGGAAACGACTTCTCGATACCGGCGGAGACGCTGACCACGTCGCCATTGTCCGACGCGACCAGGCCCGTCTGGTTGTTGCCGTATTGCAGGAAGCCGGTCAGGCTGATCGTTTCGCTAAGCTGGTGCCGCTCGCTGATGCTGGCGAAGATGCCACTCGTGGTGACAGGCGCCAGGGCACCGACCTGCCGGCCGACAGGATCGCTCGTCTGCCTGTGCACGGCGAGCGTCACCGTGTCGAAATTGCCGAGATAGCTGGCCGAAGCGTCCAGCCGGTGCAGGCGCTGCAGGTTCTGGTTGGCGCCAAAGAAATTGGTGTTCGAAAGTAGCGGGGCGGCCTGCAGCGCCGAGGCGGCAACGCCGGTTGTGTCGTCCGCGCCGTCCAGCAGCGCGTTCGTCTGGTCCTGGTCGAACGTGGTGATGCTCTCGGAATAGCCGCCGAACACCCGTATGCGCGGCGTGGCCTGCACGGAAGCCTGCGCAAAGATCGAGCCGAACCCGTCCGTGTAGCGATACTCCAGTGTGGCAGAACTGTTCTGCGCAAAGGTGAGCTTCACCCCGCCCGAGCCGACCGGGCCGATATAGCTGTACCCGCTCATCGGATAATCGAGGCTTTCGTAACCCACCTCGCCCAGCAGCGTTATCCTGCGGTTCCACGCGTAGCTGGCGTCGTCCGTCGCCAGCACGCGGCGCCCGCCCGCCAGCGCGCCGGCGCCCGTGTAGTAGCTCGCGTCGATCCCGGCGCGGTCCAGCAGCCTTCCGAAATCCTCGCCGGTGGTGAAGTTGGCGTAGGCGCGCTCCGTGCCCTGTTCGGAGCTGCCATAAGCGCCCAGGTTCTGCTCGTACTGAGCCTGGACCAACCCGGACTGGCCGGTCAGCGTGGTCAGCGCACCCGGCACATCCGTGGCGCTGTAACTGTAGCTCACGCCCGCCTGCGCTGTGCCCGTGCCGCCGAAAGTACGCGTCACATACGGCGAGACGGAAAAGCTGCTGACCGTCTCGCGCTCGTCCGGCGAGAGCGTGACGGTGGTCGCGGGCCCCAATCCGCCGAATACCGATTGCTGGCTGATCGAACCGCGCGCGTCGAAGAACAGCCAGCCAGGCAGCAGCGTGGCGAGTATGTCGCCGCTGCCCTGCTCCTCAAACTGCGAAAAGCTGCTGTTCTCGGCGTAGATCTGCGCGATCGGGTGATAGTTGATGTCCACCTGCAGGCGCTGCGAGGTGTCGGTGATCACGATGCCTGGCTGGAACGCGGTGATGAAATCCCCGCCCGCCGCGCGCGCGCCGCTGCCGGCGACCGCCCCGGCATTGTCGGTGTATTCCTCCGAGGCGCCGAACTGGCCGGTGATCTGCAGGTTCGGCGCGTTTACGCCTGGTGCACTCGGCGGCGCGTCGCCGTAGGCGTTAAGCAAATGTTCGCGCAGGTCGGAGAGCGAGGAGTCTATGCCGGTTCTCGGCAGGCCGGCATCGGTGGCAGGCGGGGGCGTGGGGGTGTCGGCTTCCTGGGCGTTTGCCTGGGCGGCGGCAGCCAGAAAGACGAAAGCAAGGCCTTCTTTTTTGAAAAAAAGAAGCAAAAAACTTTTGCTCCGCTGTCG
>CAXTVW010000054.1:0-20689 GCA_964247675.1 uncultured Acetobacteraceae bacterium
AAAAAAGGACCAAAAAACTTTTGCTCCCTGTCGGCGGCTGCTTCACCACTCGCCGACAGGGAGCAAAAGTTTTTTGCTTCTTTTTTGCAAAAAAGAAGGCCTTGCTTACTTGCTTCTCATCCGCCGCGCGTTGCCGAAAGATGCCCGACCCCGAACACCTCCATCTGGCACCCGACGCCAGCTTCCCCAACTCCGCCCTGCCCGTCCTGGTCTACCGCCAGGCGCTTCCAACCGAGCCAGGCGCCATGGAGACTGCGTTCGCCGCCCAGGGCTGGGAGGGTGCCTGGCGCAACGGCATCTACGATTTCCATCATTTCCACAGCATCGCCCACGAGGTGCTGGGCATTGCCGCGGGCCAGGTGCGTGTGCGCCTGGGCGGCCCGTCCGGGCAGGACGTGGCGTTGCAGGCGGGCGACGTGGTGGTGATCCCTGCCGGTGTCGCGCATTGCAATCTGGGCCAGAGCGACGGCCTGCTGGTGATTGGCGCCTACCCTGGGGGCGGCGGTGTCGACGTGCTGCGCGGTGATCCCGCCGAGCTGGCCATGGCAAGGCGGAACATCGCCGTGGCCCGCCGGCCGGCGGGCGATCCGGTGCCCGGCCACAGCGCGCTCGCCCGTCTCTGGGCGGCCGGCTGATGCAGCTTCGCTTCGCGGCCGTGGGCCTGCTCGTGCTGGCCGGCTGCGTCAACTTCATCGACCGCTCGGCCGTCTCGATCGCCCTGCCCGCCATACGCGCGGACCTGCATCTGTCCGAGGGCGAAGCGGGCCTGCTGCTCTCCGCCTTCGCCTGGAGCTACGCGGTGGCGCAGCTTCCCGCCGGCAGCCTGGTGGACCGGCTCGGCGCGCGCTGGGCGCTGGCTGGCGCGCTGACCGCCTGGTCCTGTGTGCAGGCAGCCTCGGGGCTCGTCGGCTCGCTGCCGCAATTCATCGCCGCACGGGTGGCACTGGGACTGGGCGAGGCGCCGATGTTCGTGGGCGGCGCCCGGGTCTGCGCGGACCGGTTCGATCCGGCAGACCGCGCCTTTCCGATGGGTTTGCTGAACGCCTCCGCCTCGCTCGGCCCGGCGATCGCACCGCTGATGCTGACGCCGCTGATGCTGTTCGCCGGCTGGCGCGCCAGTTTCGCGGCCCTGGGCGTGGCCGGTCTGCTGGTGGCTCTGGCTTGGGGCGCGGTCTATCGCGACCTGCCGGCCCGGGAGGCGGCACCGCGCATCGCCGGTCCGCGGCAATGGGCCGGGTTGCTGCGGCAGGCGACAGTCTGGGGCCTGCTGATCGGCTTTGGTGGCACCGTTTATGTGACGTGGCTGTATGTGACCTGGCTGCCCGGCTACCTGGTGGCGCGCTGGCACATGGCGGCTGGCACGGCCGCGTACTGGTCCTCCGTGCCGCAATTTGCAGGCTTTCTGGGCGCCGTGGGCGGCGGCTTACTGTCGGACCGCCTGGCCAGGCGGTTTGGCGAGCGCCCGGCGCGCCAGGCGCCCCTTGTGTGCGGCCTGTTCGTCTCCGCCGCGTGCAGCGCCCTGGCCGCGTTTTCCGGCAGCGCCGGCGTGGCGCTCGCGGCGATCTCGGCCGCCTTGTTCAGCGCCAACGTGGCCACCACGAGCGGCTGGGCGCTGGCGGCAGGCCTGGCGCCGGCGGCGCTCATCGCCACGGTCGAGGCGATGGCCAACATAGGCGGATCGGTGGGAGGTTCGCTGGCGCCGCTGGTCACCGGGCTGGTGGTGGAGCGGACCGGGTCCTTCACGCCGGCGCTGCTGATCGCGAGCGTTGTGGCGGCGGTTTGCGGGGGGGCTAATTGGGTGCTGACGCGCCGGGCGATCAGCTAGGACTTAAGAGTGGAAGCAAGGCCTTCTTTTTTGAAAAAAAGAAGCAAAAAACTTTTGCTCCCGGCGCATTTGAGTCGTTTTGGTGCTTTCTGGGGTGCTCGGCTGTTGCGGATCGGGCGGGCGTGTAGCCTTTTCTTAAGCAAGCGGGCGCACGCTCTCGGGCATGTCCTTCTCCCTCTCCGGGGCGAACCCCATCACCAGCTATCTTTCCATCGTCAAGGACGAAGGCAAGCAGGTGGCGGCCTACGTGAAGTCCGATGCGACGCTGCAACGGACCGAGGCGACGTTTCAGCAGGATACGGTACACATATCGAGCCCCACGGACATACTCAAATCCAAGAATCTGTCTGCGCTCCAGGTCGTTTTGGGGGCGAGCAATCTCGGCACGCTGAGCACGGAGACCGGGCTGCTCAAGCAGTTGCTCGTGCAGGACCCGACGAGTGCGAAATCGCTTGTCCAGAAGACAGGCAATACGAACTACCTTGATTTCGTCCGAAGCATGGGCGCCCGCTCAACGGTCTTGCTGGGCTTCGGGGACGGATCGGCGGACAGTTTCGTAACCACCGGTGCGGCGGCATCGACCTTGTCGCTGCGCAACCTTCAATACAACACCAGCAATACGGCGCTTACGGCGTCCGCGCCGGCGCAGGCCTGGACCTACGTGCTCGATGACGGCAGCGCTGGATCCCAGGTCGCTGCTTCCCTGACGGCCTTGCTGCAGGCCACGGGGACGAGTTCCTCGCCCGTGACGGCCAGCTACAGCGCGGGGGTGGATGGCGGCATCGTCGCCTCCTCCGGCGCGCCTGCGGTGACGACGTCCGAGGACACGGCCGGCAACACGGTATATTCGGTGGTGCTGGCGAAGAATTCGTCGGGCCGTGCAATCCGCACCGCAAGTGTGGTCGCCGTGAATGCGGCGGACTCTGCGCTGTCGGTGCAGCCGGGCACGATCACCGCAGCCAAGGGCACGTCGCTGCTGCAAGCGGCCCTGACGGCCACAGGTTTCAGCGTGTCGCAGGACGGCACCACGGGGCTGAGCCTGATCAATCCGGCGACCAACAGCGCGTTGTCGATCGCGCCGAACGCTTACTCGAATTTTGCCGGGTTAACAAAGCAGGCGGTCGCGACGGGGCAATTCCTGCTGCCGCTCGGCACGGCCGGGCTGGCCCTGAGCGCGGGGCAGACCTTGCTCAGCGGCGGCGAAGCTGTGGGCACCGTCGCATCGGTCGACTCTATCGGCGACGTGACGCTCAAGGCAGGTTCCGCCATCAACCTGAGTGCCGGCGCGCGGATAGACGTGGCGGTGGGCTCCGGGGTGACGGGCATCGACGTGCGGCTGACCGCCACGGCCTCCAGCACCACGGGCGGTAATCAGGTGTCGTTAGGGCCGCAGGGCGCCACCCTGCAGGCGGGGCAGATCCTGACGGATCACGGCACCGTGCTCGGTATCGTCGCCTCGGCCGACGCTGACGGAACGGTGCATCTGACCGGCAACCTGGCAGCTTCCGTGACGGCCGGCGACACGATCAGCGTGATACCAAAAGTGACGACCGGCAACACTCCGGCACTGCAGGTCGCCAGCAATTCTGCGGGTATCCTAAGCCAGTACAACACGAACGAATACGAGGCCAATGAGGGCAAGCAGGTTCCGGGGCTGGGGGACGCACTCTATTTCAGCCGTGTGGCGCCCACTATCACCAATGTCGACCAGCTCATGAGCGATACGACGCTGCTCAAGGTCGTTACCACAAACCTCGGTTTGCAGGATACTTTCAGCAACCTTCCATTCGACCAGCAGGTAAGCCTGTTGACGGCGAAGGTCGATTTCAAGCAGTTCAGCACGCCAGCCAAGGTGCAGAGCTACGCCGAACAATATCTGGCGCTGACCAACGAACAGGCGAGCGCCGACCAAGCCACCGCCCTCGCATCCAGCCTGTTTTCCACGGTTACCAGCACGGAGGACAGCACGCCGGATCTGCTTTCGGTTCTCTACCCGACCAGCAGTTCCAGCACAGTGAGCGTCTTGTCGCTGTTCACCGACAGTTCGAGCGCGGATGGTAGTTCGGGAACGGTTTCGCTGTTTGCCTGAGTTCTAGCAGCAAACTTTTACTCCCTCCACACTTGCAGCATCCGGGTGTTCTCAAAAGACAAGCACGCTGCAAGTGCGGGGAAGCGAAATCTTCTGCTCTTTTCAAAAAAGAAGGCCTCGCTTACTTTCACAAACGTTTTGTTAAGTTTTCCGGTCAATGATGGAAATGTCGAAAACACCTGACCGGGAAAAAACCCATGTCTCTCTTCTCCGTAAACACCAACCTCGGCGCACTGGCCGCTTTGCAGTCGCTGAACACCACGCAGCAGCAGCTCAACCAGGCGCAGAACCAAGTCTCCACCGGCCTCAAGGTCGGCAGCGCGTCTGACAACCCGGCGATCTACGCCATCTCCAACACCATCAACTCCAACATCGCCGGGCTTTCCGCGGTGTCGGATTCGTTGAACTTCGGTGCGCAGATCGTCACCACGGCCAGCAATGCCGTCAGCCAGGTCACCGGCGTGCTTGCCAATTTGCAGCAGACGGTCACCAACTCCGGGCAAACAGGCCTGGACCTGACCACGCTGCAGAACCTGGTCAACTCGGACCTGACGCAGATCAACCAGTTCGCCACGCAGTCCACGTTTACCGGCGTGAACCTGCTGACCACGCAGGGCGATGGCGCCACCAACACGTCGGCCAACATCGTTCAGGGTCTTGACGGCTCAACGTTCAACGTTGCCAACCAGGCAACGACGGTGGGCGGCGGCGGCGCGGTCACGTTGACGGACGCGCTCGGCCTGACCGGCCTGAACGTGACGGCCAACGGCACCACCGGCTATCAGGTCTCGTTCAACAACAACCTCTCTGTCGGCAGCTTCGCCCCGGCTTCCGCCGCGGCCGCTACGCCGGCGGCGAACACGGATGCGGCGTTCCAGCTCACCACCGGCACCGGCGCCAATGCGCACACTTACTCGTTCGAGTTCACCGACGACAGTGCGACAGGCACCAACTCCATCCCGCTACAGACGGACCAGAACGCCAACACCACCATCATCGCGGTGCACATCAACAGCACCACGCAATCGACAAACCAGATCACCGGCGCGCTGATCACCGCGGCACGCGCCAACGGCTTCGGCGTGCTGCAGAACACTGACGGTTCGCTCAACATCACGGGTTCGAACGTCCAAGGTGCCAGCTTCGGCACGGTCTCGGCCGGCACCTACACCGCCAGCACGGCTGAAGGTGTCACCACAACCGCGCTCACCGGCTCGCAGGCTCTGGTCTCCGCAGTGCAGAACGCCGTCAACAACGCCAACACGATCGCGGCGAACCTTGGCGCGGTGTCTCAGCAGATCACCGGTATCCAGAACTTCACCACCTCGCTCAGCTCCGCGCTGACCGCCGGTGTTGGCGCGCTGACGGACGCGGACCTGGCGGCAGAGAGCGCACGCCTGACCTCGTTGCAGACCAAGCAGCAGCTGGCCACGCAGTCGCTGTCCATTGCGAACAAGCAGCCGCAATCCCTGCTGACCCTGTTCCAGCAGTAACAAGTCGCTGACTCAGCCGCCGGTCTGATCGCCGGCGGCTGACTCTTTTCGCAGGAGGCCACAATACGAAACGCAGCGTCGCACTACCAAAAAGCGAGCGAAGCCGCCATATCGGGGCGCGACACCGAATGTGCCGCGTTCCGCATGGTGAACCGTGAGCTGGAAGCATGCACGCCAGGTCCCTCGCGCGTACGCGCGATCGGCCGCAACCACAATCTGTGGTCGGTGCTGGTGAAGGATCTCTCGCTTGCGGAGAACCGGCTGCCCGAACCGGTCAAGGCGCAACTGATCGGGCTTGGGCTCTGGTCGATGCGCTACAGCACGCTGGCGCTGTTGCGCGACCTTCCCGTCGGTCCACTCATCGCCGTCAACAGCAACGTGCTTGACGGCCTGACAGCCCAGGAAACAGGTTCACGCGCAGAAGAACGGCCAGCTTCGCCTTTCCAGGCCTGATCTCGTCGAACAGGCAAGGCTTTCCCGCCTGCGGCTTGCTTGGCCAAAAGCCAATTCGACGCGGACATTCTCCGGTGCGTTTCCCGACGAGAAAAGCGGCTGACTTCCTAAGTCTCAGCTGCCTAGATTTCGCCACATTCGGGCCCGCCCCACGCCGCACTGCAACGCTTTATACCTGCAAGCGCTGGTGAGAACGCCGGCACTTCCGGGGACGACGAAATCATGACGACCCATGCTTCCGCGACTGTCAGCCTGCAACAGAGTCGCATCAAGCCGAACTTCTTCAACCCCGCCACGCTGTTCGCCCTAGCCATCGCCGCTGCCGGCAGCCTCGGCCTGTGGAACGCAACCAATCAAAAGCAGGCGGTGCCGGATTTCCATGGTGAGGTGAGCGGCCTCGCATTCTCCGACTACCATCGCGGGCAGACGCCCGAGCATAACGACTATCCCAGCACCTCGCAGATGCGCGCGGACCTGGCGCAGGTTGCCAACGTCACCAGCCGGATACGCACCTACACAGTGGCCGGCCCGATGGCCGACATCCCCGCCCTCGCCGCCGACTATCCGCTCAAGGTGACGCTCGGCGCCTGGCTGGACCGCAAGATCCCCCATGACGACGCGGAGGTGGACCGGCTGATCGAGACCGCGAACGCCAACCCGGACGTGGACCGCGTGATGGTCGGCAACGAGGTGCTGCTGCGCGACGACCTGACCACGCCCCAGCTTATCGCCTACATCAACAAGGTGCGCGCCGGCGTCCACGTCCCCGTCTCCACCGCAGAGCCGTGGCATGTCTGGCTCAAGCACCCGGAACTCGCGGCTTCGGTGGACTACATCACCATCCACCTCCTGCCCTACTGGGAAGGCCTGCCGATCGATCAGTCGCTGGCCTACATCATGGACCGGCTGGACCAGGTGCAGCGCGCTTTTCCCGGCAAGCACGTCGTCATCGGCGAAGTGGGCTGGCCGTCCAACGGCGTGGCCATCGGCGGCGCCCGCGCCAGCCGGGTGAACCAGGCCCTGTTCATGCGCCACTTTTTCAACATCGCGCAGCAGCGCGGGCTGGACTACTTCGTCATGGAAGCGTTCGACCAGCCTTACAAGACCAGCTTCGAGGGCCGCGTCGCCGGCTACTGGGGCATGTCGGACATCGACGGCCACGCCAAATGGGCGATGACCGGCTCGGTGCTGGAGACTCCGGACTGGACCACCTGGGCGATACTCAGCACTGCCGCGGCCGCCCTTGCCGCCGGCCTGCTGCTGTCCCGCCGGCCGGACATACGCCTGCCCGGCAAGCTGCTGGTGGCCGGCCTGGCGCAGACGTTCGGCGCCGTCTTCGCGCTCGTCCTGCTCGCGATGGCGGGCAAATACCTGTCGCATTTCGCGGAGATCGTCTGGGGCAGCCTGGCCGCCGGGCAGGCGCTGCTGCTGTTCCTGCTGATGGCGGACAGCTTCGAGCTGGCCGAGACGGTGTTCGGCCGCGTGCAGCGCCGCCACCCGGTGATCGTGCCGGCCGCCGCCGGCGCGCATCTGCCGAAGGTCAGCCTGCATTTGCCCATCTGCAACGAGCCGCCGCACATGGTCCGCCAGACGCTCGATGCGCTGGCCAAGCTGGACTACCCTGATTTCGAAGTCGTCGTGGTGGACAACAACACCACCGATCCCGCGCTGTGGGAGCCGGTGGCCGAGCATTGCGCGCGTCTGGGCGCCCGCTTCCGCTTCTTCCACCTGGGACGCTGGCCCGGCTTCAAGGCAGGCGCGCTGAACTTCGCCCTGTCGCAGACTAGCGCGGATTGCGAGATCGTCGGTGTTCTGGATAGCGACTACCTTGTCGATCCGGACTGGCTGCGTTGCATGGTGCCGCAATTCGCCAACCCGCGCGTGGGCTTCGTGCAGTCCCCGCAGGATTATCACGACAATGACGGCAGCTTCTTCAAGCGGCTGATGTTCTGGGAATACGCCGGCTTCTTCCACCTCGGCATGGTCAACCGCAACGAGCGCAACGCCATCATCCAGCACGGCACGATGAGCCTGGTCCGTCGCAGCGCGCTCGAGCAGAGCGGCCAATGGGCCGAATGGACGATCACGGAAGACGCCGAACTCGGCCTGCGGCTGTTCCGCGCCGGCTGGGAGGCGGTGTATTCGCCGCGCAGCTTCGGCCGCGGCGTGATGCCGGACGACTTCGCCGCTTTCCGCAAGCAGCGCTTCCGCTGGGCCTACGGCGCCATGCAGATCGTCCGCGGCCACGCCGGCGCCCTGCTCAACCCGTTCAACCGCGAGCTGACTCTCGGCCAGCGCTGGTCTTTCGTCACGGGATGGCTGCCCTGGGTGGGCGACGCGCTTGGCCTCGCCTTCTTGCTGATGGGCCTGGTCTGGTCGATCGGCCTGATCGTGGAACCCATGCGTTTCGAGTTCCCGATCGTGCTGTTCATGGTCCCCGCGATCGGCCTGTTCTTCTTCAAGCTCGCGCAGATTTTCGCGCTGTATGGCGCGAAGGTGCCCTGCGGCTGGCGGGACCGCGCGGGTGCGGCGATCGCCGGCCTGGCGCTCAGTCACACGATTGGCAAGGCAGTGTGGAAAGGGCTGTTCATACGCAGTGCACCCTTCCTGCGCACGCCGAAGCTGGAGAACGCGCCGGCCATCGTCCAGGGCCTTGTCATGGCCCGCGAGGAGCTGGTGCTTTTGGTGCTGGCCTGGACCGCCATGGTAGCCGTGGGCTGGGTGCATCACATGGCCACTTGGGAGGCGACATTGTGGTGTGCCGTGCTGCTGACCCAGTCGCTGCCGTATCTGGCGGCGGTGACCGTAGCCGTAGTGGCGGCTTTCCCGGCGACGCGGGTGGTGGCGGTGCGGTCCCGGGTAATGCAGCTTACGCCGCAGCTTGGGAGCGATTAGGAAGGAAGAAAGGCCTTCTTTTTTGAAGAGGAGAAGCAAGAGGCTTTCGCTCCGCCATCGCGCACCTGTCCTGCAGGTCGCCGACAGAGTGTGAAAGCTTCTTGCTTCTTGTTTCAAAAAAAAGGGCTTCCTTCCTCCAGGAGCCCGACGCGTGCACAAATCCCTTCCGCCGCTTGCCCTCATCCTCGGCATAGCCGGCATCATCCCGTTTGCCGTCTTCGGCATTGCCGCCGTGGGCGCGTCCTACGAATCCGCCCTCACTGCCACCCGCGGCCTGGTCGGCTATGGCGCCGTCATCCTGGCTTTCCTGGGCGGCGTGCATTGGGGCTTCACGCTCGACGAGCCAGAGCTCGCCCGCTACGTCCGTGCCCGGCTGACACTTGGAGTCGTCCCAGCGCTTATCGGCTGGGCGGCGATCCTCGTCAGCCTGGTCAGCGAGCCAGCCCTCGGCCTGGCTATCCTCATCGCCGGTTTTGTTGCCACAGTTGTGATTGAGTGGCGCGGCCACAAACTTGGCCTGGTTTCGGGCGGCTACATGCTGATGCGCTGGGGGATTTCCATCGTTGTCATTGCGCTGCTTACGGCTGTGCTGGTTGTGCGCGTGATCGGCGGACACGTCCTCATGTAAATTTTGTCTTTATTTTAAGACTTATTTATGGTTAACGACACCTTACCATCAGTCCGGAAACGCATCCATGCTCGACGCTGTCGTCATCCCCTTCCCCGTCCAGGATCGCAAGCAGCAGGAGCGCGACCGTCTCCGCCGCGCGCTGACGGATTTGCAGGCAGCGGTGGCCGAGCAGAAGCAGGCGCTTGGCGAATGGCGGTTTGCCATGGCGGAGCTTGGTATCGGCGTGGCCGGTCTTGGCCAGGCGCTGATCAGCTACCAGGACAGTCTGGGCGGCGTGCAGACACAGCTCGGCGGCCTGAAGCAGGAGGCAGCGAACTTGCAGGCCACGGCACAAGCCTTGTCCGCGCGTTTTTAAGACGGCGTATGTCGAACCTTTCACGCAGTCTTGCTTCCCCGAAAATGCGTCGGAGCATTTCGGGGTCGCGCTGCAACGCGTGTACGCCCCTCGCCTCTGAACTGGTTAATTTTACTACTCAATTACCCGCAACAGCGCAGGCCTTTCATGGTCCGCTACAACGCTAGCGTTATCCGCCGGCCGATGATGAGCAAAGCCCCCAGGCTGATCAGCGAGGTCGCGGCCAGATACAAGCCCGGAACGGCAAGTAGGCCGGTAGATTGAATCAGCCACTCCATCGCAAGCTGTGCAAAGCCGCCGAACACAACCACGCCTAACGTGTAGCCCAGGGACATGCCGGCCGCGCGCACCGCGACCGGAAACATCTCCGCCATCAGCGCTGCCGAGGGAGCGGTGTAGCCCGCCCGCAGGATGCTGATCCCGATGAAAACGCCTGACATGACCAGGCCCGTCGGATAGGCGATCACCAGGAGTATGACCGGGTAGGCGATGAGGGCGAGCGCGCCCACTGACCACAGCATTACCGGCAGCCGGCCCGTCCTGTCGGATAGAATGGCGGAAAATGGCGTGATGACGAGAGGCGCCAGAGAGGCGACGAAACTGACCGCGTAGCTGCCGGACAGCGTCGCGTGCAGGTGGCGATGCACATAAGTCGGCAGATAGATGTTCAGGTAGGTGCCGGCGGTGCCTCCCGCCACGACGCAGGCCGCCAGAGCGATGCGTCCGCAATAGCGCGCGCTCATCAGGCTGAGCGGTGCGGCGTGCTCGTCCAACGCCCGGAAGGGCGGCGTCTCGTCCACGTGCCGTCGGACGTACCAGCCAACCGGCCCGATCAGCAGGCCGAGCAGGAACGGCAGCCGGAAGCCCCAGGCGCCGACAGCCTCCGGCGACATGCTCGCCGCCACCGCCCAGGCTACGCCGGAGCCCAGGATCGCCGAGACAGACTGGCTGAGATACTGGAAGCTGCCGAAGAACCCTGCCCTGCGTCCCGCATGCTCGATCATGAACGCGGTGGCCCCGCCAAACTCGCCGCCGGCGGAAAAGCCCTGGATCAGCCGGGCGACAAGGATCCCAGCCGGCGCCAGCAGGCCAACCTGCCGGTAACCCGGCATCACCGCCATCAGCGCGGTGCCGAGCGTCATAAGCAAAATGGTCAGCGTGAGCGCGGCCCGGCGCCCGCTTCTGTCCGCGTAGCCGCCGAGCACGAGTGCGCCGAACGGCCTAGCCAGGAACGATACACCATAGGTGCCGAAGGTGAGCAGCAGGCCGGTGGCTTGGCTGGACGACGGGAAGAACGTGGCCGCGATCTGCTGGGCGAAGTAACCGAAGACGGTGAAATCGTAGAATTCGAGCGCGTTTCCGGCCGATGCGGCTAGTATGACACGCGTGAGAGGGGCCTTAATCGGCGCCTGCTGCACTCAGGCGATCCGGGGCAAGCACGTAAGCAAGCAGTCCTTTTTTGAAAAAAAGGACCAAAAAACTTTTATCTCCCCGCCTGCATGTAAGTCCGGCTTGTCTCTGCCAATACGCGTGATGGCGTAATAGACACGGCCCCAATGCAGGCGGGGGAGCAAAAGTTTTTTGCTTCTTTTTTTCAAAAAAGAAGGCCTTCCTTACTTACTCAGCCGCATCGACCATAGCAGCCGGCTTCGCATGCGCCTTCTTCATCGCATCCTCCACATGCCGACTAAACACGTATTCCGCCGGACGCTGCTTATCGAGCGAGATCTCCTTGGCCATCGCCCCGTCCGTCTTCGGACCGCGCAGCAACACGCGCGCGATCTTCAGCGGGTTCTTCACCGCGTCCACCACGGCCGTCGCCTCGTAGCCGGAATGCACCATGCAGTCGGCGCATTTCTCATAGTTTCCAGTGCCGTAGCTGTCCCAGTCCGTGGTCTCCATCAGCTCCTTGAAGGTTTTCGTATAACCTTCGCCGAGCAGGTAGCAGGGGCGCTGCCAGCCGAACACGTTGCGCGTCGGGTTGCCCCACGGCGTGCAGTGGTACTCCTGGTTGCCGGCAAGGAAGTCGATGAACAGCGGGCTCTGGCCGAACTGCCAGCCGCGGCCGCGGCCGAGCTTGAGGATGTCGCGGAACAGCTGCTTGGTCTTCTGGCGGCCCAGGAAATGCGCCTGGTCCGGCGCGCGCTCATAGGCGTAGCCCGGCGACGTCATGATGCCGTCGATGCCCAGCGCCATCGCCTCGTCGAAGAACTTGGCCACCCGCTCGGCATTGGCGCCGTCGAACAGCGTGCAGTTGATGGAGACCCGGAAGCCACGCGCCTTGACGGCCTTGATGGCGGCCACGGCGCGATCGAACGTGCCATCCTGGCTGACCGCGCGGTCGTGCATGTCGCGGTCGCCGTCCAGGTGTATGTCCCAGGTGAAATACGGATGCGGCTTGTAGAGGTCGAGCTTCTTTTCCAGCAGCAGGGCGTTCGTGCAGAGATAGACGAATTTCTTGCGCGCCAGGATGCCCTCTACGATCTCCGGCATCTCCTTGTGCAGCAGCGGCTCGCCGCCGGCGATGGAGACGACAGGGGCACCGCATTCATCGACGGCCTCGAGCGCATCGGCCACCGAGATGCGCTGATTCAGGATGGGCGCCGGGTAATCGATCTTGCCGCAGCCGCCGCAGGCCAGGTTACAGCGGAACAGCGGCTCGAGCATGAGGACCAGCGGGTAGCGCTTGCGGCCTGCCAGATGTTGCTTGACCACGTAGGCGCCGACACGGAGCACCTGCTTCAAAGGAACCGACAATCCACTTTCTCCCGCCGGCCGCGCCGGTCGCCTTTCGGCGAGGACACGGCGACCACTAATAGACACAACCGCCCTGGAGGAACCCGTGGGCGAAACCGGCACATTGTGCGGCGCTGCACCCGGTGCCACCCCAACCAGCGTTTCATATCGCACTGCGTTGCTGTTCGGACAACAATGGCGGGAAGGCGGGCTGTTTCATGAGCGTTCTGCGGCAATCAAGTCACAGCATTATCAAGCGACTCGGGCACAGCGAATGACTCGCCAGCGCGCCGACGTGCTGCTGACCGAGCGCGGTCTGGCAGAGAGCCGCGCCCGCGCCCAGGCCCTGATCCTGGCCGGTAAGGTGTTCTCGGCAGACCGCCGCGTGGCCAAGGCCGGCGACCAGCTTGCTCCCGATGCGCCGCTGGAGGTGCGCGGCCAGGACCATCCCTGGGTTTCCCGCGGCGGCCTGAAACTCGCCCACGCCTTGGCCACCTTCGGCCTGTCGCCTGACAGCCTGGTCTGCCTTGACGTGGGCGCTTCCACCGGCGGGTTCACCGACGTTCTGCTCACCCACGGCGCCGCCCGGGTGCACGCCGTCGATGTCGGGCACGGCCAGCTCGCCTGGAAGCTGCGCAGCGACTCGCGCGTCCGCGTTCATGAGAAGACCAACGCCCGCCATTTGACCGACGCAGCGGTAGGCGAACCCGTGGGCGCGCTGGTGTGCGACGCCAGCTTCATCGGCCTGCGTACCCTCCTGCCCGCGCCGCTATCGCTTTGCGCGCCGGGCGCCTGGGCGGTGGCATTGATAAAGCCGCAATTCGAGGCGGGCCCTGGCCAGGTCGGCAGCAAGGGCGTGGTGCGGGATCCGCTTGTTCATACTTCCGTATGCAACATGATACAGGATTGGTGGGCGGCCCTGCCCGGCTGGCATGTGTTGGGCATCGAGCCCAGTCCCATCACCGGCCCGGAGGGCAACCGGGAGTTCCTGATCGCTGCCAAGTTCGCCGGCCGGCAGAGTTCGTTAACCGCTGTGTGAAAGACTGAGACGATGACAGGTCCGGCGGGCGGACCAGTCAACGAGGCGTGGCGATGAAGCCGGTTGAAGCAGCGCGAGCAGCAGACACTTCTCCGGACGGCCCGCTTGCCCTGCCGGTCAGCAGCCACGCTGCCATCGCGAGCATGCGCCAGCACGGCATCCCTTTCACGGCAGACAACTACGCGGTCTGGCACTGCTACCTCACGGGCAGCAACATCGCGCTGAAACGCGCAATCGACATCGTCTTGTCCAACGGACTGGCGATCGAGGAACGCAGCCTGCGGGCGCTCTACGCGCGCCATTTCTGCCAGGCCCGCGAGGCGCTTGCCTTGCGGGACCTCGCCCAGCGCACGCTGCAAGCCCTGGATGGCATGACCGCCAGCCCGGGCTCCCCGCAGGCGACGCTGCTCACCCGGCTGGGCCAGGACATGCAGGTGATGGTCCAGCAAAGCGAGCGTCTGACAAGCCTGCTCGGCCAGTCGGCGGAGCGTATCGCGCAACTGGAGCGCTTCCTGGACGACGCGCGCCAGGAAGCATTGACCGACAGCCTGACAGGTGTTGCAAACCGCCGCGCTTTCGATGCCGCGCTGCGCGCCAAAGCGGGGGACGCGATGAACGAAGGCCACGAGCTCGCCTTCCTCCTGATCGACATCGACCGGTTCAAGCAGGTGAACGACCGCTGGGGCCACGCGGTCGGCGACGACGTGCTGCGCCTGGTTGCAGGCACCCTCACCCGCCTCGTCCGTGGTCAGGACACCGTCGCGCGCTACGGCGGGGAGGAGTTTGCCATCATCCTGCCGGATACCGACCAGGACGGCGCGATCGCCACGGCAGAGAATCTGCGTGCAGCGATCGAGCAGCAGGCACTACCGCTGGGCGGCGGCGGTTCGCTGCGCCTGACCATCTCCGCAGGCGCTTCCTGCTACGATCATGGGGAGAACCTCGGCGTTTGGCTCGCGCGTGCGGACGCTGCGCTGTACGCGGCGAAGAACAGCGGGCGGAACCGGGTGGTGTTTGGCGGGATCATGCCGTGCGGCAGCAACGTTGTGCCCCTGGCGGCGAGGGAGAGGAAGGAAGGCCTTCTTTTTTGAAAAAAGAAGCAAAAAACTTTTCGTCCCTGTCGGCGGATGCTGAAACAGCCGCTGACCGGGAGTGAAAGTTTTTTGCTTCTTTTTTTCAAAAAAGAAGGCCTTGCTTGCTTCAATCGCAGATCGCAAAAGCCGCCTGTATCAGCGCCAGATGGCTCAAAGCCTGCGGCGTATTACCAAGCATGGCGTGCGTGTCAGCATCCATTTGCTCGTTCATCAGCCCGAGATTGCGCTGCGTGACGTCCAGCAGCGCCGCCATGTGCCGCCGCGCCACGTCGCGTTCGCCCAGCAGCGCCGTGCATTCCACAAACCAGAACGCACAAGCCAGGAACGTGCCTTCCTCCTCCTGCGCATCGCTGTAGCGATATACCAGCGCGCCGCGTCCGAGCTCGCGCGCCACGGCGTCGCGGGTCAGCGCCAACCGGTCCTGGCGCACGAAACCGAAGCGTGTGATCAGCAGGATGGAGGCGTCGAGCTTGTCCGTGCCCGGGTGCATGACGTAGGCGCGCTTGGCCTCGCTCCAGCAATTCTCATCCACCCACGCGCAGATACGGTCCCGCGTGCGGCGCCAGCGTTCGCAGTGGCTGGCATCGATCTGCCCTGATTCCGCCAGCATCACCGCGCGGTGCATCGCCGTCCAGCAGCCGAGCTTGGACATGGTGTAATGTTCGGCGACACGCAGTTCCCAGATGCCGGAATCCTTGCTGCGCCAAAGATCCGCGCAGCGATCGGCCAGCACGGCGAGCAGCCGCCGCGTCACCAGGTCAAGCACATGGCCGCTCTGGACGAACAGCCAGGCGGTCTCCATCACATCACCGAACACGCCGAGCTGGAGCTGGTCACGGGCATCGTTGCCGTCCAGCACAGGTTGGCTGCCGCGATAGCCCGGCAGGTTCAGCGGGCGCTCGCGCGGCGCCAGAGAGCCGTCGAGCCGGTACATCGTGCGAATCGTGCTGTCGTGGCGCCGGATCGTGCTGATCAGCCAGGCGAACGCGGCGCGCGCTTCCTCGATGGCACCGACACGCAAGAACGCTTTTATGGTGAACGCGACGTCGCGCACCCAGGCGTAGCGGTAGTCGTAATTCTTATCGCCGCCGATGCGTTCCGGTAGCGCACTGGTAGCGGCCGCGGCGATGGCGCCGGTCGGCGAATGCAGCAGCAGTTTCAGCGCCAGCGCGCTGCGGCATACGTCTTCTTTGTAGTCGCCGTCATAGCTCAAATTGTCGCACCACTCGCGCCAGGACTGGTCCGAACGGTCTATGCGCGCGTCAATCGTCTCCAAGGCTGGCAGAACCAGTGGCTCGTCCGCCGTGGCCAGAACGGCGATGGTATTGCGGCTGCCGGGATAGGTGTCCAGCTGCGCCTGCAGGCTGCAATCGTCTTCCACCAGACGCCGTACGCCCGCATCGGCGCGGAAGGCGCACATCAGGCCGTCCACGTGCAGAAGGTCGCCATGCGGGGTTGACTCGCGCCATGGCGTCGCCTGGTCCAGCCGCTCGCTCGGCCGGCACGCGATGGCGAACCGCACCGTGCCGCTCAGCCCTTCCACGCGGTGCGCCAGCTCGGTCCAGGGTAGCCGCCCGGAGATGCCGCTGTTCAGCGAGGCGGTCAGCCGCGCGCATCCGTCAGGGGTGGTGAACACCTGCTCGAGCACGTTGCTGTGCTTCCTGTATTGACGGGTGACGGTGAACGGTCCCTCCGGCGTGATGCTGAGCCGGCCGCCCTGCTCGCCTGCCAGCAGACGGTCGAACAGCGGCTTGCTGTCGATGCCCGGCACGCACAGCCAGTCGATCGACCCGTCCGCGCCGGCCAGCGCCACGCTCCGCCCGTCACCCAGGCAGGCGTATTGCTCCAGCGGCAGCACATCGTCTTGCCGGACCACGTGGTGCGGTCCGGCTGTGTGCGAGAGCGGAGGCGAGTCCTCCCGGCCCGAGCACGGGAGCGCGTCGGCGGCTGACATTGGCTGGTCCTGCTTGATGGTGGGCTTGCAACGTGGGGTGGGGTGTTTGGGTTTGAGTGGGCAAGGAAGGCCTTCTTTTTTGGAAAAAAGAAGCAAAAAACTTTTGCTCCGCTGTCGCCGGATTTCGAAATACGCGCGCTCAACGAGGAATATCTCTTTTTTCGAGAACATTAGTCCGTTACGGAACCATAACTCAAATTATGTCAGCTTCGGGGCTGATCCTTTGAGGCGTGGCGATGGTGCGCTTCGTGCTGCTTGCTGATTCTCAGCACCTTACCGGCGCTGTCTCTGAGCAACCCCAAAGCAAGGGCCGCGTAAGGGCGCCAACGCCCACACAGCAAAGGCCAGCCATCAATGCCGATCTTCCATCTCTCCCCCGTAGTCACCGAGCTGCACGATCCCGCCTGGGGTGAAAGCCCGGTGCGCGACGAGTGCTGGGTGAATGCGAACGACGAGGTGGAAGCCCGCGGCATGGCAAGCGCACGCTTTCAGGACGCGCGATCGACCGTGCCTGGCCATCCTTCCGCGCCGAGCCCGTGGCGGGATGAGCGGCTGGTTTCAGCCAAGCAAAGCGAGCAGACGCCGGCCGGCATGACGATCCCTTACGGCACGGTCGTCGCCGGCCCGCAGGCCTGATCAGGTAGCGGGGCTCTACAGGACCAGACCACGTTGCTGGCGTGTTCGAGGTCGGTTTCGACGGGCGCTTCGACCCCCGCTGGGTGCGGGCACACTCTTGCTTAGCAGCTGAAGCGCTTGTCGCCGTCCTTCGGCGCTTGAAGGACGGCACGCCCGTGGTGGTGTTCGAGCGTGGGCGATGGCATACCGGGCGGGATTAGCCCCTTTCACGTTCATCGTGCTGGGCTGCGGCCTTGGTCACAAGACCGTGAGGGAACATCTTTGTAGCTTCCCGGTTAGGCCCAGGTTCGTGTCATTTCGGTGAACGCGCCGACTCGCTGTCAGGATAACGATGCCCGGAACTGTTCTCATTACCGGCGGTGCCGGGTTCATCGGCACCTACGTCGCTACCGCCCTGCTCGGCGAAGGGCACAAGGTCCGTGTGCTGGATAGCCTGATCGAGCAGGTTCACCCGCCTGGCGCTGCGACCAACCCGATGCTGGACCATGTGGAATTCATCCGTGGCGACGTGCGCGATGCGGACGCCGTCGAGCGCGCCCTCCGCGGCGCGGACAAGCTGATCCATTTGGCCGCTGAAGTGGGTGTCGGCCAGAGCATGTACGCGATAGACCGTTACGTATCCGTAAATGATCACGGCACCGCCGTATTGCTGCAGGCGCTGATCAAACAGCGTGTCGAGCGGGTGGTCGTTGCGTCGTCCATGAGCATATACGGCGAAGGACGCTACGTGACGCCGGACGGCACGGTCGTCGATGACGCAACGCGGCGTCCGGGTGATACCGGCTGGAATCCGGTAGGTCCGAACGGCGAAGAACTCACGCCCGTCGCTACGCCGGAAGCCAAGCCGGCCAGCCTGGCCTCGGTATATGCGATATCCAAATACGTGCAGGAAAGGCTGACGCTGAACGTGGCGCCGGCCTACGGCATGCAGGCCGTGGCGTTGCGTCTTTTCAACGTTTATGGCGCAGGGCAGGCGCTTTCAAACCCTTATACCGGTGTGCTGGCGATTTTTGCCTCGCGCCTGCTCAACGGCCAGCGCCCCATGGTGTTCGAGGACGGCGCGCAGCGGCGTGACTTCGTGCATGTTGAGGATGTGGCACGGGCTTTCTTGCTGGCGTTGGACGAGCCACGCGCCGATGGTGGAGTCTTCAACATCGGCAGCGGCCAAAGCGTCAGTGTCGCCGAGGTGGCCACCAGTTTTGCGGGTGCGATGAACCGCACGGATCTGGCCCCGGAGATAACCCAGAAGGCGCGCACGGGCGACATACGCAATTGCTTCGCCGATATCGGCCACGCCCGCGATCTGCTGGGCTTCCACCCGAGGCGCAGTTTCGAAGACAGTTTCGACGAGATGGCCGATTGGGTCAGCAAGCAGACCGCCGTGGACCGTGTGGCCGATGCGCGCCGTGAGCTTGAGCTGCACGGGCTGGTGGCATGATCGAGCCGGAACACGCGGACCGGATCGGATTCACCCAGGGATTTACCATCGGCGACGATGCCGGCCTCGAGGCGGCCTCAGCCCGCCTGCAAACTTTTGGCATCCGGCATTTGCGCCTGTTGCTCCCGGACATGGCGGACGGGAACCTCGACGGGATTGCCTGGACGCGCCGCCTGTTTGCCCGGCTCTCCCCGAAGCTGGCGGTGACGGCCTATCTGCATGTCGGGCACGCGGACAGCGTTCCTGAATGGCTGCAGCGGCTGTTTGCGGCCTTCGACGGCGCTATCGAGGCGGTCGAACTCAGCGCCAGCGGCCCTGCCCTGTCCGCGATCGGCGAGGCAGCACGCGCGGCCGGGCTCCGGCCGGTGCTTAGCGTTGGCGCCAACGATGCCGTTGCGTGGCTGCAACAGGCAGGCGCTGCCGGCACGCTCGCCGCCTACGACGCGATCGGCTTGCAGTGCATGCCGCCGCCTGCCGGTGGCCGCGCCGCCTGGAGCGCCAGGCTCGCCGAAATTCGCCAGACCGCACACCGGTTCAATCCGGACCTCGCCTTATGGATCACCAGAACCGGTTATGCCGCCTGGCGCCATGATGCTGCACACCAGGCGCAAGCCTTTCTCGACGCCGTCTCCGCGCCGGCCGAACGGGTATATTGGTCCAGTCTGTTCGACCAGCCCGACGCCGCTTCGCCCGATCCCGGCCACGCGCATTACGGTGTGATCGACCAGGCCGGCCAGCCGAAACTCCTGGGCCGCCTGCTGGAAGGCGGCGTGGCAGAGGTGGATCGCGTGCTCGCCACCGCACGCCGCCTGAAGCTGCCTTCCGTGACCGCCACCCGTCCCGTCCTGGTGACAGGCGGCGCCGGCTTCATCGGCGCCAACCTGGCCGACCGCCTGGCCGCCGAAGGCCACCACGTACACATCTACGACGCATTAGCCCGTGCCGGCGTGGAGCGGAACCTGCACTGGCTTGCCCGCCGGCACCCCACGCGCATCAGTTTCGCCCTTGGCGATTTGCGCGACGAGGCCGCCCTTACCGAGGCCGCCACCCGCGCCGAAGCGGTGTTCCACCTGGCCGGCCAGGTCGCGGTCACCACCAGCATGGTCCAGCCGCTGGCCGACTTCGCCGTCAACGCGCGCGGCACGCTGGCCTTGCTGGAAGCGCTGCGCCAGCACAATCCGGCCGCCCCGCTCGTTTTTGCTAGCACAAACAAGGTGTATGGCGACCTCGCCGACATCGAGCTGGTGCGTGACGGCGACAGCTACCTGCCAGCGCGTGCCGACCTGCGCGCCAATGGCGTAAGCGAACAGCGCCCGCTCTGCTTCCACACGCCTTACGGCTGCAGCAAGGGGACCGCCGACCAGTATGTGCTGGACTACGCCCACAGTTTCGGCCTGCGCACGGCCGTATTGCGCATGAGCTGCATCTACGGCGAGCGGCAGCTCGGCACGGAGGACCAGGGCTGGGTCGCGCATTTCCTGCTGAAAGCCATCGCCGGCCAGGGCCTCACGATTTACGGCGACGGCCGCCAGGTGCGTGACGTTCTCCACGTGGGCGATGCGGTCTCGGCCTATCTGTCGGCGTGGTCGCGCATCGATGCGGTCGCGGGACGTGCCTACAACCTCGGCGGCGGGCCGGCTAACGCGATAAGCCTGCTCCAGCTTGTCGCCCACATCGAGGATTTGCTCGGCCGCCGGGTGGACGTGGTGTTCTCCGGCTGGCGCCCGGGCGACCAGCGCTATTTCGTGGCCGATACGGCGGCGGCCAGGCGGGATCTGGCGCTGGCGCCGGCGCTCGGCTGGCGCGCCGGTATCGCTCGCCTGGCGGAGCATTTCGGCGCGGTGGCGCGTGAGGCTGCCGAGGTGGCCCGGTGATGATAAGCAAGGAAAGCAAGGCCTTCTTTTTCGAGAAAAAGAAGCAAAAAGCTTTTATCCGGCTGTCGCGGACTCTTCCGAAACGGCGCGACAGCGGAGTCAAAAGTTTTTTGCTTCTTTTTTTCAAAAAAGAAGGCCTTGCCTGGCTTCCTTCAGCATGAGGGTCGCTTTAGTCAA
>CAXTVW010000055.1:0-20649 GCA_964247675.1 uncultured Acetobacteraceae bacterium
TGCCGTTGATGATGAACGTGCCGTTATCCGTCATCAGCGGCATGTCGCCCATGTATACGGGCTGCTCCTTGATGTCGCGTATCGAGCGCGCGCCGGTGTCCTCATCGAGGTCCCACACGATCAGGCGCAGGATCACCTTCAGCGGGGCGGCATAGTTCATCCCGCGCTGGATGCATTCTTCAACGTCGTATTTCGGCTCTTCCAGCTCGTAATAGACGAACTCGAGCCGGCCGCGGCCGGCGAAATCGTCGATCGGGAACACGCCGCGGAACACTTCCTGCAGTCCGGTGTTTGTGCGGCTGTCCGGTGCTATGTGCATCTGCAGGAAGCCCTCGTAGCTGGACCTCTGCACGTCAATCAGGTTGGGCATCGGTGCCACTTCGGGGATGCGGCCGAAGCTCTTGCGTATCCGCTTGCGCGGCGTGAATGTCTGAGTGATAGCGTTCATCAGATCTTCGCCCTTCCTGGTGACACAGCCAAACCGGCCGCATCCAACTAAACTCCGGCAACACGCCCGGGCCGTCCGGTCTGCAAAACGCCTGACGGGGCGGGGATCATGGCGATCCCCACCCGCGCTTCAGCTCAGTGCCTGCACGCAGCCCCGAAGGACATCATGCGGACGGTCGGCCTCACTTGATCTCGACAGATGCGCCCTGCTCTTCCAGAACCTTCTTGATCTTCTCGGCCTCGTCCTTGTTGACGGCTTCCTTCACCGTCTTCGGCGCGCCTTCGACCAGGTCCTTGGCTTCCTTCAGCCCAAGGCCGGTGATGGTGCGGATTTCCTTGATCACGTTGATCTTCTTGTCGCCGGCCTTGGCCAGGATCACGGTGAACTCGGTCTGCTCTTCAACCGCAGCAGCAGGGGCTGCGGGGCCGCCGGGGGCAGCGACCGCGGCAGGTGCTGCGGCGGAGACGCCCCACTTCTCTTCCAGCATCTTCGAAAGCTCGGCGGCTTCCAGCACGGTCAGGGCGGACAGGTCGTCCACCAACTTGGTCAAATCAGCCATTTCTACGTCCTTTAATTAGCGTTGAGGTGGTTTCATGCAAGGCCGGTGCCCGGCCCTGCCACTCAGGCTGCTTCAGCCTCGTCCTTCTTGGCGTAGGCCGCCAAAACCCGCGCAAGCCCTGCGGCCGGTGCTGCAACCACGCTGGCGATGCGGCTGGCCGGGGTCTGTATCATCCCCACCAAACCGGCACGCAGCACGTCGAGCGACGGCAGCTCGGACAGCGCCTTCACGCCAGATGCATCGAGCATCTGGGCGCCAAGGGCACCACCGATCAGGACCAGTTTCTCGTTGGTCTTGGCGAACTCGACGCACACCTTGCTGACAGCCACGGGATCGCGCGCCCAAGCCAGCGCGGTCGGTCCCTTGAGCATCGGCTTGATGCCGTCGAATCGGGTCCCATCCAGGGCGAGGATGGCCAGCCGGTTCTTCGCGACCTTGAAGTGCGCACCCGCCGCCCGCATCCGTTGACGCAGATCGGTCACTTCGGCCACGGTCATCCCGTTGTTCTGGGTGACCACGACCATCGACGTTTCTGCAAAGACGGCCGCAAGCGTCGAGACGAACTCTCGCTTCTCCGTACGGTCCAAACTCCGTCTCCTTTCTGGCCCGCGACGGCAAAACCGCCTCGGGCCGGGTTTCCCTCAGGGCCTGGTGTCACCACCGAAAGCCCGGTCCGCCTGTCCGTAAAGCAAGCCGGAACCACCAAACGCCTCGCGGCATCGGGCTTCTCCCGTCTCCCACGCGCGATCCCGACTTTTGAAAAGCTGGTGGATCATTATCGCCTTGCGGCTACGAGTGGTCTTGGACAGGTTTCGGGATGTCCTCGCGGCCACCCCTGCCCACCTCCGCCCCATGCAGGGGAAGGCGTATTCCTTGTTCAGCCAGCCAGGCTGGACACATCCACGCGTATGCCCGGGCCCATCGAGGAGCTGAGCGACACCTTCTGCAGATACGTGCCTTTGGCGCCCGTCGGCTTGGCCTTCTGTATGGCATCGACGAAGGCGCGGATGTTCTCCAGCAGCTTGTCCGTCTCGAAGCTCGCCTTGCCTATGCCGGCATGCACGATGCCCGCCTTTTCCGCGCGGAACTCGACCTGGCCGGCGCGGGCAGCGCTGACCGCGCCCTTCACGTCCATCGTGACGGTGCCGAGCTTGGGGTTCGGCATCAGGCCGCGCGGGCCGAGTATCTTACCCAGCCTTCCGACCAGGCCCATCATGTCCGGGGTCGCGATGCAGCGGTCGAACGCGATCTCGCCAGCCTGCACCTTCTCAGCCAGGTCGTCGGCGCCCACTACGTCTGCGCCGGCGGCCAGTGCCTCCTCGGCCTTGGCGCCACGGGCAAACACGCCGATGCGCACCGTCTTGCCGGTGCCGTTCGGCAGGCTGATCAGGCCGCGCACCATCTGGTCCGCATGGCGCGGGTCGATGCCGAGGCGCATGGAGATCTCCACCGTCTCGTCGAACTTGGCCTTTGCGTTGGTCTTCACCATGCCCAGCGCCTCGTCGAGCGCGTAGTTCTTGGCCCGGTCGATCGTGGCGGCCGCCGCCGTCAGGCGCTTGTTATGTGCCATCGTATCAGCCCTCCACCACGGACAGGCCCATCGAACGGGCCGATCCTGCCAGCATCGCCACCGCCTTCTCCACGCCGCCGGCGTTCATATCCACCATCTTGATGGCCGCGATCTCGCGCAATTGCGTCATCGTCACCCGGCCCACGTTGGCGCCCTTGCCAGGCGTGGTGCTGCCCGCGGTGATGCCGGCCGCCTTCTTGATGAAGTAGGTGTTCGGCGGCGTCTTGGTGATGAAGCTGAACGTGCGGTCGCCGAAGGCGGTGATCACCACGGGAACCGGCATGCCGGGCTCCATGCCCTGCGTGCGCGCGTTGAATTCCTTGCAGAACTGCATGATGTTCAGGCCGCGCTGACCGAGCGCCGGGCCTACGGGCGGGGAGGGGTTCGCCTTGCCAGCCGGTATCTGCAGCTTGACGTAGCCGACGATCTTCTTTGCCATGCCTATCCAGGCTCCTCGTTCAGGGCCGGACCGCGGTGCAAACGACATGCACGCCGACAAGGCCGCACGGGCCAGTCAGGTTGCGTGTCTTCCACGTTCCAAATGAGGGGCGTTGCCTAGACGGGGTTCGTTAACCTGTCAAGGCGGGGGGTGGATTGGTTTCATTGAGAAAGCAAGGAAGGCCTTCTTTTTTGAAAAAAGAAGCAAAAAACTTTTACTCCCGCGCCTGCATGGCAGCGTTTTACATTGCTGCAGTTCCTGCCCTTGCAGAAACGGCACGCCCGCTCGTGCCGGCTGAGGAAGTAAAAGTTTTTTGGTCCTTTTTTTCAAAAAAGGACTGCTTGCTTACTTCTGGCTGATCGTCTGCGGCAAAGCATCATGCGTGTTCAGCCAGATCCCATGCGGCGAACGCCCCACGGTGATCCGCTCGATCGACCCCGTCGCCGGATCCAGCACCGCCACCGACTGCGCGAACCGCAGAGTCGCCCAGATCTTGCCGTCGGGTGCGAAATCCATGTCGTCCGGCCCGCCTGGCACCTGGATGGTGCGCACAACGCCCAGTGTCACCGCATCGATCACCGTCACCGTGCCGTCTACCCGGTTGGTGGCGTAGATCAGCTTGCCGTCATGGGTGACGAACATCACGTGGGCGCCGCGGCCTGTCGGCACGGTGCGCTCCACATGGCCGTCCACCGGATCGACCACGGCGAAATGCGCCTCGCCCATGATGCCAACCAGCAGCCGCCCGCGGTCCCACAGCACGCCGGCCGGCGTGCGGCCCACCTTGCTGTCCCACATCACCCGGCCGGTGGCGGTCTCGATGGCGATCAGCCTGTCCGTGCCTTGCAGGCTGACGAACACCTCACTGGAATCGGGCGCATAGTTGATGTGGCTGGGCAGGCTGCGGGCGGGTATGCGATGCAGCAGCTTCAGCGTGGCGGCGTCATAGATGTCGATCTGCGCACGCGCCAGGCCGGCGACGGTGAGATAGCGGCCGTCCGGGCTGTATTGCAGCTGGTAGGGGTCGCTGATCACCGCACGCCGCTGCACGGCGCCGGTGGACGGGTCCAGGAAGAACAGCGTGTTGCCCGCCGTGTCGCCGATCACCAGCGAACGGTGGTCCGGCGTCAGCGCCATGTGGTGCGGCTCGCGCAGCATCGGGATGCGGCGGATTTCCTGATGCGTGTCGAGGTTCAGCAGGCTCAGGCTGGCGTCGTTCGAGTTGATGACGAAAGCCATTCCGGCTGCCTGCGCCAGGGCCGGAGCGGCCAGGGCAGCCAGGACAGCCAGAGCACGGATCAGCATTAGGGACGCCCTCTGAACGATGGGCGAATCGTAGCGCAGATCACGCTCTGGCCGCTAGGGACGGAAGCCAAGGTCTTCTGTTTTAAAGAAACAGAGCGCCGGCCCCGACAGTCAGATCACGTGGAAAAGATACAGGATGATTATCACCGGGATCGGGATGCCGAGGAACCAGAGGAGTGCGCCGCGCATGATTTGCGTCCTGTGTTGATGCCGATCAACAAACGCGACGACCGAATCCCGGTTGCAACGAATAGTCAGGCCGCGAACCTGGCGCGCAGCTTGCCCAGTTTGGCCACACCGGCCAGCCGGCGATCCAGAAACGCGAGCGTCTGATCCCTGTCGCCCGAGCCGCTCAGCCAGTAGAACAATGTCGTGCTATACACGCCGGCCAGGATCGCCCGCTTGGTGTACCAGCTAAAATCGGCGCTGGTGTCGCCGGCAGCGGCCCAGATGGCATCCACCGTCCGCGCCGTGCACCTGGCCGCGACCAGGCCATTGCCCGGACGGGCCAGCACGGCCGCGGCACGCCTGACCGCTTCGCGGTGCGGTTCCGCCTGTTCGAACCGCGTGGCGATCAGGGTGCGCACGCGCCGGGAGAGTTTCTGTTCGGCCAGCGCGGGTGCCGCCGCCTCCGTCATCTCGCGGTCCGCCAGGTCGATATACGCCTCGACAAGGTCAATCGGGCCGCCCGGGAACAGCAGGTCCGCGTTGCTGCCGGCAGCCAGCCTTACCGCGGGCAGGGTCCAGCCGTGCTGCGGCACCAGCGGCAGCAGCGCGTGTATCGCGGCGTCGCGCGCGACCTGGCGGGTGTAGCTGTCGCTCATGCTGTCTTTTCCAAGGCGGACTTCTCCAGGGGGGGCGTCTCCGAGACAGGCGGTGGCACGCGGGCGAGTTCCTCGATGAAGCCGAACTGCGCGAAATCCGTGATGCGCATGGGGTAGAGGATGCCGTCGAGGTGGTCGTATTCGTGCTGCACCACGTTGGCGTGCAGGCCGTCCACCTCGCCGCCCACGGCTGCACCGTCGCAGTCGACGCCTTCGTAGCGGATGCGCACATGGCGCGGCACGGCGGCCCGCAATCCGGGTATGGACAGGCAGCCTTCCACCCGCAGCACCGTCTCTTCGCCGAGCAGTTGGAGGACCGGGTTGATGACAGCGCGAGGCGGCACCGCCGGCTCGCCGCTGCGCGCGGCGGGCAGATGGAACACGAACAGCCGAAGCGGGATGTGCACCTGCGGTGCAGCCAGGCCGATGCCTGGCGCATCCAGCATCGTCTCGATCATGTCGGCTACGAGTTGGCGGATTTCCGGGGCGCCCGGGTCGGTCACCGGCGCTGCGCGTTGCAGCAGGACCGGGTGTCCCATGCGGGCTATCTTCAGGAGGGCCATGGGCGTGATATGGGAAGGGGAAGAAAGAAGGCCTTCTTTTTCGAAAATAGAGGCTAAAACTTTTTGCTATCTTCGGACGGCTGCTGACCGGCTACGTTTTTTCGAAAAAGGACGGCTTGCCTTCCTTTATCCCCCTTACGGTCCAGCGCACGCCTGTGCTAAGCACCGCGCCTCGCCGGCCGAATGCCGGATGATCTGCCACGTTTGCGCTCCGGGCTGGCCGGACATAAGGGCAAGCTGGCACACAGGCATTAAGGAGTAGGCGACCAAGTGCAGGTTCTCGTCCGTGACAACAATGTGGATCAGGCGCTCAAGGCGCTGAAGAAGAAGATGCAGCGCGAGGGTATTTTTCGCGAGATGAAGCTGCGCCGCCACTTCGAGAAGCCGTCCGAGCGCCGCGCCCGCGAGGCCGCAGAAGCCGTCCGCCGTGCCCGCAAGCTGGAGCGCAAGCGCCTGGAGCGCGAAGGCTTCTAACCAGAACGCCGCGACAGCGCAGGCGAAAGTTTTCAATTCTTTCTTTCAAAAAGAAGACTTTCCTTTCTCTCATCTTAACATCCTGCAATCCCGCCCAATCTGAGCGCGCCGGATTTGCTGCACTGCGAAACTACCGTTGCGCCAACGTGTTATCTCGCTTGGACCTGGTCAGGTCGTCCAAGCGGGAGACTTCACTCGATGCGTATCGCCCAGATTGCCCCTCTGCACGAAGCTGTGCCGCCCAAGCTGT
This sequence comes from uncultured Acetobacteraceae bacterium, assembly GCA_964247675.1. Classification (GTDB taxonomy): domain Bacteria; phylum Pseudomonadota; class Alphaproteobacteria; order Acetobacterales; family Acetobacteraceae; genus BOG-908. Next base: position 6,433 of record CAXTVW010000055.1, read on the forward strand.
ACGGCGGAACGGAGCGCGTCGTCTCCTTTCTGACGGAGGAGCTGGTCGCCGAGGGGCATGACGTGACGTTGTTCGCCAGCGGCGATTCGGTCACTTCGGCGAAGCTCCACCCTGTCTGGCCGCGCGCTCTGCGCCTGGACCCCTCGATCAGGGACCCCATCGCGCCGCACATGCTGCTGATGGAAGAGGTCTGCCGCCAGGCGCCGGATTTCGACGTGCTGCATTTCCACATGGACTACTGGTCGTTCAGCCTGTTCTCCCGCCAGCCCACGCCGTTCGTGACCACGATGCATGGGCGTCTGGACCTGCCGGAGCTGCAGCCGGTGTTCAACACCTTCAATCAGGTGCCGGTCGTCTCCATCAGCAACGCGCAGCGCCGGCCGCTGCCCCAGGCGAATTACGCAGCCACCGTGCTGCACGGCCTGCCCGAAAACCTGCTGACGCCGCGCGACGTGACGCCATCCTACCTCGCGTTCCTGGGCCGCATCGCGCCGGAGAAACGCCCGGACCGCGCCATACGCATCGCGCGCGCGGCCGGTATCCCGCTGAAGATAGCGGCCAAGGTGGACCGGGCCGACCAGGAATATTTCGACGACATCATCAAGCCAATGCTGGCCGGCGGCGGCGTCGAGATGATCGGCGAGATCGGCGATAAGGAAAAGCCCGATTTCCTGTCCGGCGCCGTGGGCCTGCTCATGCCGATCGACTGGCCGGAACCGTTCGGCCTGGTGATGATCGAAGCGATCGCCTGCGGCACGCCGGTCATCGCGTTCAACCGTGGCTCGGTGCCCGAAATCGTCGAGGACGGACTGACCGGCTTCATCGTGGAAGACGAGACGAGCGCCATCGCCGCTGTCAGCCGGCTGGGCACGCTCTCCCGCCAGGTGGTCCGCAAACGCTTCGAGGAGCGGTTCACGGCTCGGCGCATGGCTGAGGATTATTTGCGGTGCTTCCGCGCTTTGGGTGCGGAGAAGTCCGTGCTGCGTGTTGTTAAGTAAGCAAGGCCTTCTTTTTTGAAAAAAAGAAGCAAAAAACTTTTGCAACTGCGACGCTTGATGCGGCGAGCATTCTTGAGGCAAGCGGCTGATGGAGCGGCGTCAGGAGTAAAAGTTTTTTGGTCCTTTTTTTCAAAAAAGGACTGCTTGCTTCCTGGCTAATCTGGGTGCCGGACGCGCCAGCACCCAGATGTCTCATCACTTACTTAGGCGCGTCGGCGTTCGGCGTCGTGGTGGTGGTGGTCGTAGCCGAGTCACCGGACGGGGTCGTCGTGGTGGTCTTGGTCTTCTTCGCGTGGTGCGCCATCTTGTGGCCCATCCCGGCGTGCGCGGTCTCCTTGGCGGCCGGCGGTGTCGCCGACGGGGTGAACGGCTTGCCGGTCTTGGCCGAGTCAAGGCTCTCGGCGTTCAGGTCGTCCACCGCCTTGTCGCCGGCCTTGGTGGCCACGAGCTTGCCGCCCTTGTGCGCCATCATCTTCTTGTGCATCGGCTTCTTCATTGGCTTTTCGGCCGGCGCGGAAGACGAGGCGGACGTGTCCGGCGCGGGCGCGGACGGTGTCACGTCCGCGGGTGCGGGCGAAGGAGCGGGCGCGGGGGTCGGCGCGGCCATGGGGGCAGGGGCAGCCGGCGAAGCGGCGGGTGCCTGCGCGAACGTGGTCAGGGGCAAGGAGGCTGTCGCCAGCGCCAGGAAGGTTGCTCCGAGTAGATTTGTCTTACGCACGGCTGACACTCCTATGGTGGTTGTTCGCACAGACCCGGGCATCCGGTCTGCGTCCATAACGAGTTACACCTGGAGAAGTCGCATCCGGAACACAAGTCACAGCACGCGGCGCTGCACAATTGCCGCAGCGTGTGGCGAAAACGATGCACACGGCCCATGTTGCCGGCATGTCTGACGAATACCAGCCAGGCCTGTTCGTCTCCGAGCCAGCCCGGCCGCTTGCGGCGCCGGGCAGCCAGCGCCCGCTTGCAGACCGGCTGCGGCCCGCGGCTTTGGCGGACATCGTGGGCCAGCAGCACCTTGTCGGCCCGTCCGGCACGCTGACCGGCATGCTCGCCCGGCGCCAGCTCTCCAGCCTGATCCTTTGGGGGCCGCCGGGCGTGGGCAAGACCAGCATCGCCCGCCTGCTCGCCGCCGCGTCCGGCCTGGCTTTCGTCCAGCTCTCCGCCGTGTTCTCCGGCGTGGCGGACCTCAAGCGCGTGTTCGAGGAAGCCGCCCGCCTGCGCCGCACCGGCCAGGTCACGCTGCTGTTCGTCGATGAGATACACCGCTTCAACCGCGCCCAGCAGGACGGCTTCCTGCCGGTGGTCGAGGACGGCACCGTGGTCCTCGTGGGCGCCACCACGGAGAACCCGTCCTTCGCGCTGAACGGCGCGCTGACGTCGCGCTGCCAGATCCTTGTGCTGAAACGGCTGGACGATGCCGACATGGAAGCTTTGCTGGCCCGCGCCGAGGCGGAATTCGGCCACAGACTGGCCCTGACCACCGAAGCCCGGGCAGCTCTGCGCGCCATGGCGGATGGCGATGGCCGCTACCTGCTCAACATGGCCGAGCAGGTCGCGAGCCTGGCGCTTACGGAGCAGCCGCTCGATCCGACAGCTCTGTCCGCGTTCGTCTCCCGCCGCGCCGCCCTCTATGACCGCGATCGCGAGGAACACTACAACCTCATCTCCGCCCTGCATAAATCCCTGCGCGGCTCGGACGCCGACGCCGCCCTGTACTGGTTCCATCGCATGCTCGCCGGCGGCGAGGACCCGCGCTACATCGCCCGCCGCCTGGTCCGCTTCGCCTCCGAGGACGTGGGCCTCGCCGATCCGCAGGCCCTGACCCTGACGCTCGCCGCCTGGGACGCCTACGAGCGCCTGGGCAGCCCGGAAGGCGACCTGGCTTTGGCGCAAGCCGTGCTCTATCTCGGCACCGCACCCAAATCGAACGCCGCCTACAAGGCGCACAAGGCGGCCGCGCGCTCCGCGAAAGAGACCGGCAGCCTGGCCCCGCCGGCCCACATCCTGAACGCACCCACCAAGCTAATGAAGAAGCTCGGCTACGGGGAGGGCTACGAATACGATCACGACGCGGCGGACGGCTTCTCCGGCCAGGATTACTTCCCGGAGGGCATCGAGCGGCAGGCGTTCTACGCGCCGCAGGACCGCGGCTTCGAGCGGGAGTTGGCGAAGCGGCAGGCGTACTGGGCTGGGCTGCGAAAAGAAAGGAAGTAAGAAAGGCCTTCTTTTCTGAAGAAAAGAAGCAAAAGACTTTTGACTCCGCTGTCGCGCGCTGTTTCAGCAGCCGCCGACAGGGAGCAAAAGTTTTTTGGTTCTTTTTTTCAAAAAAGAACTGCTTCCTTTCTTCTATAGGCACTCAAAAGTGGAAGTCACCCAAGACGAAGCCGGCATCCGCCTGGACCGCTGGTTCAGGCGGCATTTCCCCGTCCTGACCCAGGGCATGATCCAGAAGCTCTGCCGCACCGGGCAGATACGCGTGGGCGGCCGCCGCGCCGAGGCCTCCACCCGCCTGCAGCCCGGCGACGACGTGCGCGTCCCCCCTTTGCCGGACGGCCCGCCCCCGCCGCCCGAACGCGCGCCGCTGGACGAGAACACCCTGCGCGAGCTGGAAGGCATGGTCGTCTACATGGACGACTCGCTGATCGTGATGAACAAGCCGCACGGCCTGCCCGTGCAAGGCGGCCCGGGAATCGTCCGCCATCTGGACGGCCTGATGGAAGGCTTCCGCCAGGGGGCCGCCGACAAGCCGCGCCTTGTCCACCGCCTGGACATGGACACCAGCGGCCTGCTCGTCCTCGCCCGCACGCCGGGCACAGCGGCCAAGCTGGCCGCCGCCTTCCGCAGCCGCCACGTGCTGAAAACCTATTGGGCCGTCGTCGCCGGCCGCCCCTCGCCGCAGGAAGGCCGGCTGGACCTGCCGCTGGTGAAATACGGCGGCCTGCGCGGCGGCGAACGCGTCGCCGTGGCCGAAGCCGGCGAGGAGGACAGCACCCACGCCATCACTGACTATCGCACGCTGGACGCCGCCGGCCGCAAGCTCGCCTGGCTGGAGCTGCAGCCGCTCACCGGGCGCACCCACCAGTTGCGCGTCCACTGCGTGGCTCTGGGCGCGCCGATCGTGGCGGACCGCAAATACGGCGGCGAGACCGCGCAGGTGGAGGGCCTGGCCGACAAGCTGCATCTGCACGCGCGCGCCTTGAGCCTGCCGCATCCTGATGGGGGCACGCTGGAGCTGGAAGCCGACCTGCCGCCGCACATGCGGGAGACGTTCCGCGGAATGGGGTTCGAAGCGCCTGCTGCCAGGAAGCCGAGAAGAACGTAGCCACACGGTTCCGCGCCGCTCGACGTCAGCGGCATTCGTTCGCCCCAGGGCTGGTTGCGGTGCTCGGCCGAACCGGTGAACATGGCCCGATGTCCGAGCCGCTCGCTGCCTCCGTCGCGCGCTCTGCTGTCAAACTCGTCGCGCTCTGCGAGGAGCGTGGCGCCGACGCCGGGCTGGACTGTTCACAAGCCAGCCTGACCATCGTCGAGGAGATGGCCGAGGAAGCAGCTCGATGGCGTTCGACGCTTCCTCCCGACCAGCTCACCAACCTTATCCAGAATATCGGCTGCTACCTGCTGGAGGTCGGACGGCGCGAGTTTGGAGGCGAAATCCTCGGGCACGCGCCGCGCGGGCAGCCTGTCCTGGTGGTTGGCGAGCCGATCTATCACGTCGCGCTGATGACCTGGGACAAGGTGCGAGGACGGCTTAGCGGTGACCAGGCGGACAATTTGCCTTTCTTCTACGACGGTTTTGCCGAAAAGGCGCGCCAGGCCACTCCCGGAACCTGCGCGCTCTACGGCTGAACGGCTGGCTGCAGGGAGTAGAGGTCTTTACTTCTTTTTTACAAAAAAGAAGGCCTTCCTTCCTTCCCCTTTGCCTGCCTACCCCGCACAACCCCACCCATGCGCCCGACCCCAAGACGCCGCTCTCCCTTCCGCCCCATCCTGCTCACGGCCGGCGCCATCATCGTCCTTGGCGCCGCGGGCCTGGTCGTCGCGGCCAACGCGCTGGATCCAACGCGCCTGGCGGAGGCGCTGAAGGACTCCATCCACCGCTCCACCGGCCGGGACCTCACCATCTCCGGCGGCGTGCACCTGAAGATGGGGCTCTCGCCGCAGTTCGAGGTGGACGGCATCGCTTTGTCCAACGTGCCGGGCGCCTCGCGCGCCCAGATGCTGACGGCGCAGAGCCTGACCGCGCGGCTCGCTCTGCTGCCGCTGCTCGGCGGCGACGCGGTGATCTCCTCGCTGGTGCTGCAGGACCCGGACATCATCCTGGAGCGCGGCACGGACGGCGTGGGCAACTGGCAGTTCGCGCCCGAACGGCGGCCGCTGTTCGGCAAGTCGAGCAGCGCCTCGCATGGCGGCGGCGGCCGAGTCGAGATACGCAACGTCGCCCTTGAAGGCGGCCAGGTTACCTGGGCGGCGGGGCCTTTCGCGCCGGTAACCCTGGGCATCACCCACCTGGTCTGGTCCGCGCAGGGTGTCGATCTGCCGATGTCGCTGGCCTTCCAGGGCACCAAAGGCGACGTGCCGGTCACGCTGTCCGCCAGTTCCGGCTCCCTGCAGCGCCTGCAAGGGGGGCCCACCAGCGCGCTCGCCGGCGCCTGGCCGCTGACCGCCGACCTCGCCGTGTTGAAGGCAAGTGTCCACGTGGAAGGCGGCATCAACCATCCGGAGCAGGGCCGCGGCTACCAGTTCCGCGTCACCGCCAACGCGCCGGCGCTGGCGGAGCTGAACCCGCTGATCAAGGGCTCCACCCTGCCGCCATTGGCCGACGTGAACGCAAACGCTTTGGTCTCGGACAGCAGCGCCGGCGAGCTGCGCACGTCCCAGGTCTCCGTCCATGCCGGCGCGTCGGACCTCGGCAGCTGGGTGCCGGGCCTGGCGTTAAAGCAGCTGCTGCTCTCCGCTCCGGGCCCCGGTCAGCTCGTCCAGTTATCGCTGGACGGCACCTACCAGGAGCAGCCGCTGCGCGTCGCCGGCACCGCCATGCAGCCGGACGTGGTAGGCAGCGCGGGCCCTATCCAGGCCACCCTGACCGCACAGGCGGCGGGCGCCAACTTCGCCGCCCACGGCACCGTGCCCCCTTCTTGGAACACCGCCGGGCTGGACCTGACGCTCAATGCCCGCGCGGCGGACCTGTCCTCGCTCTCTCCGCTGATCGGCCACACGCTGCCGCCGGCGCATGATTTCAGCCTGGACGCGCAGATCGGCGACGCCGGCGTGAAGCTGCGCGGCGTGGCCATTCGCAACCTGGCTGTCGCCTCCTCGCTGGGCGACGTCTCCGGCGAGCTCACCGTCCAATGGGCGCCGCGCGCGGCGCTGACCGGCACGCTCACCTCCCGCGTGCTGAACCTGGACGCGATCGGCGCGCCGGAAGGCGGTCTGCTCCCGGCGATCTGGCCGCTGCCTGACACCAGCAGCCAGACGATCGTCGCCCAGCCCGTGCCCACGCCCACCACGCCGCAGACCACCGCCGCCCCGCTGCCAACCGACACGCCTGTCGCCAATCCGCTCCCGCTCGCCCGCCTGCGCAACACGGACGCCGACCTCAAACTCTCCATCGGCGACCTGACCTATGGCGGCCAGAAGCTGTCCGACCTGCAAGCCCATCTGCAACTCACCGACGGCAAGCTGGCGCTCAACCCGTTCCGGGCGCAGACCGCCGAGGGCGCGATCATCGGCGGCGCGTCCATCGACGCCAGCTCCGACGACCCGCCTATCGCCGTCACCCTGCGCTCCCCGTCGATCTCCGCCGATGCCGTGGCCGGCCTGGTTGGCTACCCGGGCGGCGCGCACGGCACCATGCAGGTCGATGCCCAGCTCAACGGCGTGGGCCAGACCGTGCAGGCGATCAAGTCCAGCCTGGACGGCCATCTCGGCCTGGCCATGGTGAACGGCCAGGTGGAAGACAGCCTGGTCCAGGGCCTGCTCGGCGCCGCGCTGGACACCGCCGGCGTGCCCAGCTTCGGCGGCGGCACCAGCCAGGTGCGTTGCCTCGCTTTGCGCATGAACTTCACCAACGGCGCCGGCACCGTCACCGCACTGGCGGCCGACACGTCCAAACTCTCCCTGGACGGCACAGGCGAGGTGGATCTGCGCGCGCAGACCGCGGACCTGCATCTGCGCCCGCGCATCCGCCTCGGCCCCACCGAGGTCGCCGCCCCCGTCTGGCTGCACGGCCCGTTCGGGGACATGAAAGCCACGCTCGATCCCGTGCTGGGCGGCGGGCGCGTCGGCATGTCCATCGGCGGCGCGCCGGCCGGGCCGTCCGCGTGCGCTGCCAAGCTGGCGCTGGCACGCGGCGGGCTTGGCGGGCCGCTGCCCGCGGTGGCGCCTGCTTCTGATGCGGGCGTGTTCTCGATACGTAAGCCTAAGGATCTGCTGAAGGGGCTGTTCCACTGAAGCGAGCAAGGCAAGGCCTTCTTTTTTGAAAAAAAGAAGCAAAAAACTTTTGCTCCCTCGCTTGCACTGGGGCGTGTTGTGTTTTTCCGATGCGCGCGCTTGCAGGACCGGGTTCTTCGTGTGCGGCGAATTCTATGGCGCCTGTCCTCGCGCGGTAGGAAGACTGGACGACAGGAAGACTGAAGGGCCGAAATCCTCAAAGGGTGCTTAGGTCGATCGTCCGCCGTACGGCGGCTTCCCCAAACGAGACCTCTTGGCGGCCTGGATGTTGGATGTTGCTGAGCGACTGAAACCCCGCCCTGCAGATCGCGTGTATGAAGAGGATCACCAGCCTTGCCAATGAAACGCTTCTGGACCGAAGCGACCGTCACCGAAGACGCCGGCCGCTACGCCATCAAGCTCGACGGCCGGCCCATGCGCCTGCCAGGCGGCCCGGTGCTGGCGTTGCAGAGCCGCGCGCTGGCGCACGCCATCGCCGAGGAGTGGCAGGCGGCAGGCGAGACGCTCGCCGCCGAACACGTGCCGCTAACCCGCATCGCGGGCACCGCCCAGGAACGCGTAGCCCCGGATCCCGAGCCCACCATCGCCGCCATCGCCGCCTATGGCGAGACCGATCTGCTGTGCTACCGCGCCGCAGCACCGGAGGCGCTGGTCCGCCGCCAGGAACAGCTCTGGCAACCCTGGCTCGCCTGGGCCGCCCGCGTGCACGACGCCCACCTGCGCGTCACGTCCGCCATCAGCCACGTGACCCAGCCGCCGGCCGCGCTAGCCGCCTTGCGTGCCGCCGTGGCGCGCCGTCCGGCCTTCGAGCTTGCAGGTCTGGGCATCCTGGTGCCTGCCACCGGCAGCCTGGTCCTTGGCCTGGCGGTGGCGGACGGCGCCATGGACGCGGCCCAGGCCCACGAACTGGCGGCGTTGGACGAGCTGTTCCAGGCGGAACAATGGGGCGAGGATCACGAGGCGGCCAAGCGCCGGCACCACGTGGCCGAAGACATCGCCATCGCCACGCGATTCATCCGGCTGTCGTCAGCACCGCCTGGCTGAGCCGGATCACGCGCGGGATCTCTGGCCACAGATCGTAGTCGGCCAGCCTGTCCAGCTTCGCCCAGGTGACCGCCGCCGCGTCGCCGCCGGCCACCGGCTCGGCGCCTGTCCAGGCCGTGCAGAAATCCAGGATGGTGTAGTGGAAGCGTATGCGCCCGTCCGCGTCCGGGTGGATGCTGTCCGCGTGGGCGGCCAGGTGCAGCGCGCCGGTGGTCAGGCTGGTCTCCTCAACCAGCTCGCGCCGTGCCGCCTGCTCTGCGGTCTCGCCCAGGCGCTGCGCCCCGCCCGGCAGGCTCCAGGCACCCTGCGCCGGCGGCCGCGCGCGGCGTATCAGCAGCACCGCGCCTGGGACGGATTACCGCTATGCCAATTCCGACTAAGGGCCGCGTGGGGTATTCCCTGGGTGATGCTGGCAACCGGCGAAATCCCGAAGAAAGCAAGCAGTCCTTTTTTGAAAAAAGGACCAAAAAACTTTTACTACCGGCGCCTGCTTCAGCAGTCGCGTGCTTCTGGATGAACCAAGGCTGCAGCAACAGCGCCAATAGCAAAAGTTTTTTGCTTCTTTTTTTCAAAAAAGAAGGCCTTTCTTCCTCCTACCCAGACCCCAGCGTACGCAAAGCCGCCCCACGCTCGAACAGCCGCAGCAGCAGCCGTATCGCCCTGCCGCGCTCGCTCTCCAGCTTCGGGTCCCGCTCCAGCAGGTGCATCGCGTCCCGGTTGGCCATGCGCAGCAGCCCCTCATGCTCCACCGGATCGGCCATCCGCCACCCCGGCTGGCCGGACTGCCGCTTGCCCAGCAGGTCACCCCCACCGCGTATGCGGAAATCCTCGTCGGCGATGATGAAGCCGTCTTCGGTGTCGCGCAGCAGAACCAGGCGGCGCCGCGCGGTCTCGCTCAGCCCGTCATCGTGCAGCAGCAGGCAATAGCTGGCCGCCGAGCCGCGCCCGACCCGGCCGCGCAACTGGTGCAGCTGCGCCAGGCCGAAGCGCTCGGCGTGTTCCACCACCATCACGCTGGCCGCCGGCACGTCCACGCCCACCTCGATCACCGTGGTGGCGACCAGCAGGCGGGTGCGCCCGGCGGCGAAATCGGCCAGCGCGCCTTCCCGCTGCTCCGTCTCCATCTGGCCGTGCGCCAGGCCGAGCCGGGCGCCGAAGCGGGTGCGCAATATGCGGAACCGCGCCTCGGCCGCGGCCACGTCCAGCATCTCGTTCTCGGACACCATCGGGCACACCCAGAACACCTGGTCGCCGCGGTCCAGCGCGCGGGCGATGCCGTCCGTCACGTCGTCTATGGTGGCCAGGCTGTGCAGCGTGGTGCGTATCTTCTGCCGCCCGGCGGGCTTCTCCGACAGCCGGCTGACCGCCATCTCGCCCCAATGGGTCAGCAGCAGCGTGCGCGGGATCGGCGTGGCCGTCATCACCAGCACGTCGGTCGCCTCGCCTTTGCCACCGAGCGAAAGCCGCTGGTCCACGCCGAAACGGTGCTGCTCGTCGATCACCGCGAGGGCCAGGTCCCTGTAGGCCACCCCCTCCTGGAACAGCGCGTGCGTGCCAACCACCAGCGGCACCCGCCCGCTCTGCAGGCCCAGCAGCGTGTTGCGCCGCGCCACCCCCTTCACCGAGCCGGTCAGCAGCGCCACCGGCACCGGACAGATCTTCGTCAGCGTGCGGTGGTGCTGGCGGGCCAGCGTCTCGGTCGGCGCCATCATAGCGGCCTGCGCGCCAGCCTCCACCGCCCGCAGCATCGCCATCGTCGCCACCAGAGTCTTGCCAGACCCCACATCGCCCTGCAGCAGGCGCAGCATGCGTGCGGGTGCGGCCAGGTCGGCGTCGATCTCGGCCAAAGCTTCGGTCTGCGAGCCGGTCAGGCTGTGGCCGAAGCGGCCGAGCGCGGCCTGGCGCAGCGCACCGTCGCCAGCGAGCGCGCGCCCCGGCCTGGCGCGCTCCCGGCTGCGCATCCAGGAGATGGCGATCTGGTGCGCCAGCAGCTCGTCATAGGCCAGGCGCGCCCGCACCTCCGGGCCGGGATGCTCCCGCGGCGTGTGCAGCGCGCACAGCGCCTCGCCAAAACCGGGCCATCGCTCCCGCCGCAGCAGCGTAGGCTCATGCCACTCCGGCAACGGCGGCACCCGCGCCAGGCATTGCGTCAGCGCCGCGCGGAGCGCGCTGGGGAACAATCCAGCCGTCAGCGGCCACACCGGCTCCAGCGGCGGGATCAGCTCCGGCCGCCCGACAGGGGCGATGTGGTCCGGATGCGGCATCGTCAGCCGGTCCCCGAAGCTGTCCAGCCGGCCGGAGACCAGGATCCTCGAGCCGACCACCAGCGCCTGCGCCCGCGCCGGCTTAAAGAACACCAGCTCCGCAAACGCGGTGCCGTCCTTCACGATCACCCGCCACGGCTGCCGGTTGGTCGCCGGCTTGTCGTGCCGGACAACCTCCACTTCCAGCGTGGCGACCTGGCCAGGCAGCGCCGCCTTGATCGTCGGCCGGTGCCGCCGGTCCACGAAGCTCTCCGGCAGGTGGAACAGCAGGTCCAGCACGCGTGTACCGCCGGTCAGCTTGGCGAGCAGGGTGGCGAGCGCGGGGCCTACGCCGCGTAGCGTGGCGGCTGGTTCTAGGAGAGGCGCCAAAACGTCGGTCAAAGGAAGCAAGGCCTTCTTTTTTGAAAAAAAGAAGCAAAAAACTTTTGCTTCCCCGCCTGCACCACCATGCGCGCCGGTTCTGCAGGCGCACGTGTTGGCAGAACCAGGCCGCACCTCCATGCAGGCGTCAGGAGCAAAAGTTTTTTGCTTCTTTTTTTCAAAAAAGAAGGCCTTGCTTCCTGCCCTGGCGCGCCACCCCACGCCCGCTATATGTCACCCGGACCATGCAAGACACCACCCCGCTAGAAGGCCGCAGGCGCCGTCTCCTGTTCCGCGCCAACCATCGCGGCACCCGCGAGAACGACATCCTGATCGGCAATTTCGTCGCCACCCGCCTCGCCGCGTTCTCCCCGGAGGAGATCGGCGTGCTCGAGGCAATCATGGAGCTGCCGGATACCTGGCTGGCCGACTGGCTGACCGGCCGCACGCCCATTCCGCCCGAGCACGACACGCCGATGCTGCGGGCAATGCGCGAAGCTCGCGGGCAGGGGCCGCAAGCTTGAGCCTCGCCACGATCTACGGCGCGCCGGAAGGCTACGACGCGCTCCTGCTGATACGTCGCGCGCAGGAGCACAACGGCACGCTGCTGCATGTCGCGCGCAACGAGCAGCGCATGGTGCGGCTGGCCGAGATGCTCGCCTACTTCGCACCGGACATCGAGGTGCTGCGGTTCCCCGCCTGGGATTGCCTGCCGTATGACCGGGTGTCGCCAAACCCCGCGGTGATCAGCGAGCGCATCGCCACGCTGTCCCGCCTGCTCGACCCGCCTTCGGGCAAGCGCATCGTGCTCACTACGGTGAACGCCGCCGTGCAGCGCGTGCCGCCCCGCCTGGTGTTCCTGGGCGAGAGCCTGGACGTGCGCACCGGCGGCACGGTGAAGCCGGAAGCCCTGATCGCCTACCTGGAATCGCACGGCTACGGCCGGGCGGACACGGTGATGGAGCCGGGCGAATACGCCGTGCGCGGCGGCATCATCGACATCTTCCCCTCCGGCGAGGGCGACCCGGTCCGCCTGGATTTCTTCGGCGACACGGTGGAGAGCGTGCGCCGCTTCGACCCAGCGACCCAGCGCAGCACCGAGCCCGCCGCCTTCTTCTTCCTTCGCCCCGTCAGCGAGGTGTCGCTGGACCAGGCCAGCATCGGCCGCTTCCGCACCGAGTGGCGCGACCTGTTCGGCCAGGCCGCGGCAAACGACCCGATCTACGAGGCGATCTCCACCGGTCGCCGCTACCCCGGCATGGAGCACTGGGTCCCGCTGTTCCACGAGGGCATGGAGACGCTGCTCGATTACCTGCCTGATCCGTCCGTGTCGCTGGACGGGCAGGGCGAGGAGGCGCTGACCGCGCGCCTGGAGATGATCGCCGACCACTACCAGTCGCGAAAGATGGTGCCGCGCGACGGCGAGGTTCCCTACCGCCCGCTCCCCAGCGAGCGTCTGTATCTGGACCGCGCCGGCTGGGACGCGATGCTCGCCGGCCTGCCGTGCTTCGTGTTCAGTCCTTACGGCATGCCGGACGGCGCCGGCGGCTTCGATGCAGGTGGCCGGCCAGGCGTGGTGTTCACCCAGGCGGGCGCGGGCATCTCGTCGAACGTGTATCAGCAGCTCTCCGCGCAGGCGGCGAATTGGGCCAAGCAGGGGCGGCGGACGGTAGTGGCCGCCTGGAGCCGCGGCTCGCGCGCCCGGCTGGCAGCACTGCTCGGCGAGCACAGAATACGCGCCGAGCCGGCGGATGATTGGGCATCGGTGCGCCGGATGCGGGTGGACGTGATCGCCATCATCACGCTCGGCCTGGAGCGCGGCTTCACCGCGGATGATTTCGCCATCGTTGGCGAGCAGGACCTGCTGGGCGAGCGCATCAGCCGGCCGGCCAAGAAGCGCAAGCGCGCCGACCAGTTCATCGCCGAAGCGACAGAAATCGCCGACGGCGACCTGGTGGTGCACCAGGATTACGGCATCGGCCGCTATGACGGGCTGGAGACGCTGAAGATCGGCATGGCCCCGCATGACTGCCTGCGGCTGGTCTATGACGGCAACGAGAAGCTCTTCCTGCCGGTGGAGAACATCGAGCTGCTGTCCCGCTTCGGCAGCGAGACCCAGGGCGTGGCGCTCGACAAGCTGGGCGGCGCCGGCTGGCAGAGCCGCAAGGCGCGCATGAAGCAGCGCATACGCGACATGGCCGGCGCGCTGATACGCATCGCCGCCGAACGCCGCGTGCGCGACGCCATGACCATCGCCCCGCCCGAAGGCACGTGGGACGAGTTCTGCGCCCGCTTCCCGTTCGCCGAGACGGACGACCAGACACGCGCGATCGCCGACGTGCTGGAGGACCTCTCCTCCGGCAAGCCGATGGACCGGCTGATCTGCGGCGACGTGGGCTTCGGCAAGACCGAGGTCGCCCTGCGCGCTGCCTTTGCGGTGGCGATGTCCGGCAGCCAGGTGGCCGTGGTGGTGCCCACCACACTGCTCGCCCGCCAGCATTTCCGCGGCTTCACCGCACGTTTCGAAGGCCTGCCGGTGAAGGTCGGCCAGCTCAGCCGCATGGTGACCGCCAAGGACGCGGCCGAAGTGAAGCGCGGCCTGGCAACCGGCGACATCAACATCGTCATCGGCACCCACGCGCTGCTGGCCAAGGGGATCGAGTTCTCCGACCTCGGCCTGCTGATCGTCGACGAGGAGCAGCATTTCGGCGTCAGCCACAAGGAGAAGCTGAAGGCGCTGAAGGCGGACGTGCACGTGCTGACCCTGACCGCCACGCCGATCCCGCGCACGCTGCAACTCGCCCTGACCGGCGTGCGCGAGATGAGCCTGATCGCCACCCCGCCGGTCGATCGCATGGCGGTGCGCACCTTCATCATGCCGTTCGACTACGTGGTGGTGCGCGAGGCCATACAGCGCGAGCGCTTCCGCGGCGGCCAGATATTCTGCGTGGTCCCCCGCCTGGAAGACATGCCGAAGATGCAGACGCGGCTGCGCGAGATCGTGCCGGAAGCCCGCATCGTCGAAGCCCACGGCCGCCTGGCACCCACCGAGCTGGAACGGGTGATGACCGAGTTCGGCGACGGCAAATACGACATCC
>CAXTVW010000056.1:0-20567 GCA_964247675.1 uncultured Acetobacteraceae bacterium
TCGTCCGACATGCGCCCGCGCCGGCGTACCCGCGCCATCTGGATGGCGCGTGGCGCGGAGACCACGATCACCTTGTCCATGCGCGCGGCGCCGCCGGTTTCGAACAGCAGCGGGATGTCCAGCACCGCCATGCGCCGGCCGGCGCCGCGGGCGCGCGCCAGGAAGCGGCGCTGCTCGGCCTGCACCATCGGGTGGATGATCGCTTCCAGCACCCGCATGTGCCTGCGGTCGGCCAGCACAGCGGCGCGCAGGGCGGCGCGGTCCAGCACGCCATCCCGAACCGTGCCGGGAAAAGCGGCGGCGATGGCCGGCAGCGCGCGGCCACCCGGCGCCTGCAGGCGGTGCACGGCGGCGTCCGCATCGAACACCGGGATGCCGGCCAGGCGGAGGGCACGCGCGGCGGTGGACTTACCCATGCCGATGCCGCCGGTCAGCCCCACCACGATCATCGCGGCGGGATATCCGCGGCCAGCAGGTCGTGGCAGGCCTGGTCCACAATTGGCGTCACCCCGAACCAGGCGGCGAAGCCAGGCACCGCCTGGTGCAGCAGCATGCCCAGCCCAGGCACCGTGCGCAGTCCGCGCGCGCGCGCCGCTGCCAGAAGCCGGGTCTCCAGCGGCACGTAAACGATGTCCGCCACCACCAGGCCGGGTGGCGCACGGTCCAGCGAAAGCTCCAGCACCGGCTGACCCGCCATGCCCAACGAGGTCGTGTTGACGAGCAGCGCATGGTCCGCCACCGCCGCCTCGCGGTTTGCCCAGTCCAGCAAGCGCAGCCCTGGCAGATGCGCGCGCAAGGCTTCCGCACGGTCCGGCGACCGGTTGGCGACGCTGACCTGGATACCCGCCGACAGGAGTGCGGCCGCGATGGCGCGCGCCGCACCGCCTGCGCCCAGGAGCAGCGCCGGCCCGGCGCCCGCCACGCCATGCGCCGCCAGATTGGCCAGGAAACCCGCGCCGTCGGTATTCGCGCCGCGCACGCCGTCGGCCACGAAGACCAGCGTGTTCACCGCACCGGCCTGGCGCGCGCTGTCCTCGACCACGTCGCACAGCGCGAACGCCGCTTCCTTGTGCGGCACGGTCACGTTCAGCCCGGCAAACCCCGCAGCGCGTAGCCCGGCGACAGCCTGCGCGAAATCCGCGGGCCTGACGGGCAGGGGGACGTAGGCGCCGTCAATGCCGTGCTGCGCCAGCCAGTGATTGTGCAGCAACGGGGAGCGGGAGTGGCTGACCGGCCAGCCTGCTACCCCGGCGAGGCGGGCGCTTGCGGTTAGCAAAGCAAGCAGGACCTTCTTTTTTGAAAAAAAGAGGCCTGCACACAGAAGCGGCCAGACGCTGCGGGCAGATACGCCTGCAGGAAGGCTGAGGCGGTGATGCCACCGGGGAGCAAAAGTTTTTTGCTTCTTTTTTTCAAAAAAGAAGGCCTTCCTTGCTCAACGCCGCCACCTGCCCAGCGACTTGCCGAGGCTGCAAGTTCACCTGCGGCAACCCCATCAACTCGCCGAACGTGCCGCGTGCCAAAGGCCCCGCCACGAACAGATTGTGCCAGGCAGACCCGTCTTTCCGCAGCACGCGGCTCTCCTCGTCAACCCAGATGCCGAGTGCCACGGGGTCCGGCACCAGCTCACCCGCTTCCGCCAGACCGCGCAGCACCGGATGGGCGGCCACCACCGTGCGATGCCCCGGGCCGGTGCAGGCGACGATCACGTCCGCCTGGAGCAGCTCGTCCGCCGCCGCGCCGCGCGGGTGGATTCGAACGGCGGCGCCCTCCGGCATGTCCGTCACGCCGAGCACGCGGGCGGCGCGGACGTGCAGAAGCCCGGCGGCTTGCGCGCTGCCGAGCGCCGCGTCGATCTGCGGGGCGCTCTGGAAGCGGTGCACGTCCCAAAAGGTGCGTAGATGGCGCAGCAGGGTGCGCCGCTGATTCCAGTCCAGCGTGCCCCAGGCGGTGCCGGCCTGCTGGCGCAGCGCGTCGACGATGTTCTCCCACGGCCGGCCGCGGGCGATGGCTTTCGCCATCGCGCGGCGGACGCGGCGCAGCAGCCCGAGTGCCGTAGTCTCCGGCTTTGTGGTGAAATCGCCCTCGGCCGCCACCGGCAGCATCGTGCGCGGCCGGGGCAGCAGGCCGTGGCGGGAGAGCATGGTGATGGCGCCAGTGTGGCCGCGCGCCAGCAGCCTGGCCGTCACGTCGCCCGCGGTGAGTCCTGTGCCCACGATCAGCACGCGGGCGGCGGCCGGTATGCGGTCCAGGGCCGCCATGTCCCAGGGGTCCGCCAGCACGGCGTGGGAGCCGCGCAAGGGGGGCGGCACGTCCGGCGCCGAGTGGCTGATGGCAAGCACCACGGCGTCCGCACGCAGGGTCTCCCCGTCATCCAGAATAACGCGCAGGCGGCCGTCATCCGCTGCCGCCACGCGCCGCGCCGCCTCGCGTATGTGGCGGAACACGATGCCGGTCCTGCCGGCAAGCTGCGCCATGAGCTGCGCGTTCACATAGCGGCCGAACACGCGGCGGGCGGGATACAGCCTGCCGTCCGGCATGGCGCTGGCTGGATCGCGTGCCGGTTCGTCCTCGGCCAGCAGCCAATCATGGAAGTGCAGGGGCGCCTCGGGCAGCACGGACATGCGGGCGGCGGCGACGTTGACGCGATGCTCCTGCGCCGGGCTGGAATATGCCAGGCCCGCGCCCAGCGTCTCGCGCGGCTCCACAATGGTCAGCTCGCATTCCAGGTCCGGGTGGTCGCGCAGCAGGTGGAGCGCGCAGGCGGCGCCCGCAAATCCGCCGCCGATGATGACAACGTGCATCAGGCCACCTCGCCGAGAACGCCGGCGAGCGTCAAGCCGGCGGAAAACGGCACCGCGCGGACCTGCTCCCAAGGGCCACCCAGATACCGCCAGACCGCGACACCGGTGGCTTGCACGCCTTGCGGCCAGGCCAGTGCGGCGAGCGCCGCCTGTGTGCGCCGCGCCCTGTCCGGCGTCACCTTGTTCTGGATCGTCACATGCGGCGACCAGGACGCCGCATCCTGCGCCGTTAGCGCATGCGCAAAGCCGGCGCGCAGCGTGGCCCGCAGGTCCATGGCACCGGGCGCACGCAAGGTGAACGCCACGCCGCGCCCGAGGAACCGCAGGCCGGCGACCTCGACAGGCATCGGGCCCACGCTTGCGCACGCATTCGCCACCGCCTGCACCACCGCGGGCTCCAGCGCACCGGGCAACGCATGGAACATCGTGACATGGGCGCCGACCTGCACCCGGTCGGCGGGGAAGTATTGCTGGCGCATCGCGTCGAACCAGGACTGCGCCGGCTCGTCTAGCAGCAATGTCAGGATCAGCGGCGCAGGATCGGGCGGCATTGGTGGCTAGATGGCTGGACCTGACGCGCCGGCAACTGCCCGCGGCGGCCGCGGCGCATCACTGGCCGATCCGGCTGGACCATTGCTTCATGCGCGTCTGCCTGGATGCGGCTGTGGGGCAGCCCTGGTACGAGGCGATCCGCCGGCCGGCCATCCGGCACGCCAGCGACGCGCAATTGCAAGCTGCGGTGGGCGTGGCGGAGGCGATCCTGGCGGACCCTGCGAGCTTGCCGCGGCGGGACGCGGACAGTTTGCGGATGCGGGGGAAGGCAAGAAAGGAAGGCCTTCTTTTTTGAAAAAAAGAAGCAAAAAACTTTTGTTCCCGCGCATTTGCAGCCTGCGTGTTTGTTCAGGAGCACCGGGTTGCTGCGAATGCGGGCCTCCTTACTTCGCCACCGCCACAACCGCTGGAACCTTGACCACCCGCCGGCCCTGGCCCGTCACCGCATACACCCACACGTATCCCGCCACGCCCACCAGAACGTTGGCGAAGCAGATTCCCAGAAACACGCCCTCGGCGCCGAACAGCCTGCCGCCCAGCCAGGCCACCGGCACGTTCACCACCAGCGTCCGCGCTACGGACACGGCCACCGCGTGCAGCGGCCGGTTCAGCCCGTTGAACGCGGCGTTGGCGATGGCGATCATCCCGGCCGGTCCGTAGCTGATCGGCACCAGCGCCAGGTACATCGTGGCCGCCGCCAGCACCCCGGGATCGTGCGTGAAGCGTGTGGCGATCCAGGCGCGTGCCAGATACAGGATAACAGCCAGCAGAGCGCCGAAGCCGGCGCAGAACCAGGCGGTAACGCGCAAAGCTTCCTGCACGCGCGCGGTGCGTCCGGCGCCGGCGTTCTGGCCGGCGAACGGGTTCATCACCGCGGACAGGGCGAAGAACAGCACCATGGCCACCGACTCCACCCGTGTGCCGAGCCCGAAGCCCGCAACGACCTGGTGGCCGTAGGGCGCCAGCAGCGCGGTGATCACGCCGGACGCCACCGGAATCACGCTGTTGGTGGCCGCGGCCGGCAGGCCCACGCGCAGGATGCGCCTGGAAGAGCGGCCGAACTCTCCGAGGTTCAGCCGGTCGAAGGACAGCAGTCCCAGGTGTCCAAGCCGCCAGATGGTGGCGCCCAGCAGCGGCGCCCAGGCGACCAGGCTGGACACCGGGGCGCCGATCAGCCCCAAGCCGTGCCAGCCGAAGCCGCCAAGGATCGCCAGCGGTGCGACCGCCAGGTTGAGCAGCGAGGAGGCCACCATGGCGGTGCCCTGGAACGTGGCGTCGCCGGCCGCACGGGCGGCAGACAGGCCCACTGTGGCAATAAGCAGCAGGATGGCGCTGGGGAACCAGATGCGCAGATAGAGCGCGATCCTCGGCGCGAGGTCCGGGCCGGCGCCCAGCAGCCGGGCCAGGACGTGCGCGCCCAGCATGCCCGCCACCGCACAGGCCGTGCCCACCAGCGCGGTCAGGATCAGCGCGTCCGCCACCAGGCGCGGCACACCCTTTTCAGACGCCCCGATCGCGCGCGCGATCACCGAGGACGTGCCGGCGCCCAGACCGATGGACACGCTGAACACCACCATGGTGATGGGAAAGGCGAAGCTGATGGCGGCCAGCGCGTCCGGCCCGACCTGGCCCACGAACCACGCCTCGGCCAGCCTGTAGCCTAGCAGCGCCAGTATGCCCCAGGCGACCGGAACGGTGAGCCGCACAAGCTGCGCGGCCACGTTGCCCTGTGTCATCGGTTGTGGCGGCACGGCTTTGGTGGGGGTGCGGGGCACGGTGGGAGACTACGCCTGGCAGTGGGCGAACGGAAGCTTTGCGGGCTGAAGCAGGCAAGGAAGCAAGGCCTTCTTTTTTGAAAAAAAGAAGCAAAAAATCTTTTGACCCGGCTGTCGCGGAGTCAGCGGAAACCGACGGCGGGGGCTTTACGCTGCCGCCAGCGCTTCCTCGCTTACGAAGGCCTCGCTGGCCTCCAGCAGCACCGCCGTGGTCACGGCATGGCACCGCGGGCCCAACCCGCCGGCGCTCTCCACCTGCCAGCCGCCGGCAGGGTGGCGCGTCACCGTCATCGGCAGCTGGCGCACCTTGGTGCCGTGCGACAGCGTGGCCACGATCCGGCCCGGCGCCGTACCCTGAATGCAGATTATTTCCATGCCGTCGCACTCCTGATCTGCATCCGAGAATGCGCGCGACAGGTTACCGAGCCATCAACAACACGCTATGGTGAGCACATGAATGCCACGGTGCGTGCGCGCCTGCTGCGGTTGGCAGCCCTCTTGCTGCTTCCCGGGCTGGTGATCTCCACGCTGCTCACCTGGCGCGTGTTCGTGACCGCCCGGTCGGGGGCGGAGGCCGCGCTGCGGGAGACCGCGCGCGGGCTGGTCCAACTGGTGGACCGCGAGTTCGCCGAGGCGGAGATCCTGCTGCACACGCTGGCCGCGACCCAGGAGCTGCAGCGCGGCGACGTGGCGGAGTTCGACCGGCTGGCGCGCGACACCGTCCTCCTGGGCGGCGCCATCGTGCTGGTGGACCAGGCCGGCCAGGAACTCCTAGACACCGGCGTGCCGGCCGGCGTGGCGCTGCCGAAAGGAACGCCGGTCGCCGGCTGGGCCACCGAGCATGTGGGGGTGCCGTCCATCCAGACGCTCGCCATGGCGAACGGCCGCGCCGGCGTCAGCGTGCAGGTGGTGCTGCCGGTCGGCTGGTCCGGGCGGCACATGTATGACCTCGCGCTCGTGCTGCCCACCAGCTCGCTACAGGCCATCCTGATGCGCGAGAAGCTGCCTCCCGGCTGGACGGCCGCCATCGTGGACACTGACGGGCTCCTGGCCGCGCGCAGCCGCGAGCCGGACCGCTATCTGGGCCGCCACGCCGGGCCGAGCCTGCTGGAAGCACTCGCGGAATCCGACGAGGGCACGCGCAACGCCACCGGCCTGGAGGGTACCCGCGTGGTGCTCGCCTACAGCCGCTCTGCCACTTCGGGTTGGGCGGCGGCGGTCTCGGCACCGCGCGCGCTGGTGGCGCAAGCCGGGCTGCAATCCACCACCCTCCTCGCTTTGTTCGAGACTGCCGCCATCCTGGGCGGCCTGCTGGGCGCGCGCCGCGTGGCGCGGCGTATCGCCAAGCCGGTGGAAGCGCTGGCCCAGGCGGCGCGGCGGCTCGGCGGCGACGAGAGCTGGGTTCCGGTGCCGCCAGGTCTGGCGGAGACCGATGCGGTCGCGCGTGCCATGTTCACCGCTGCGGAAGCCCTGCGCGAGCGCCAGGCCGCCCTGGGCGAGCTGAACGCCAGCCTGACCCAGCGTGTCGCCGCGCGTACCGACGAGCTGGCCCGGGTCAACCATGCGCTGGACGAGCAGCGGCGCAGCCTGGCCGCCATCCTGGACGAGATGCCGGCCGGCGTGCTTGTGCATACCGCGGAGCGCGTGCTGACGTTCTCCAATAACGAGGCCCGCCGCCTGCTCGGCAACACCGAGGCGGAGCTTGCCATGGTGCCGTGGCCGGAGGTTCGCCAGGGCGGCCACCTGATCGCGCGCCACCAGGCGCCCACCGCGCTCGCCTGCCGCGGCATACCCACCGAACGCGCGCTGCTGAGCGTGACCTGCGGCAGCGGCCGCTCCGGCGAGCTGGAGGTGAGTGCCAGCCCGCTGCGCGACAGCGAGGGCCGTGTCACCGCCGCGGTGACCATCCTGCAGGACGTGACCGCCCGGCTGGAGGCAGAGGAGGCACGGCGGCGCAGCCAGCGCCTGGAGGCGGTGGGCCAGTTGACCGGCGGCGTGGCGCACGAGTTCAACAACCTCCTGATGGCGATCACCGGCTGCCTGGAGCTGCTGGAGAAACCCGTTACCCTGCTGGGTGACCAGCGCTCGATCTCGCTGCTGGCGAACGCTTCGCGGGCGGCCGGGCGGGGCAGCCGGCTGACCACCCAGCTTCTGGCCTTCGCGCGCCGGCAGACGCTGCAGATGGAGCCGGTCGATCTGGACAACCTGGTCACCGGTATGCAGGAGTTGCTGGAAGGGACGCTCGGGCGCGGCGTCCAGGTGATGGTGGAGCCCGGCGCGGGCGACTGGGCGGCGATGGCGGACGCCTCCCAGGTGGAGCTGACCTTGCTGAACCTGGCCATCAACGCGCGCGACGCCATGCCCGCCGGCGGCACGCTGACGATACGCACCGCCCGCGTGCGCACCGGGCCGCCCATGCGCGCCGAGGACCCGCCGGCCGGCGACTACGCCACGCTGCATGTGAGCGACACCGGCCACGGCATGTCGCCGCACGTTCTCGCCCGCGCGTTCGAGCCCTTCTTCACCACCAAGGACGCGGGCCGCGGCACTGGCCTGGGGCTGCCGCAGGTGCTCGGCGTGGCGCAGCAGATGGGCGGCGGCGTCAGCATCGCCAGCCGCGAAAACGCGGGCACCACGGTCAGCGTGTTCCTGCCGCGTGCCGGTGCCCCGGTCCACGCCGCCGCCGTTCGCCCGGAGCCGGTAGCCCGGCCCGCGCTGGACGGCACCAGGGTGCTGTTGGTGGATGACGACCTGGACGTCCGCGTGGTGACCCGCGCGATCCTGGAAGAGCTGGGCGGCGTGGTCATGGAGGCGGAGAGCGGCGCCGCTGCCCTGCTCGCCCTGCGGACGCGCCGGGTGGACCTTGTGCTGGCGGACCTTACGATGCCGGTCATGACGGGTATCGAGCTGGCCGCGGAGGTGGCCAGCCTGGCGCCGGACTTGCCGGTGGTGCTGATGACCGGTTATGGGCCGGACGCGCTGGCGGATCCCGGCCCGCACATACGCGGCTCGCTGCAGAAGCCGTTCCGGGCGGAGGCGCTGGCAATGGCGCTGGCGGACGCTTTGGAGTTGGTGGGTAAGTGACGCGGGTATCTGCAGAACCAGGCAAAGCCGCTAAGCAGGCGAGGGAAAAAAAGTTTTTTGGTTCTTTTTTTCAAAAACGAACCGCTTCCTTGCTTGCCAAGCCATGAACATAGAAATCGTCATCCTGGACGAACGCCTGCGCGCCTGGGGCCTGCCGAGCTACCAAAGCGAGATGGCCGCCGCGATCGACCTGCACGCCTGCCTGGCGGAACCGCTGCATTTGCCGCCGCAATCGCCGGCCCAGCTGGTCCCCGCCGGCATCGCGCTGCACATGGCCCAGTCCGGCATGACGGCGCTGATCGTGCCGCGCTCCGGCCTGGGCCACAAACAGGGGCTGGTGATGGGAAACCTGGTCGGCGTGATCGACGCGGACTACACCGGCCCGATCATGGTCAGCGCCTGGAACCGGGCGGCTCCCGGCACGCCGCCTATCGTCATCCAGCCAGGCGACAGGATCGCGCAGATGATGTTCGTGCCCATCCTGCGGCCGGCGTTCACGGTTGTGGAGGCGTTCGCGAAGACCACGGCGCGGGGGGCGGGCGGATTTGGCTCCACTGGTTGAGGCGGAGGCGCCGGCGTCCGCGGGCGCCGGGCTGCTGAAGGGCTTGGTGCTGCTGGCTGGCTTGCTGGCGGCCGGCTACGCGGCGCGGCTGGCGGGTGCCGGGCTGCTGACCCACGCGAAGGCGACCTGGCAAGGCGGCGCGGCGCTCGTGGCGGCCGGTGCGCTGTTGTCGGCGGCCGGGGTGCCGCGACAGGCGGTGGCGTTTGCCGGCGGATACGCGTTCGGTGTGTGGCAGGGCGGCGCGCTGGCGCTGCTGGCGCAGATGCTCGGCTGCCTGGCGGATTTCTGGGTCGCCCGCGTGCTGGCACGCGACTGGGCGCGGCGTCGCGTCAATGGCCGGCTGGCCTGGATGGACCGGTTCCTCTCCGCCAGGCCGTTCACCGCCAGCCTGACGCTGCGCCTGCTGCCGGTTGGCAACAACCTGGCGCTGAACCTGCTGGCCGGCGTCTCCGCGCTGCCCGCCTGGCCGTTCCTGGCGGCCACGCTGCTGGGCTACGTGCCGCAGACGCTGGTGTTCGCGCTCGCCGGTAGCGGCGTGCATGTGGACCGCGCCTACCAGATCGGCCTGGCGACGGCGCTGTTCGCCGGTTCGGCCGGGCTGGGGCTCGTCCTGCTGAAGACCAGGAAAACTGGCCAGGACGCGCCGTCCCGGCCGGGTGCTGCGCCATCCCGCTCGTAGGATTTCTGCCAAGCCTGCACGACCTGGCGCCGCTGGCGGCCTTGGCGGTGGTGGCCCTGGCCTTCGTCCTGATGGGGCGACGGATCACCGGTGCTGCGCCGGAGGTGGCGCTGGTCGCGGGCTGGGGCGCCTACTGCCTGGTGATGACGGCCTGGGCCACGCTGCTGCCGCTCTCTCTGCGGCTTGGCTTCGGCATGTTTGCCGTGCTGGCGGCTACCGGCCCGCGGGACCGGCGCGCGCCCTCCGGCCTGTGGCGCACCGCGCTGCTGAGCGTGCCGCTGTTCCTGGTGCTGGCGCCGGCGCTGCCAAGCCAGGTGGATACCTGGCTGAACCTGCTGCCGAACCTCGCCTACCTGTTCGACCACGCGGCCCTGCCGAAGGATGGCGGGCCGCCGAGCTGGTCCTTCCTGCCCGGCGCGCCCTACAACACGCAGTTCGTGGGCTTCGCCGTATCGCTGCTCTCGCGCAGGCTGGCGGGCAACGCGCTCAGCCTGTTCAACGCGTTGCTCCTGTGCGCCGCCGGGCTGCGCCTGGCCCGCGTGTTGGCCCCGATGCCCGGCCGGCCTGCCTGGTGGGCGTGCGCCGCCGGACTGCTGCTGGCCGTGCCGCTCAATCCGGGTTTCGTGCCGCGCGTGTTCCTCGCCAGCTACGGCGAGGCGCCGCTGGCCGTCACGCTGATGTTCGCCGTGGTGCTCGGCGCCGACCTGTTCGCCGCCATGCGCGCCGGCGCGCCGGTCGGCGGCGTGCTGGCCTCCCTGGCGCTGGCCCTTGCGGCGATGGTGGAGATCAAGCAATCCGCGCTTGGCCTGCTGCTGCCATTCGCCGCCACGCTGCTGGCGCTCGGGCTGGCCGCCCCAGGGCTGGACCGGCGGCGTTGGGCGGTCGTGGTAGGCCTGGCCACAGCACCGGCGCTGGCACTGTATCTGCTGTGGCGGTGGTGGGTGCTGGGCCATTTCGCCGTGGGTGAGCTGAAGATGCTGCCGCTCGCCGCGTGGCACCTGAATTTGCTGCCGCGGATCATTGGCGGGATCGCCTGGGCCATCTTCCAGAAGGCCACCTACTTCATCGCTGTCGCCGCCCTGCTCTACGCAGCGTGGCGCGAGGCCCGCCGGCGGCCCTGGCAACACGCCGCCATCGTGCTGGCGCTGGGCGCCGGGCTGGTGGCCGGGTTCAACGCGTTCCTGCTGTTCACCTATGTGGCGCATTTCCCCGCCGTCTGGGCGATCAACGCGCACTCCTACTTCCGCTACATGTCCCAGCTCTCGCTGGCTGTCATGCTGGGCCTGGCCACGTGGCTGCGCCCCGCCGCCGCCACGTGGCTCGCGCGCTGGCCGGACGCCTGGCGCCGGCGCGCCGCTGCGGGCGCCGTGGCCCTCGCCGTTCTGCTGCCGGTCGCCGGCGCACGCCTGCTCCGCTTCGACCTGGATGCGCCGCAGCCCTTGCTGTGGGACCTGGCGCACCGCACGGCAGCTTTGGTGCCCGACGGCACGCGCCTGGCGCTGGTGATGCCGGGCGATGGGGACGACGCCACGGGCAGCCTGTTGCGCGGCGTTCTGCTGTTCACGCCGCCACGCCGCCCGCATCTGGATTTCCGCACCGAGCTGGCGGCCACGCCGGCCGCGCTGGAGGACGCGCGCCAGGCGGGGTTCACGCACGCGCTCGTCACCTGCGCACCTGGCGGGCTGGCGGGCCTGCCGGCGGGGATGAGCGGACTTCTGGCGTTCGAGGGTGGCGCGTGGCATCCGGTCGCGGCGTGGCCGTTGCCGGCGGGGCTGGGGCGGGTGCGGTTCTCGGCTATGCTGCCGCATGGGGTGTTTTGCGATAGGTAAGCAAGCAGTTCTTTTTTGAAAAAAAGAACCAAAAAACTTTTGCTCCCCCGCCTGCATTACGGCGCCGTCTGATTCTGCCAGTGTGCGCTTTTGCAGAAAGAGGGCGGACCGTGGCGCAGGCGGGGGAGCAAAAGTTTTTTGCTTCTTTTTTTCAAAAAAGAAGGCCTTTCTTCCTCATGCTGACCGACCCGTTCCCCCTCTTCGACACCTGGCTGGCAGAAGCCGCCAAGACCGAGCCAAACGATCCCAACGCCATGACCCTGGCCACCGCCACCCCGGACGGCCGCCCAAGCGCGCGCATGGTGCTGCTGAAGGGCGCCGACCGGGACGGCTTCGTGTTCTACACCAACACGCAAAGCCGCAAGGGTGGCGAGCTGGCCGCCAACCAGGCGGTGGCGCTGCTGTTCCACTGGAAGACGCTGACCCGGCAGATACGCATAGAAGGGCGGGTGACGCCGGTGAGCCCGGCCGAGGCGGACGCCTATTACGCCAGTCGCGCGCGTGTCTCCCGCCTCGGCGCCTGGGCGTCCGACCAGTCGCGGCCGCTGGACCGGCGGGAGACGCTGGAGGCGCGCGTGGCGTCGCTGGAAGCGCGTTTCCCTGGCGACGACATCCCGCGCCCGCAGCACTGGTCAGGCTTCCGGGTGCGGCCGGACATTTTCGAGTTCTGGCAGGACATGCCCTACCGGCTGCACGACCGCACGGTGTTCACCCGCGCGGGTGACGGCTGGACGACGGAGAAGCTGTATCCCTGACCCACAGGGCTTGCGATCACGTTGCGGATAAAGCCTTGCCAGGCCAGGTACTCTTCGTGACGCCCGGCGTTTGCTTGACCAGGTAACGCACGATCGGAAGGGTTGGGACGATGAATGTTTCGCGTTTAAGTATTGTAGCCGTTGCTGTCCTGTGTTGCGCCGCGTCCGAGCCGGCCGGGGGCAGCCTGACCGCCAGGGAAAAGACGATGCTGCAGAAGGACGTCAGCGGCGGCGCCTACGAGCAGCAGCTATCCGCTCTGGCGCTCAAGAAAAGCAGCAACCCGCAAGTCAAGGCGTTTGCGGAAATGGATCTGCGCGATCATACGGCGCTCATCGAGGAAGCCAAGCAGGTCTCCGGCGAGGGTACCGCGGCGCCCCAGGCGGATCTCACGACGCAGGACAAGCAGAAGGTCGCAAGCCTTACCAAGCAGACTGGCAAGGCGTTCGACGAAGCGTACGTGCAGGCAATGGGTGCGGTAAATGAGGAAGACAAGCGTAGTCTTGGCGACAACGTTGCCCAGGCGACATCACCGCAGGTGAAGCAATTTCTCAAACACGAATCCGCGATCGACCAGAAGCATTTCAGCATGGTTCAGGCCATACACATTGATTATTGACGCGTTAGAGACTGCCTCGAGGGCTTGACGGAACCGCCCGCGCCGGCGCGAGTCCGTTGACGCCTGAACGGGGCACCGTATTCTTCCCGGAATGACCGGAGGTTGCGGTGCGGGTTACAACTCTTGCTCTGGCAGCGCTTCCTGCTGTCGTTTCGCTCGCCTCGGCCGCGTCCGCCTGCGCAGGCGTCATATCCTACACGCAAGCTTTGCAGGTCTCGACCGGTAGTCTGGGCCCGAGCGCGTTCATCCTGAACTTGCCGGATTTCAACCCGAAGGTCGGTAAGCTGACGCAGATTTCGCTGGATTTTTCCGGAACGGTTTTCGACAAGGTGGTGTTCGAGAACGGATCGCCCGAAGGCGGAACCTTCACCGCGGCAAACAACGCGCAGATGCTCGGCGGCGGGTTTTCACCGCAGACCATCTATGGATTAGCCGACGGGTCGTTCACGTTCAGCGCCGGGACCGCCAACGCGGTTTCGACAACGACGCAAGTCAGCTTCACAGCCTCGCCGGACAGCGCGGCTTTGGCACAATACACGACAGGCTTGCCGCCCGGCTTCGAGGCGGCAGTGTTGAATTTCGGTTTTTCCTTGCTGGATGCGCACGGCAACCCGGTAGGCGGCGTGTCGGATGGCGAGACCACGTTCCGCGGCCAGGTCGTGGAGAGCTACACCTACACGGCTGTTTCGGTCGTCGAGCCTGCGACGATGGTGGTTGTTGTATCCGGCGTTTTTGCGCTTGGTTGGGCGCGCTTGGCTACAAGAAGAAAGGCCTTCTTTTTTGAAAAAAAGAAGCAAAAAGCTTTTGTTCCTGCGCAGGCTTAGCCGCCTCAGATCTATCTGACCAAGCCCGTATCGTTGCTGGTTCTTGCTGCCTTACACCCAACTAGCCGCCAGCCGCAGGTCACTCACCATCGCCGCATATTCCCGCGCCTGGCTTTCCTGGTCCGGCAGGCGCAGCAGATAGGAGGGATGCACCGTCACCATCACCTGGCCGCCTTCGAGCGGAATGGGACGGCCACGCTCGCGGGAGATGGTGACCGTGCGGCCCAGCACCGCGCGCGCCGCCGAGGCGCCGAGCAGGATGGTGACGGCCGGCTTGACCAGCGCGCGCTCCTGGTCGAGCCAGAAGCGGCAGACCTGGATTTCCGAGCGGTCGGGCGTCGCATGTATGCGGCGCTTGCCGCGCGGCTCGAATTTGAAGTGCTTCACCGCGTTGGTGACGTAGACCGTGCTGCGGTCGATGCCGGCTTCGGCCAGCGCGCGGTCCAGCATCTGGCCGGCGGGTCCCACGAACGGTCGGCCGGCCAGGTCTTCCTGGTCGCCAGGCTGTTCGCCCACCAGCATAAGCCGGGCGTCGGGCGGTCCCTCGCCGAACACGGTCTGCGTCGCGTGCTTATACAGGTCGCAAAGCTGGCAGGTGGCGGCTTCCGCGGCCAGCGCGCCTTGCGAGCCGGGCACGGGGACCATGGCCGGGGCGGCAGCAGGGCGCGGGGCGCGGGCGGGCGATACGGTTGGCGTGTCCACCATGGTGGCGGTCCTTTCGCGTGATTGGCGTATCAGGTCGGGGATCGCCGCGGCTTCCGGCAGGTTGCGCCAGTATTTGCGCGGCATCTCGGACGTCATGGCGGACACCTTCAGCCGCGCCGGGTTGAAGATGCTGCTGAAATACGCACGCCAATAGGCTTCGAGCTTGTCGTCGTCCGGCACGTCCGTGCGCTGCGCGCCGGCGCCCAGCTGCAGCGTCTCGCCGTCCCAATGCGCGCTGCGATACGGTGTAAGTATACTCCACGTCATGGTAGCGAAACGGCGCACGAAGAACGGCGCGTTGGCTTCCACGATGTAATGGTCAGGCTCGAACCAGGCGACGTAGCGCGTGGCGTCGTCCGCCGTCACTTCGCGGAAGCGCACGAAGGCGCGCATCTTGTGGGTGTCCCGCCGCACCGCGGCCGCCAGGCGCATCACGCGCTGCACCAGCGGATCGGCCGCATCCTCCAGCAGATGCTTTTCACCGCGATGCGCCCGCCAGACGAGCGCGTAGAGCAGTGCGAAACGCTCAGGGTCGCTGGCCTGTATGGCGGTCTCAGCCAGCTCCACGAGCGCGCGGGAGACGGAAAAGGCGCCGCTGGGCGGTGGCGCCCCATGCGGTTCGGCAAACAGGTCTGTCGCCTCGTGGACGGACCAGATGGTCTCCTCAGGCGGCACGCCGTCCAGCGCCGCCGATCGTGCGGCCGTTCGCCATCCGCCGAAATCCACCAGATGGTTGAGAACGATCGCGCGCATTGTGAGAAACCTTTAGCCGCATCACGCCGAACTGTGGCGTAGAACCTCGAAATCCGGCCCGCAACGGCGCCCGGGTCTGGACCTGTTAGCAAACCATTGTCTGTCAATTGGTTGCAGTTTGGCTTGGTGCTTGCGGTCCACAGGCAACAGATGACCGGAGATACCCCATGAAGGCTTCGAAATGCCTGAAGCTGCTGCTGTTGCTGCCGGTGCTCGCCGGCGCCACCAGCCCTGGAAGCCCCGGCTATACCGCGTCCGGCGACTTCATCCCGCCGCCGGATTACCGGGAGTGGATATACATGAGCTCGGGCATAAACATGAGCTACAGCAAAGAAGCGCCCAGGCAGGGCGCCTCGGTGTTCGACAACGTGTTCGTCGATCCCGCCGCCTGGCAAGCCTTCAAGCGCTCCGGCCACTGGCCGGACAAGACCATGTTCGCGATGGAAGGCCGCGGCGCCGCCAGCCACGGCTCTATCAACCGCCACGGCCAATTCCAGACCACCGAACTGACGGGTGTGGAGTTCCACGTGCGCGACGACGCGCGCTTCAAAGGCGGCTGGGCGTTCTTCGAGCAGGACGGCGGCACGGCAAAGCTCGTGCCGGCCACGGCGGATTGCTGCGTCTGCCACGCCGCCCATGGCGCGGTGGACACCACGTTCACGCAATTCTATCCAACAGCGAAAGTGATCGCGCTGAAGGCGGGTACTTTCGACAAGTCGCGTGAGTAGAAAACACAGAAAGAAAGGCCTTCTTTTTTGAAAAAAAGAAGCAAAAAACTTTTATCTCCCCGCATTTGCAACAGCCATTCAATTTAAGAAGCACCCGGTTGTTGCAAATGCGGGGGAACAAAAGTTTTTTGGTTCTTTTTTTCAAAAAAGAACTGCTTCCTTCCTTCCTATTACAGCAAAACCCCCTGCACAGCCTTAGGCGCCACCCGTCCCGCCAATTTCGCGCAGTCCAGCGTAGCTCCGGGATGATGATCCGCCGTCACGATGAACGGCATCAGCTTGGCCACCGGCAGGCGCAGGCGCGAGAGATCATCCATGCGTATCCGCCTGTGCCGCCGGGACGCCAGCAGACGGCCCACGGTCTTCACGCCGAGCCCAGGCACGCGCAGAAGCATTTCCTTGGGCGCGCTGTTCAGATCGACAGGAAACAACGCGCGGTGTTCCAGCGCCCAGGCCAGTTTCGGATCGATCTCCAGGCTCATGTTGCCGGCCTTGTCGGTGGCAAGCTCGTCCACTGAAAAGCCGTAGAAGCGCAGCAGCCAGTCGGCCTGGTACAGCCGGTGTTCGCGCACCAGGGGTGCGGCTTTCGGCGGCAGGACGGAGGAGGAGTCCGGGATCGGGCTGAACGCCGAGTAATACACGCGGCGCAAACCATACGAGCCGTAAAGGTCGGTGCTCATCTGCATGATCGCGCGGTCGGAGCTTTCATCGGCGCCCACGATCACCTGCGTGCTCTGCCCGGCCGGCGCGAAACGCGGTGCTTTCTTCTCGGCGCGCGCTTCGTCGATGCGCAGGCGCATGCGGCCCATCGAACGCTTGATGTCGCCGATGCTTTTCTCCGGCGCCAGCGCGCCGAGGCTGGCCTCCGTCGGCAGTTCGATGTTGATGCTGAGCCGGTCTGCATATTTCCCGGCTTCGGCCATCAGCAGCGGGTCCGCATCCGGTATCGTCTTCAAATGGATGTAGCCGCGGAAGCCGTGCACTTCGCGCAAGGTGCGCGCCACGCCCACCACCTGCTCCATCGTGTAGTCCGGGTTGCTGATTATGCCCGAGCTGAGAAACAGGCCTTCGATGCAATTGCGGCGATAGAAGCCGAGCGTGAGTTTCACCACCTCATCGACGGTGAAGCGCGCCCGCTGCACGTTCGAAGACCGGCGGTTGATGCAATAGACGCAGTCGTAGATGCAGGAATTGGTGAGCAGTATCTTCAGCAGCGATATGCAGCGGCCGTCCGGCGCGTAGGCGTGGCAGATGCCCATGCCTTCGGTGGATCCCACGCCGTCCTTGGCGCCGAGCGAGCTGCGCTTGTCGGTGCCGGAAGACGCACACGATGCGTCATACTTCGCAGCGTCGGCCAGTATCTCGAGTTTGCGCAGCAGATCCATGACGGACGGTGTTCCTGTTCGCGCTCTGTTCTAGCCGGCTCGACCATCCGGCGTCGAGTAGCTGGCCTTACGTGTCCTGTCGTCAACGCAAACGTCGGGTCGTCGTCGCACGATTGCCGAGAGATGGTAAAGCGGCGCCAGGGGCCAAGTCTGGATGGAGCCTGCCGGGATCATGCCGGCCTTTCTGGCGCGCTATCACGAAAAGTTGAGGCGCTCGACAGGCGCACGGACGCACCTAGCCTGTTCGGCGCCACGGTGCATGATACGTCCGCATAGGCCAAGCCGTTAAGCCGAGGTTCCGCTAACGATGAACCACACCACCCCGGAAGGGTCCATTTCCCTGCACGCTGCACGACCGTATCCGGACAACAGCTCGCCCGAGAGCCCAGCGGGATCGGCCGCGACCGGCGTGTTCCTGCACACGGGATGGCGTAGCAGCGGCACCTGGCTATGGAGCCGCTGCCGTGAGCAGCCGAACGTGCACGCCTTCTATGAACCGCTGCATGAGAACATCGCCAGCCTGCGCCGTTCGGACATACCGAAACTACGGCCGAGTGCCTGGCGGTCGCGGCACGGCGAGACCGCGCCCTATTTTGCGGAGTACGGCGAACTCATCTTGCCCCGCCGCGCCGGCGTGCCCCTCTATCAGCGCCGCTTCGCGTTCGACGATTTCTTTCTCGATCCACGCGAGGACGATCCGGCGCTGGAAGCGTATCTGCGCGGGCTGTTGGCCACGGCCGGCGGGACCGGGCGCAAAGCGGGCCAGGTGGCGGTGCTGAAATTCTGCCGCTCGCTCGGCCGTGTCAGCTGGATGGAGCAGCGCTTTCCCGAAATGCTGCATGCCGTGGTCCTGCGCGACCCGCTGGACCAATGGCGCAGCGCCCGCCGCCTGCTGACCGAAGAACGCAACCGCTACTTCACGATCGCGCCGCTGCTCGTGCTGGCGCGCAACCCCGGCCATCCGCTCGTGCGGCAGGCCTGCCTGGCGCTCGATGTGCGCCTGCCGGTGCTCGGCAGCACGGACATGGCCTACGGCGTGGAGACCGTCTGGCGGCACGTCAAGCACCAGGACGCCATCACCCAGTATCGCGGCTTCCTGGCCTACTGGACCGCCACCGCGGTCGCCGCTCTGCAAAGCCGCGCGCTGCTGATCGACACGGCGCTGCTGGCCCGCGCTCCGGAACACCGTGCGGAGGTGGAAACGGCCTTCGCTGCCCGGCTGGGAGGACCTATCGACCTCACCTACCATGCCGTGGAAGGGACCGACATCGCCGGGCCGGGCGCAGCCGATGTGTGCCAGGCCCATGCAGACGCAACCGCGTTCGTCCAGGTGGCGGGCGCCGCCCTGGCACCGCGGCGACTCGCGAAACTGGTCGAATGCCTCGCGGTGGCGGGGACGGCAGTGCCCCGCAAAGGGTCGCCGGCCTGGGCGGGCGCGAAGCAGGTGCGTGTGCGGACGGGTGTGTGGCGACGCACGAGCGTGGCCATGCAGGTGGCGTTTGCGCGGGCATTGCAGCCATTGCGGCGGCTGCATGGGAGGGTGATGCGGCGGACGTGGTGAAGAAAGGCCTTCTTTTTTAAAAAAAGAAGCAAAAAACTGTTTCTCCCACGCCTGCGTGGACGGTCGTTTTAGTTCTGCCAAAACGCACGCCTGCAGAACCAGGCAAGCGGTAATGCAGGCGGGGAAGTAAAAGTTTTTTGGTCCTTTTTTTCAAAAAAGGACTGCTTGCTTGCCTTAGATCGCATAATCCAGAGGCGGCAGCGTCTGGTCCATCGTCAACGCCGGCATCGCCGTATGCCGCACGCCAACCGGCCGCGCCGGATTACCCACCACCGTCGTGTAAGCCGCCACGTTCTCCAGCACGATGCTGCCGGCGCCGATCTTGGCGCCCTCGCCCACGGTGATGCCGCCCAGAACGGTAGCGCCTGCGCCGATCAGCACGCCGCGGCGGATTTTCGGGTGGCGGTCACCGCACGTCTTGCCGGTGCCACCGAGCGTCACGCCCTGCAGCATGGAGACGTCGTCGTCGATCACCGCCGTCTCGCCCACCACAAGCGCGGTGCCGTGGTCCAGCAGTAGGCCCTGGCCCAGCCGCGCGGCCGGGTGGATGTCCACCGTGAACACCTCTGAGCTGCGGCTCTGCAGGTGGCGCGCGAGGTGCTCGCGCCCGCGCGTCCATAGCCAGTGGCCGAAGCGGTAGGCCTGCAGCGCCTGGTAGCCTTTGAAGAACAGGAACGGGGTCAGCAGGTCCGGGCAGGCGGGGTCGCGGTCCCGCACGGCGGTCAGGTCCGCAATGGCCGCCGCCTCTATGGTGGGATCGGAGGACAGCGCCTCGCACAGCATGCCTTCCAGCGTATCGATGCGAATGGCGTAGTCGCAGAGCTTGCGGGCCAGGCGATGCGCCAGCGCATCGGCAAAGCTGTCATGTTGCAGGACGGTATCGCGTATGCCGTCCGCCATCACGCGATCATGCTCAATGGCAGCCACGGCTTCTTCGCGGACCAGGTCCCAAAGGTGTCGCGCTTCGTCGGTGGCAACCCGTTCCCCGCCGCACAGTCCTAGCTGGGCCATTCGAACATGTCCTCTTCGCAATTCGGGCGACATGGGATGCGCATGGCAGAAAGTTAAGAGAAGGATGGCAGGCCTTCTTTTTCACGGGCGGGAAGAGCGGTATCCAGGCCTGGGCGCGAACGCCCCCCGACGGCCCGGCCGTCTGGTATCGCAGGGGACCACCGTGCATGAGCAACCAACACCGCGTCGCCTGGATCACCGGCGCCTCCTCCGGCATCGGCCAGGCACTCGCCGCGGAACTCGGCCGCGCCGGCTGGGCGCTGATCCTGTCCGGCCGCCGGGTCGGAGCCCTGGAGCACGTCGCTGCGGCGTGTGACGCGCCGAGCCTGGTGCTGCCGTTCGAGGCTACGGAGTATGGCGCGCTGCCTGGCGTGGTCGAACGCGCCGTTGCATGGCGCGGGCAGGTCGACATGCTCGTCAACAACGCCGGAATCAGCCAGCGCAGCCTGGCGCTGGACACCGGGTTCGAGGTGTATCGCTCGCTGATGGAGACGGACTTCTTCGCGCCGCTCCGGCTGACCCAGTTGGTGGCGCCGCACATGGTGGCGCGCCGCAGCGGCCGGCTCGTGGCGATCAGCTCGCTGGCCGGCCGCATCGGCTCGCCGTTGCGCACCGGGTATTGCGCGGCAAAGCACGCGCTGCTGGGCTATTTCGAGGCGCTGCGGGCCGAGTTCGAGGTGGCCTACAACGTCTCCGTCACCACCGTGCTGCCAGGCTCCGTGCGCACGGCGATCGTCAAGAACGCGCTGCAGGGCGACGGCTCTGTACGCGGCATGTCGGACGTCAACATCGATGCCGGCCTGGATCCGGCCGAGGTGGCGCGCATCATCGTGGCCGGCATCGCGGAGAACAGGCGCGAGATCGTCATCGCACAGGGCGGCGAGCTGTTCGCGTCCGGGTTGCGCGCGAGCGATCAGGAACGGCTTTGGGACCTGGTGGCCCAGGA